>NZ_JBUZWE020000004.1:0-391398 GCF_055730135.2 Mesocryomonas lacus | reverse complement strand
GCGATAGTCCTGCTGGATCCGCTCGAAGGTAGCCTCAACGGCTGCCAGCGGGCCTTCCAATACTTGTGCGAAGACGCCGGCGTTAAATAGCAGCGCGCCGGTAATGCCGACGGCCTCGTTGTTGCGGCGGCTGGTCTCGAGGATGGAGTTCACCTCGGCCGCAAAGTCCGCATTGTCTGCCGAGATCTCGTTACGGCTGTAGTAGACGAGTTGGTACAGTGTGTCTGGCATGTTGGTTCTCACGAGGCGAGGAAACTAGGGATGCTGTCCGCCGACATGGGGCGGCCCGTGAAGAAGCCTTGGACATGGGTGCAGTGCTCTCCGCGGATATGGGCGAGCTGCTCCTGGGTCTCGACCCCCTCGGCGGTGATCGACATTCCGAGGCTCTGTCCAAGGACTGCGATCGCCTTGAGGATGGCTTCGCTATCCCCGCCTTCGCTGGCACCTTGGACGAAGGATCGGTCAATCTTGATCTTGCTGAAGGGAAACTTTTGGAGGTAGCTCAGCGAGGAGTAGCCCGTACCGAAGTCGTCCATCGATATATTCACCCCGAGATCGCGTAGGGCGTGCAGTGTCCGCAGCACGTTTTCCGTATTGTCGAGGAGCGCACCTTCGGTGATCTCGATCTCCAGCCTGTGAGGAGGTAGTCCCGCATGGGCAAGCGCCGAGAGTACGGTTTCGACGAGGGCATCGGACTTGAACTGGACAGGCGACACGTTTACGGCGACCGTCATCTCGTCCGGCCACGTCATGGCTGTGGAGCAAGCGGTACGAAGCACCCATTCCCCGATCTTGCAGATGAGGCCCGTCTCTTCAGCAAGCGGAATGAAGTCGACCGGCGATACCCGCCCCCGAACGGGATGGTGCCAGCGGATGAGAGCCTCGAACCCCATGACCTTGTTCGACTGGAGGTCGACGAACGGCTGGTAGTGGACATCGAACTGTAGCAGGGCGAGCGCTCGGCGAAGGTCGATCTCAAGTTCCCGGCGGTCGCGGAGGGCCGCGTCCATGCCCGCTTCGAAGACGCGAAACCGACCGCGTCCGGCTCGCTTGGCTTCATATAGGGCGAGATCGCCGTTCCTGAGCAAGTCGCGGGGTCCGTTGCCGGGCTCTGCGATTGCGACTCCGACGCTGGCGCCGATGTTTACTGTGTGGCCACTCAACACGTAGGTCCTGCCAATTAAGTCCACGAGCCGGGAGGCCAGCCGCTCCGTATCCTGTTGATCGACGATACCTGTCTGGACGACCACGAACTCATCACCGCCGATACGGGCGACACAGTCGTCCTTTCGGCATGCCGACCGGATCCGGTTCGCCACCTTCTGCAGAAGCAAGTCGCCGATCCCGTGGCCGAGAGTGTCGTTGATGATCTTGAACCTATCGAGATCGATGCAGTGCACCGCTACGCAACGCTGCTCGCTAGGAGAAACGGCAAGAGCGTTCTCGAGCCCCGCACTGAGACCGCTGCGCTTAAGCAAGCCGGTAAGCTCGTCCTTGTCGACGACCACGGATAAAGCTTCCATGTCGTCTGGAAAAAGGCTTAACACGCGCCCCGTCTTGGTGGCCGCGCCGAGAAATGCCCTAAAGCGGGAGTTCTCCTTCGAGGTGACCATGAACGGCTTGCCTTCGGCGGCTAGACGGTCGAGCGGATCCTTATGTTCGGGAAACACATCCCTAAAACGGAGGCCGACGATCCAGCCTCCTAGCAAGCCTTGGGCCGAGGCGTTCGCGTATGTCAGTTCCTCGTCGTGGTCCAAAGCCAGTACGGGATGGGACAGGCTATCCAGCACGACATCCGCTTCGGGCGGCAGTCGATTGTCAGTGACTGCGAGGTGAAGGGCTGTCATGGGGGCCTCTGGTTTGCGATCACTGCTGATCTGCTCCCCATCAACTTTCCCGATCATGAATTAGCCACCTAATCCGTTTCTGCAAGATGGAAGAACGTTGACGGGGTTAACACCAAGTTGCGCCCCCGAAAGTTTCGCTGGTTTGATCAAATCGGCCTCTATTGCGGGATAATCGTTTATCTAGCTTTGACAGGTTGCTTTCCTTGGGACGTTTTTACCTTTTCGTTGCCAAGACCTGCCGGATTTACTGGCCCTTGGCGAGAACGGTCATGTCTCATCGATAGATTGTCGATGCTACAGATGGCCTTAAATTGGAGCCGGGCAGCCGCGACCTGCGAAGCACAATCTCGCTTTTGGAACACCATTGATTGCTCGACAATGACAATGATGGGTCGCTGCCGGTCGGCGCGGAGAAGCCAATCCAAAACTGAAATCAGGTCTCCCTTCGGCCATTTTGGCCGTGGGAGAACGACGATGGAACATTCACAGTTTGATCCGGTCATTGGCGACCGGAAAGCTTGGAACGCTGGAAGAACGGTTGGCGCGAAACTGCGCTGAAGGCACCACTAGTTTGGGCGCTCCGCTTCTGGCTCGATCACGAAGGCCGGGTGCACTACCGAGCGCTCTTCGATCTTGACATCGACAGCAAGCTGCGCGGCTGTGACGTCGTCAAAGTCAAGATCGGCGACCTCGTGTCGGGAGGGCGCGTCCGGGCCCGGGCCATTGTCGTGCCACGAAAAACGAAGCGGCCTGTGCAGTTCGAGCTCTTGGAAGCGGCGCGAGGAAGCCTTCGTTCATGGTTGGAACGTCGCGGCGGGACTATCGACGACTACGCCTTCCCGATCCGCATTGATCATTCAGCTCAATTGAGCACACGCCAGTACGCCCGCCTCACCGACGAATGGGTAACGGGAATCGACCTTCGAAAAGAGGACTATGGTACGCATTCGCTTCGAAGGACGAAGGCATCGATCATCTACAAGGCAACCGGCAACCTTCGGGCCGGGCAGATCCTTCTTGGGCACACCAAGATCGAGAGCACGGTTCGTTACCTCGGTGTTGATGTAGAGGATGCCCTGGCACTCGCAGAAAGCACTGAAATCTAGCAGTTCGTCGCTGCCTTCGTCGAAGGAGCCGCCGCTTCGGAGCATTCCCGCGGCCGTTCCGACAGCAAGGTAGGGTGCTATCCGCAACTGACGAAGAGGGACGTCAGAACGCTTGCGGCGGCTGGCTACGCCGTTCTGGTTGCCGTGGAAGCGGCATGAGAGGCAAGGTGGAAACGAACATCGTTTCGACGGAAAACGGGCGGCACGCACGTCCTGTTCGCAAACTGCGTCAAGCAGGTGAAGCTGCTGACGGTGCTGCGTAAGTACGACAAAGTCGCCCGCGAATTCGTCCACGAGCGTGTCGACCATCATCGCTATCTGCTGCGTCGCAGCTAGCCCGAGCTGATCGGCCTCGAACTTCGTTTATCTAAAGATGGGTCAAGGCGACGCGAAAGCCGGAGCATTATGATCTGTCGATCCTTGAACGCGACCCAACTCAATCCCGCGGGCCGTATTCAGCGCCACCGAAGCTCGCCAGCACTTCAACGCATTACTCGAAAGCAGCATAGTCCGCCTCGTCGAGGATGGCGTGTGGCACGAAGCGGGAGAGGTTGCGGGTGATGCGCGAGCGGTCCTCGCGGATGCCGAGGCCTGCGGCCTTGTCACCGACGATCCAGGGACCCAGCACGGCGTATTGCCCTTCGGCTTTGAAGAGCGGCGTCAGTTCCTGCAGGATGGTCGGGCCGTCGCCGTAGTCGCCCTCGGTGCTGTCGGTTTCCTCGCCTCCTTCGGTGATGGCAATGTTCTCGCCCTCGCGCGAATGCAGCGGCTTGCGTACGGCGGCGTCAAGGTTCGAGGCGCGAGGGTCGTCCGAGAAGAATGCAGGCAACAGGTTCGGATGACCCCGATGCCGCTCCCAGAGGAGCGGCAGGATGCCCTTGTTCGAGAGGATCGCCTTCCAGGCTGGCTCGACGAATTCGGTTCCCGACGTCGAGAGGTGCTTGGCGAAAGGCTCGCGCAGCATGTCCTCCCAGGGGTAGAGCTTGAAGCAGCGGTCGATGACGCGATCGGCGGGGTCGGTGAAGCGGCCGACGGGGTCGATGCCGATGTCGGAGATGTCTATCAGCTCTGTCGCGTGCCCGGCCTGGATCGCGCAGTCCATGAGATAGGCGACGGTGCCGCGGTCCTCCTCGTTTTCCGTTACCACGGCAAAATGGAAGATCGGCCCTTTCGGGAATGTCGCGAAGGTCTCGATCAGGCTTTCCTGCAATAGATTGAACTGGTCAGCGCCGCTAGGCAGGCGACCAAGCGCGATCTGGTCGGTCAGCCAGTTGTACTGGAAGTAGGCGCTTTCGAAGACGCCGGTCGGCGTGTCGGCATTATATTCCAGCAGCTTCGCCGGACCCGTCCCGGTATAGGCGAGGTCGAAGCGGCCGTAGAGATGGCGCTGCCGGCTCTCGAACGAAGACCGCACGGCGTCGAAGAGCTCCGGCGGGATGGCAAGCCGCTCGAGGTCCCGCTCGCTGGCGACGACATCGCCGACGAGGTCCATGCAAAGCGCGTGAAGCTCCTCGCTCGGCGCCTCGATCTGCGTTTCGATCTCCTCCATGGTGAAGAGGTAGGCGACGTCGTCAAGCCAATAGGGCTCGCCATACATCTCGTGGAAGCCAAAGCCGACGGCCTCCGCCTTTTCCCGCCAGCCTTCGCGCTCGGGGATTGCTACGCGGCGCATCCTCAGCCGCCGAAGGAGAAGCCGCGGTTCGACGACAGCCCGCCGAAACCCTGCCGCGACACCGTCCGCGTGTTGACGTTGTAGGGCCTTGGCTGCGGCGGCTGGCCGATCGCCGGTGGATCGCTACGGTAAGTCTGCCCGCCGCGCCCGGTATAGATCGGCGCGGAATTGTAGCCGGTGTCGCGCCGGTAGTTCCGGTAGGCGGCGTAGTTCGTGAGGTTCGAGATCGCCGAGGAGACGAGATAGCCGGTCATGAAGGGGACGAAGAAGCCGCCGGTCCCGGTCCCCGTGCTGCCCTGCGCGGCCGCTTCCATGCAGCGGCCCTCGCCGTATTCGGCTTCGCAGACGGCCATCGCGTTGAACTTCGGCGCGTTCTGGACATGCTGCTGCAGCGCCTGTTGGTACTCGGCGTTGCAGATGTCGCTGTCGACGCCGGCCGCGATGCATTGTGCCGCAGAATTGTATACGGTTTCGGCAGGCGGTGTGTCGCCGCAGGAGGAGAGCACCAGCCCGCTCGCGGCGATCGTGCCGAGAACGAGGATGGGCGGCCGGCGCCCGGTGAAGCGTCTGGTCATGCGGGCCTCCTCAATAGGTCATGCAGGCGGCGTTCAGCATGCCGACTGCGACCGCGATACCTGCCGCCCAGGTGCCGCCCGCCATCTCGCCTGCCGTGATGCGCGCGGGGAGGCCGGACATGGTAAGTGTAGCAAGGAGGAACGCGACGCCCTGGACGAGGCCGCCAACGACGGCCCAGATCACGAAATCAATGATGCTGACGGAATTGGCCGCAGCCGATGCCAGCGGCAGCGAGAAGCCGATAATGGCGCCGAGAAAGGCGACGACGGCCGCGGTATTGCCAGTTCGGATAAGGCGAAGCTCGTGATGAGGGGTCGCGGCAGAATAGGCGACGGCAAAAAGCGCGAGCGCGGCAAGACCCGTCGCGAAGTAGGCCAGGAAAGCCGGCAGGCCGGCGACATATCCGAACATGGGCGAACTCCGAACGAAGCCGGCAGCGCCGGCGGAAAGAAGCAAGAAACCGGCGCCGCCGGCGGAACACTGAAAGAGGCCGGCACACCCAACACGGGGTGCAGGCAGGCTGTCAAAGCCGGCGGACGTCGCCGGGCAGAAGGCCATAGCCGAGGATAAACTCGATCGAGGCGCCCTGCCGTGAGTCGCGGTCGGCGAGGTCGCGCTCGATATTGATGAGCAGCATCTCCTGCCGCGTGCCCAGCATGCGCGCATAGAGCATGCATGACTGGTGGATGGAACGCCGGACCCGCCCGTCGACGATGTCCTCGACGAATTCGACGAGGTCGGCCCGGCCCTCTCCCTCGCCCCAGAAACGGTCGAAGAGGATGCCGTCAGCGTCGTAGCGCGGCTGGCCGATCGTGCCGCGCGGTCCGCGCCATTCCGCCCATTCGGCAGCGTTCGCGGGGACGACGCTGTCCCAGGGCTGATAGAGGCTGACGTCGAAGATCTCCTCGCCGGGCTGGGCCGAGGCCGACATGACCTGCAGGATGGTGTCGCCGTCGTCGTAGTAGCGGGAGAGAACGGTGGTGGCGTCGAGGCGCGCCTCCCCATAGGCCGCGACGATCATCATGCCGCCCGCCGGCACCGGCATCGCGGGCGACGACCCCACGGTGTCGGCCTGCAGTCCCAGCGTGTCGATCTCGACCCCGCCGCCGAGGACGACGCCGAGCGGGCCGTGCTCGGGCGCCAGCGCGCCAGCCGCCTCGCCTTTCGAACCCGATCCCCAGCCGAAGAGCCGTCCGATCATGTTTCCCGCCTTGGTTCTATAGAGGTTCGCCACTAGATATCGCGCGCGGGGACCTTTTGAAGGTGGGCGCGTCGAAACACAGGGGGAATTGATCGCGTGACAGTCTGGAACCTCAATACATTGACAGAGCTCTTCGCGTCCGACCCAGCAGCGCTCGGCGACGTCGACGTTAGCATCCCGCCGGAAGGAGACGTCCTCTGCGTCACGATCAAGGAAAAGGGCTTCCTCGACGTGTTTGTCACCGCCGGCGGCGATCAGGTGATGGCGAGCGTCATGCTGGCCCCGGCTTCCTCCATCCCGAACCGCGAGGCGTTCGAGCGTTTGATCCTCAAGACGCATAAGCTGGTACCGCTTTCGACCTTCGGCATCTCGATCATCAACGGCGAGGAATGGTATGAACTGTTCGGATCGCTGTCGGCCCTGTCCTCGGCCGAGGTCGTGATCGAGGAGGTTGCGGTGCTCGTCTCGAATGCGGAGGACGCGGCACATCTCATCGAGGAATGGAAGAACGGGGAGATTGCGGCATGAGCGTCTGGGGCAAACTGTTTTCCGCCGTGCGCGGCGGCGTCAACGAGGTGGCCGAGAACGCTGCCGATACGCAGGCGCTGCGCATCCTCGACCAGGAAATCCGCGACGCCGATACGGCGCTCCGGCGCGCGCGCTCCGATCTCGCCGGCATCATGGCGACGACAAAGGTGCTGGCCCGCCGGATCGAGGAGGCGAAGGCCAAGGAAGCCAAGGACATGGATAGCGCTCGCGCGGCGATGGCGGCCGGTCGCGAGGATCTGGCCCGGGGTCTTGCCGACCGCGTTTCCGCTGCCCGCGCCGACATCGGCCGAGACCAAGCCGAGCACGACCGTCTGCAGGCACAGCAGGGTCAAATGATCCGCGCCGTCCAGGACACCGAGACGCGCATCCAGACGATGCGGCGCGAGGTCGATGGCGTGAAGGCCAACGAGTCGCTGCTGAAGGCCCAGTCCGCCATCGCGTCCAGCCATGCCGGCGTCAATTCACGCCTCGGCAGCGCGATGGAATCACTTGAGCGTGTGAAGAAGCGCCAGGAGATGACGGCTGGCCGCATTCAGGCCGGCGCCGAAATGCAGGCGCTGGAATCGGGAAGCGACCTCGACCGCGCCCTTCTCGAAGCCGGTATCGGCGGCAACCGCGCTTCCTCTGACGACGTCTTCGCCGAACTCACCCGCATCGACAGCGCACCGGCGCTTCCCGGTCCCTCCGGGCAGAAGCTCCAGATCGGTCACAATCGGGATCGGTGACGACGATGAACCAGCAAGTGCATTCCAGGTGGTATTCCGTGTTCCCGGGATATGCTGAGCTATAAAAATCGACAGCGGCGCGAGGCTAGGGCGAGCGAAGTAAGGCGTAAAATCTCTAACGGTATTACTTTGCTGCCTCTCCGCCTGACCGGGCATCTCCCCCGACAAGGACTGAGATTAGGCAGTGTCGTTCAAGCTGGTAATCTTCCTACCAAAGGCGCTTTCTCGTTTTGTGCCTCTCAGCGCCTGGCCTGCTGTTACTTCGCCGCATTCACCCGATTACTAAACCGACGCTTAGGCAGGATCTTTAGATGGAGTGATTGGTGGCTTGTGGGGAAAAGCGATATACTCGAGAGGGCGACAATGGGTGCGTAGCGGAAATCGTTTCCGATGGCGCAGACGGGCCGTAAGCTGATGGTCCGCTTCAAGGACGCAACGGTGGAAAGCTGACGTTCGGCACACGACCAACATGCGCCGTTCGATGGCCAAGCGTTCGAAGGCAGCTTCCGCCGGAAACTGCCGCCGGCACAATCCTCTGTCTGCCGACAGCAACGCGTCCTACCTTCGGCTGTTTTGCGGCCAGTGGCAGACTTTGAAGCGGACCTTCGAAATTGGCTGCCGCACCGCTTCGCTCAGCACGGCCAACTTGTATCTGAAGCTTTGCCTCTTGCACCCTCGTGTCCCGCAAGAAATCCGGATAAGATTTAGATGCGAAGAATCCCGGCAGTTCGCTATCAAGCTGCTATGAAAATGGAAGGCCAGACCGAGACCGTATCGGTGGTGTGTGCCTGTTGCCGAAAGCGATTCGTCACAGATGTTCGAACGCCCCTGACATGACGCCCCAGCAGATCATTCAGAACGCCAAAATTCCAGGGACTCAGAGCATTCTCGTGCTAGGGAGTTTCGAGAAACGTGTCACCGTCTACGCACAGCAGGTGCGAGCACTCAATCTCGTTGATGCGATGCTTTCGGAGAGCCTTATCCGACCCAGAGGCGGCAAGGTCGCGATCATTGGCGGAGGCGCAGCGGGCATCACGGCCGCAGTAGCGCTTGCGCGAGCCTGCCCTGAGCTCGAATGGCTGGATCTCTTCGAGCGGAGCTCAGGCATCCTTTCGCTGCAGCACGGAAGCCGGCGCTTTCTTCATCCGCATTTTTACGATTGGCCTGCGGCGGGATCCGACTCCAAAGATGCAGGCCTCCCGATCATGAACTGGACTGCTGGTCCGGCCGGGGATGTCGCCGCAATGCTGCGAGCTGAGTTCGAGGCGGCGCGGCACAACACCGTATTGACACTGCACTCGGACCAGACCGTGACCAAGCTTGTGCCAAGCACGCTTGGCCCGATCAGGGTCGTGGTCGACAAGGGCTCTGCCGTTAGGCGCATCTACGATGTCGTCATTCTGGCTATCGGCTTTGGCCTTGAAGCTCATCTTGACGGCGAGACACCGACATACTGGGCACCTTCGGGCCTGGCGGGGCCTATCCATACCCAGCTTCAGAACCCGTTGCTGTTCGTTTCAGGCAATGGCGATGGGGGCTTGGTCGATTTCCTCATGGCGGCCTTCAACGCGCTCGAGCATCACGAGATCGGCGCCATGCTCATGGGTCTCGATCTCGGACCGGCACGCGCTGAGCTTGAGGCGATCGAGCAGGAGGCGTGGACAGCAGGAGCGGATATTGACGTCCTCGCCGCTTATCGCGCCCGCCTTACTCCGATTATGCCCGCGGCCGTATGGCATGAGATTGCCGAAAGGCTGCGCCCTGCAGTGCGCATCCATTTTCATACCCGAGAGCCGCGCCTGCTTCGGAGGACAAGCGCGCTTCACAATCGCCTCGCCGTCTACCTTGTGCTAGAGGCCGACCGCGAGATAGGCAGCAAGGCGATCACCGTCACAACCGGCGTGGAGTTCGAAGGTAACATACCGAAGCGCGGGGCGATCACCCTCACCGGGCAGCCCCCGTTCGAGCCGTTTCGCCGGTTTCTTCGACTTGGCCCCGACTCAGCGCCAAACCTTGATCCATTTCAGGATGTTCTTGCCGCCTACCCCGGAGCGGTGAACCCGCCGCTATCCGCGACTCGACCAGAGTCACCGGCGCTGACGGCAAGCGCCGCAGCGCGGTTTACTGGTCTAGGTCCAGGCCCGGCGGTCGAGCCGGAGCCGGTGGCGCCAGCGCCCGCCGCGGGGCCTCTGACTATCAGCCTTGCCTCTGGCGCTGCGGGCGCTGTTGTTTGGTCTTGTGAGCTCGGGCCCGACGATGCAGGCCAGATTTGGTCGGGAGGAAGAAGCGTCGCCCTTCACAGCGAGATCTCCGCTGTCGATGCTGCTCCGCTCGCCGCGGCGCTCGCTCGGCTCGGAGCCCATGCTGCCGGCTTCACGCTCTACACGAAGGATGCTGCTAGCTGGCGCGCAAGCTTGGGCGCGCTTTGCGCCAGCAAGGCGCTGCCAGGCCCTGATCTCCAGATTCGCTGTGCCGTCGCTGAGTGGCAGGATGCTGCCGTCATCGGTCCGGCAGTCCAGCTCGCCGCGCCCTTGCTTGTGGCAACCATCCAGAGCCGGCTCGATCGCGAGGTTCTGCGCCAGCTGCACGCCGTTCTTTACGAGATACTCGGTCCTCCGGCGGCTCCGACCGGCTGGCCAATCGAGCCAGCCCTCCGCGCGCGTCTTTGGGATCGATGGAGCGAGTGGCATGCTGCGCTCGCGGCCGATGAAGCGCTTTGTCGGCGCTTCCTTCGCCTGCTCACCTCGGAGGACGATCGGGAGCCAGCTGGCGAGGCGGCGCTTGTTGGGCTCGGGCCAAAGACGCTGCGACCGTTTATGACGAAATCGACGATTTTCGCGTTGGCTTTCGCGGTCTGCTCGGGAATGCCTATGTCACCGACGGGCCTCTATCCGGGCAACGTCGCCTACGATTCGATGACAGGCCACAGCTGCGGCGTAAGCTGGATCAATGAACGCAGACTCGGCACGCGCTGCGTGATGGATCAAGCTTGGACCACGGGCGTGGTGCTGCTTTCGCAGTTGCAGGAGGCCGTGCGGATGATGGAAGGTGAGCTCAGGATGGATCGGAGCATTTCAGACGCACCAGCAGTCGGCACCATCTCGGCAATCGAGAACCCCCTGATTATCGGTGCGGATGAGAGCTTTGTTATGGCTCTAGAGGCGGGTGAGCCTGAACTGCAAGAATACTTTCAGTCGATCTTTCGTTGGCGCAATCAGACCGCAGCACCGATGCTCGAGGAGGTGGCTAGTGATGCAGCGTGAGATTCTTCCGCTGATGCTGCTCATGATCGAGGCCGCGCAAGGCATAGGCGCGTTCGTGACTGAAGCTCCCGACGAGCTCAGCGGATCAAGGTTCAACTCGGAGGTGCTTAGCGACGCGATCGCCGGCGGCACAATTGGTCGGCGTGAAAGCGATCTCCCGCACCACGTCGCCGCAACGACCTTGGACGGCATACCCGTGCTGTTCGGAATGCTCGATGGATCAGCGTTGAAAACGAGCGTTGATCAGCAGATGCGTCGTTATCGCAACCAAGCGACCATCGCTCGTTCGTGGCTGGGCTCCGATGCGCCGAACCTGCAGCTATTTGTGGCGGCGCCGAGCGGGGCCTTGCGAGATCCGGCATGGCGCCAGCTCGCAGCAGAGATCGAAGCAGATGATCGGACGTGTCGAAAGCTGGTCTGGCTTTTCGAGGGATCACCCACGCTTGACGACGCCAAAGGCTTTCTCGAACGCACCTTCATCGCTCGGCCTTGGCCAGCGGAGCAGCTTACGCAGCAACTCGACAGCATGGCCAACATTAGTCTTCCTATTGGGTGGGAGGAGGCAATCGAGGATCCTGATTTTGACTTCGGCGAACTCGTTGAGCGGCTCATCGAGCTGGAGCGGGGGGCACCGGCATGAGCGAGCTTTACCTGCGCAGCGTCGAGCTTTCGAACTTCCGCATCTATGGTAACAGCTACGCCTTTGAGCTTCCGGACGGGCCGGGTGTCACGCTGATCACCGGAGCGAACGGCCTCGGAAAGACCAGCTTCTTCGATGGCGTGGAGTGGGCGCTCACCAATCAGGTCAGCCGCTTTCAGGACATTCCGACGGACGCTCGGCGCAAGGAACCCGATCCGCTGACCCGCATCGGAGCGCCCGCGAACAGCCATCGGGTGAGCCTGCAGTTCAGCGACGGCGATCCGATCGACCGTGGCGCCGGCTTCGTTCCGGATGAAGACGCGATCGCGGAGCTTTTGAAGCGCTCGGAGTGGGCGAAGATAGCCAATCTCCATGGCTATCTCTCTATCACCCACTTTCTGGGACAGGCAGCGACGCAGCGCTTCTCTCTTCGCAAGCCTGAGAAGCAGTGGGAGGCCCTGAAAGGTCCCGCTGGCGTGGACCGCATAAACGCGCTCCGTGAGCGGATGAGCGGTCTCGGCGTGCGACGGGCTTTCACTCGCGCTCTGGACGGCCGAACGAAGAGGCTTAGCGAGGCGTCAGAGTCGCTGGCAGCTTGGACGTCGCTGCTTGCCGAGCGCAATCGCGCCAGGCAGCTTTCCTCTTCGAACGAAGCTGTTTCACCCGCAGCGCTGCGCAACGCTGTCGAGCTGGCAAGCGCTCAAGTCCTTAGGCTGGTGCCTGGTGTCGATTGGAGCATGCCGGAACCATCCACACCTTCAGAGGCGCTGCTCGAGGCACTCGCCGAGCTTCTTCGCGCAATCGAGCAGCGTAGCGTGGCCGACACCGAGGCCGTCGACACGCTAGCGAAAATTGCGGCTGATTTCGACGCAGCCGGCGCAGAGACGCAGACTATCCGGAGCAGGGCCGAAGATATCGAGCAGCGCCGGGCCGCAGCCGTCGAGAAGCTTGCGGGAGCCGACGCCTCGCTCTTGCGGGTGACAGCTAATTTGGCCGCCACTCAGCGCCAAGCTGCGCAGGCGCAGGCACGCTCTGTAATCCTTACGCGAGTGCGGGCCGCTCTTCGTCAGCTGGAGGATGCGCAATCGCGTCGTGGCGACGCAGCTGAGCAGCTTGAGCGCGCGCACGCTGAGCTAGGCAGGATCGGGGTCAGCATCAATGCTCTGGTGGAGGGCCTTGCGCGCGCGACCGCGCAGCGAGCTGATCGCCGAGCTTTAGCGGACAGGGTCACGCTTGCGCGACGCAGGGCCGAAGTCTCGGGAAAGCTGACTGCGACTCGCGCCGAGATCGACCGGCTGACGCCGTTTCTTGCGAGCAGGCAAGGGGCGGACCTGCGGGCGCAGCGCGAAGCTCTGGTCGGGCGGGACGCGGCTGCTCAAGCCATGATCGCGCGCATCAACGCAGATCTTCGCGCGCTCGACGATCGCACACGGGCCATCTCCGAAGCTGTCTCTGTTATTGCGCATCGTCTGGGGCATGACGACGTCACCTGTCCCGTCTGCGCCTCTGAGTTTCCGCCGGGGCGGCTTGCGGACCTTGCTACCCAGCAAAGCGCCGCCGATGCTGGGCCTGCATCGCAATTGGCCACTGCGCTGGCGGAGGCCCGGGTGGATAGCGAAGGGTTTCGGCGTCAGATCGTGGATGTCGAGCGCGCCATCGCGGAGCTTGAGCAGCTGCAAGCATCGATGGCGACCTTGCGTGCACGGGAGCAGGAGCTGCGCCAGCAGCTTGTCGAAGCGGGAGGTTCGGCAGATGGGATCTACGACCAGTCCGAGACGCTTTTTCTTGAGCAGAAGCTTGTCGAGACTGATGGGAAGCTCGCCGCCAGTGACACCCCAGAGCAGATCGACGTGCGCCTAAAGGAAGCTGATGCGGTTCTGAAGGCGGAGCTGACGAAGCGTGGCACGCTCCAGCAATCCAGGGACGCAGCCCACGAGGATGTTGAGGCGGCACAGAGCACATTGCGGCAACATGCCGAGATATGGGTTGACGACAAGGGGCTACTTGTCGATCTCGACAATGAGCAGGCAGCTATAGAGAGCCAGCTCTCCGACCTCACCTCACGAATATCTATCGAACGTGCCACTGCTGATGAGGCTAGATTGGCGCGGGACTCCCAACGTGAGGCTGAGGTTCGGGAGACCCAGGCTCAGACCGCGTCCAACGCTCGTCTCGATAGTTTGGCCAATACTAGATCTGCCCTCGTCAAGCGATGGATGGATGCTGGCGAGAGCGGGGAACCCGACACAGCGCGAGTGGCTCAAAGACGCGCCCGGATCAAGGAACGTTCGGCGCAGGTTTCGCAAGTGCGCGAGAGGCAGCAGCAGCTTGTTGCCGGCTATCGCAAATGGATGAGCGACGAGCAGCTGCGCCGGCTCGAGGCGCGGATTGCAGATATCGTGCGTATTGAGAACGCCGCAACCGATCTTGATGTCCGCCGGCTGCTGGAAAGACGCGTTGAGGAAGCGCGTCGCGAGCTTGAGTCTACGCAACGAGCGCGGGATCGAATTGACGCCGTTGGCAGCCAGCTCCAGCAGCGAGCGGAGTCATATGCTGATGATGTGCTGGCGCCGCTTAACGTCACGATCCAGAGGTTTGCCCGGACGCTAATGACTTGGGCGGATGCATCGATCATCTACCGCGCGGAGCATCATGTGACGCGTTCCGAGCTGCGCCCCGGGATCGTGCGAAGCGAAGCTGACGGATCGGTAAAGCAACTCGAGATGAACCCTAACCTATATTTCAGCGAAGGCCAGCTTTCGGCGCTAAGCGTGGCCGCCCTGCTCGCGGCCAGCACGACGTTCGGATGGTCCCGGTGGCGGGGCCTGCTCCTCGATGATCCACTTCAGCACAACGACGTAATCCACGCGAGCGCGTTCATGGACGTGCTTCGGCAGATGGTGCGCGAGCTAGGTTATCAGGTGATCCTCTCCACGCATGACAGTTCCGAGGCCGAGTTTCTGGGTAGAAAGTGCCGCAGCGCTGGCATTCCGTACTATGTTCACGAGCTTGTGCCACAAGGAGAAGGTGGGCTGATCTCCCACGTTGCTTAGGCGTCCGCCCCGTTTTTGACCGATGGCTGCTCCAAACATTTTGCTCCGAGAGGTTGTCAATCCGTTGTCGGCCCGACTTTTGTAGTCCAGCGATGCGGATCTGGTAAAGTCTGCATGGCGGCTACTGACAAGACCTGCCGTTCGAAAGATCGGTCTGGAACGGCTACTTAGCCCCAGTGCCGATCGTTTTGACCGCCGTTCGGAGCTTAGTTCATGAACGGCAGGTTTCAGGACAGCGCGGGATCAATTTGGACTACTCAGATGGGCGCAAAGCCGCCGTGCCAAAATATCCATGAGAACTTGAACGCGGTTCCGTCGAAATCAAACGAAGCCTATAGGGATGTGTAGCGAAGGCTTATTCGTTTTCTGTGTGTGTGTGGTTGTGTAACCAATCGCAAAAACCTTCTGAACGCGGCGCTGACCGTCGAAGTCTCTCTGCTTGCCGACATGAGAAGTTTCATAAGCGTGCCCTGATTCCGGACGATTTCACAATTTCAGAAAGCTGGCAGCTCAACGATTTGAAGGCAGTTGTATCAGGAGGAATGGTTACCCCGGAGGTTACCTCAACGTTGGCATGGATGCCTAGCAGAACGACTCTAGTAATCTTACATATTGTTTTCATTAATGAAAAAATGGTGCCGCTTAGGTGACTCGAACACCTGACCCCGTCATTACGAATGACGTGCTCTACCAACTGAGCTAAAGCGGCATGCCCTGACCAGAAATGGCTTCCCGCGGACGGCGATCTGATACCGACAAATCGGGACGAGTTCAAGCCGCAAATCGACATCGGCCGGGGAGGGGCGTCCGGCAGAAAGTTTCGGACCAGTTTTGTCGATGCGAGCGCCGCCGGCATTTCGCGCGCGCCGCGCTGGGTTGCGTTATCAGCGGCAAAATCGACCAAGCGGCGTATTGCCTTGTGGGCGGTCGGTTCGGCCTACAGGGTGAGGCGGGCGCGGGCGGCTTGGTATTCGTCGGCGAGGCGGGCGACGAGCGCAGCTGTCGGCACCACGTCCTTGACCGCGCCGATGCCCTGGCCGGAGCCCCAGATGTCTTTCCACGCCTTGGCGCCGCCGACGGCGGCCGCAAAATCCATTTGCGAGGGATCGCTTTCCGGAAGGCGCTTTGGGTCGAGGCCGGCGGCGATGATCGACGCCTTGAGGTAGTTGCCGTGGATGCCGGTGAAGAGGTTGGAGTAGACGATGTCGGCAGCGCTCCCCTCGACGATGCCTTGCTTGTAGGCGTCGCTGGCACGCGCTTCTTCCGTGGCGATGAAGGCTGAGCCGATATAGCCGCCGTCCGCGCCCATCGCTTCGGCCGCCAGCACGGCGCCGCCGGTGGCGATGGCGCCGGACAGGAACAGCGGCCCGTCGAACCATTCGCGGATCTCCTGGATTAGCGCGAAGGGCGACAGCGTGCCAGCATGGCCGCCGGCCCCGGTCGCCACGGCGACCAGGCCGTCCGCCCCCTTGCGGATGGCGCTGTGGGCAAAACGGTTGTTGATGACGTCGTGCAAGGTGATGCCGCCATAGCCGTGCACCGCCGCGTTCACCTCGGGCACTGCGCCGAGCGAGGTGATGACGATCGGCACCTTGTATTTCACGCACATCGCCAGGTCCGCCTCGATGCGGTCGTTCGAGCGGTGGACGATCTGGTTGACCGCGAAGGGTGCCGAGGGGGCATCTGGATGAGCGGCGTCGTAGGCGCTGAGCGTCTCGGTGATCTCCGCCAGCCACTCGTCGAGTTGGGCGGCCGGGCGGGCGTTGAGCGCGGGAAACGAGCCGACGATGCCGGCCTGGCACTGGGCGATGACGAGCTTGGGATGCGAGATGATGAACAGCGGCGCGGCGATGACCGGAAGCCGCAGCCGACCTTTGAGAATCGCGGGAAGGCTCATCGGCGCGGCTCCATTCTTTGACGTTAACGTAAACGGAGAGGTAGCAGATCGATCCGATGCTGCAAACCGTGCCTCAATGACTCCCATTTCTCCAGCGATAACGGCAGGATGGGAGAACGGTCCCGTTCTCCTGCAGAAGAGTTGCCGATGCCGTCCCAAAAAATCCCGCTCGCCCTCGCTCTGCTGGTCGCGTCTCTTTCGCCGATCGTCGCGTCGGCCGCCAGCCCCGATGCGTGGGCGGCTTTCCGCCGGGATGTCGAGGCCTCCTGCCGGGCGGCGGCGGCGGCGCTGATCGAGGCGCCCATCGTCACCGTCGACCCTTTCGGGTCCGCCAGCTACGGCCTCGCCGTCCTCAGCGGCAAGGCGCTGGACGACGGCCTGCAAAGTTCGCTCGTCTGCGTCTACGACAAGACGACGCACCAGAGTGAGATCGGCGGCGCCATGGCCTTGCAGAAGGCGGGCGAACGGGTTGCCGCCGGCGCAGGTGAGGCCTCAACGCCCGCCGCTCCGACTGCGTCCGATGCACCAGCCGTTGCCGGAACCGCGTCGCCGGAGCCGGTGGCATCGGCGGGTGAGGCTGCGTCCCCTGCCATCTCCGCGCCGGAAGCCGCGCCGACGCCCGCCCCGGAAGCAACGCCCCAGGCGCCTGCGCCCGCAACGGTTCCGGCGCCAGCGCCGGACGCCAAAGCCGAGGCCGCGCTTGCCGAACGCTTCGCCTCCTTCCCCAGCGATCCCGACGAGACCGATGCGGCGCCGGGTGCTGCCGCCGACCCCGCTGCCTCGCCGCAGAACCAGCGCGTCGTGACGCCGCCGGTGCCGATCCTGCCAAACGTGCCGGGGCCTGCGCCCGAGGCGGAGGGGGAGACGCGCGAGGATCTTCTTCCCGGCGCCGGCGAAGGCGCGGGGCCTGATGCGGCGCGTGCGCCGGACACAGCAACCGTCGACGCGGCCGCGACGCCCGAGGCGCCGCCGGCCGGGCAAGCCGCATCGCCTGCCTTCGCCGGTTGCGCCACGGACTGCGCGGCAACGCTCGCCGCCCTGTCCGCCAACGACCAGAAATCGCTGACGGACCTCCCGTTCGAGATCGACCGGACCATCGCCCGCAACGCTTCGGCCGATCTCGCCGCCGGCCCCGGCGCCGCGCGTGCCGCCGCCGGCGAGATCGCGGCGAACCTCACCGGGCGGCCGTCCCCTTCGATCGCCGCCCCGACGGCCGCGCTCGAGGGCGAGCGCTCCTGCGTTCTCTATTATTTCGGCTATTCCAATCAGGCGGCGCGTTCCGTCGGCCGGCACCGATGCGCGGTCTCGGCGGGCGAGGGCGGTGGGCTCGTGGTCGAGAAGATCAGCGGCGAGCGCCTGCGCGCCGAACTGAAGCCTCTGACATCCGGCGTCTCAGCCTTTGTCGGGCGCACCTACCGCACCGGGCAGGCCGACAACCGGTATGATCCGGCAAAGCCGGTCAGCGACAGCGACAAGGATCTCGGCAACAGCGTCGGGCTCGCCACCGCCAGCGAAGGACGGTTGCTCTTGACCTCTTCCGAGCTTCGCCGTTTCGAGGGTGAGGAATATTTTTTCTGGGTGCTGGCGATCGACCCGAAAGAGTGATGCCGTTTCAGCCACGCAACTCCCGCTGAACGCTTGCGAATCTCTTCGCCAGCGACGACATTCCAAGGTGATGTTGAACCTTTTCCCCGCCGCCCCGACGACGCCGTCGCTGTTTGCCGAACCCGCCCAGACTGTGGTGCGGGTAATTGACACCGAGACCGCCGGTCACAGCCTGCCGGAAGACGCGGTGATCGAGATCGGATCGGCGGATCTCGACCTTGCCACCGGCCAGATCTTCAACCCGCTGCAGAGCCTGGTCGATCCAGCGGGCATCGTCATCAACCCGCATGCGCGGCGCGTGCACCAGATTTCCGACGAAATGCTGGAGGGCGCACCGTCTTTCGCCGAGGCCATCCTGCCGTTCCAAGGCGCGCCGTCCTATGCGGCGCAGCGGGCGGAGTTCGACCGGCCGCGGCTGAAGATCACCAGCCGCTGGCTGTGCACGCACAAGCTGGCGCTGCGGGCGTTTCCCGACCTGCCGGCGCATGGTCTGCAGTCGCTGGTGAAATATCTCGCGCTGGATCTCAGCGAGATCCGGCCGCAGCTGGAGGGGCTGCACCCGCACCGGGCGCTCTATGATGCGCTCTGCACGGCGGTCTTGCTGCGGCGGATCGCCGAAGCGTTGATGCCGCGCTGCCTCGACGTTGCCGATTTCCTGGAGCGGGCCGAGCGGGTCTCGCACCAGCCAGCGCTTTTGTCGAAGCTGCGCTTCGGCAAGCATAAGGGCGTGCGTTTCGGCGAGGTGCCGCTCGACTACCTCGAATGGCTGGTGCGCGAGCCCGGCATGGACGCCGATGCGGTGTTTTCGGCAAAACACCAGCTGGCCAACCGTGTCATGCGCGGTGTGCGGACTGATCGGACGGAGCTGGCGCACTAGCTTCACCGAAAGTCCTTTCGTCAGGTCCGCATGAAACGCTTCGCCGAACTCCTCGACCGCCTCGTCCTCACCCCGTCGCGCAACGGCAAGCTGCGGCTGCTGGTCGACTTCTTCCGCGAGGTGCCGGACACCGACCGCGGCTATGGCCTTGCCGCAATCACCGGCGAGCTCGACATTTCGGCGGTGAAGCCGGCCATGCTGCGGGTCCTTGCGACCAGCCGCATGGACGAGGTGCTGTTCGGCTATTCCTACGACTATGTCGGCGATCTCGCGGAGACCATCGCGCTCGTCTGGCCGGGCCCGCACGACGGCGAGCCCGAGACCATCCTGCGCAACGACCTGCCGACGCTCAGCGAAATCATCGAGACGCTCAACGCCGCCTCGCGCGCCGAGGGGCCGAGGCTCATCGAGGACTGGCTCGACCGGCTCGACTCCTCCGGCCGCTATGCCCTGCTGAAGCTCGTCACCGGTTCGATGCGCATCGGCGTCTCCTCGCGGCTTGCCAAGCAGGCGCTGGCCGATTTCGGGGACAAGGACATCGCCGAGATCGAGGAGCTCTGGCATGGGCTCGCGCCGCCCTATCTCTCGCTGTTCGCCTGGCTCGAGGGCGTTGCGGAGAAGCCGGTCTCGGCGGCCCTCTCGCCGTTCCGGCCGGTGATGCTGTCGCAGCCGCTGGAGGCCGGCGACCACGCCCGCATCACGCCCGAAGACTATGCGGCGGAATGGAAGTGGGACGGCATTCGCGTCCAGGCGACACGCGAGGGCGGCGTCTGCCGGCTCTATTCGCGCACCGGCGACGATATTTCCGGCTCGTTCCCCGACCTGATCGAGCGGATGGAATTCGACGGTGCGCTCGACGGCGAGCTGCTGGTGGCGCGCCCGACGGATGGCGACGAGATCGTCGTCGGCACCTTCTCCGACCTGCAGCAGCGGCTGAACCGCAAGAGCGTCGGCGCCGCCGTCATGAAGCAGCACCCGGTCTTCCTGCGCGCCTACGACCTCCTGCAGGACGGTGGGGAGAACCTCCGGCCGCTGCCCTTTGCCGAGCGCCGGCGGCGGCTGGAGCGCTTTCTGCCGGCGCTCGATCCCAGCCGCTTCGACCTTTCGCCCTTCGTTCCCTTCGAGACGCTGGAGGATCTTGCCGCAAAGCGCATCGCGCCGCCGCACCCGGTGATCGAGGGACTGATGCTGAAGCGCTGGGACTCTGCCTATGTGCCCGGCCGACCGAAGGGCCCCTGGTTCAAGTGGAAGCAGGACCCGCATCTCGTTGACGCGGTGCTGATGTATGCCCAGCGCGGCCATGGCAAGCGTTCGAGCTTCTACTCCGACTATACCTTCGGTGTCTGGGCGGGCCCCGAGGACCAACCCGAACTCGTGCCGGTGGGGAAAGCCTATTTTGGCTTCACCGACGAAGAACTGAAGCAGCTGGACAAATACATCCGCGACAACACGATCGGGCGCTACGGCCCCGTCCGCTCTGTGCGCGCCGAGCCCGATCATGGCCTGGTATTGGAGGTTGCCTTCGAGGGCCTCGCCCGCTCCAGCCGCCACAAGTCCGGCGTCGCCATGCGCTTCCCCCGGATCTCACGCCTGCGCTGGGACAAGCCGGCCTTCGAGGCCGACCGTCTGGAGACGCTGCAGGCGATGCTCGGCGACTGAAGGCTTGCCGCGGCCGCCTTGTCCTCGCCGGCTTGTCCGACTACCTCATGGCCAACGAAGCTTCAGGAACCAGCCATGGCCGACCGCGTATCCAGTTTTCTCGGCGGCTCGCCGCTCTCGGTGATCGTCAAGCTCGTGCTGCTGTCGATCGCCGTCGGTCTCGTCTTGTCCTGGCTGGACTGGAGCCCGCGTGAGATCCTCTACTGGATCACCGATTTCTTCCGCTGGATCTGGTACTCGCTGTTCGGCTCGCTCGACCGTGCCGTCGACTATTTCATTCTTGGCGCCGTGATCGTGGTCCCGCTGTTCATCATCTCGAGGCTACTGAAGATCGGGCGGCGCTGACCGGCTTTAGTTCGTGGGAGGCTGGATCGCGGCGGCGGCTGCCTTCGTCTGCGCTGCGGCTGCTTTCGTCTCGGCCGCGGTGAGGGCAGTATTGGCGCGGTTCAACTCGGCGGCATCCTGCAGCACCTTGATCATCTGATGAATGGGATCGGCACCGCCAGCGAGGAGGCCGCCGACGATGATCACGTCGAGCAGGCGAAGATATTGGTACGATTTGCCGAGGTGGTCAGCCGCGTCGAACATCGGGCCGAGAATGCTCACGCCGAAGAGCCCCAGCAAGAGCCCAAGACCCAGCGCGAAAAGCGTCGCCCTTTTCTGCGTACCTGCTTGATACCCCGCAAGCTTGGATTGAGCTCCTTGTATGAGCGCAGCATCGGTGCCGGCCTGCTCTTTGGCGAGGGTGTTTTCTAGCAAGACCTTCCCCGGCTCGCGGACACTGACAGCATATACCTCGACCGTCCGCTCTACGAAGAGAGCGAGGATTGCCAGGGTGCCGAGCGCAGAGAGGACGTCTGTGAAGGCGGTGTCGGACAGGTGCGGCGTGTCCGGTAGTGGCCAGCCGCTGAACCAGATGCCAATGAGAAAAGTCAGGAGAACCACGACCAGTGCCAGCCGCGAAAGGGACCAGCCTGTTTCGATTGGCGGCTTTGGCAGCAATCCTTGGGGCATGATGCGTCCTCCGGTAGAGAGCAACCAAGAGTTGCATATTCTCTTAATAGTTGCAATTACCCTAAGTCATATGAGGTGGCGATCAGCCAAACTCCGCCGCCACCCGGTGCAGGATCGTGTGCCGGCGGGCCAGGCTGTCGATGTCGCGGGAATAGCCGCCGCCGATGACGCCGGCCACCGGGATACCGCGCTCGCGGAAGAAGCCGATGACGCGGCGGTCGCGTTCGGCGAGCCCCGCGTCGGACAGCGACAGGCGGCCGAGCCGATCGTCCGCATGCGGGTCGACGCCTGCATTGTAGAAGACGAGGTCCGGCCGTGCCTGCAGAAGGCTCGTCTCGAGCGCGTAGGGCAGGACGGCGAGATAGGCCTCGTCGCCGGTCTTGTCGGGAAGGGGAATGTCGAGATCCGACGGCGGCTTCACCTCGGGATAATTGTGGGCGCCGTGGATCGAGAGCGTGAAGACGCGGGGATCGCAGGTGAAGATCCGCGCGGTGCCGTCGCCCTGGTGCACGTCGCAGTCGAACACCAGCACCCGGTCGACCAGGTGCTCGGCCAACATCGCCCGCGCGGCGACGGCGACGTCGTTGAAGACGGAGAAGCCCGCGCCGGCATCCGTCGACGCATGGTGGCTGCCGCCGGCGCTGTTGCAGGCAAGGCCATGCGCCAGCGCCAGCCGGGCGGTGAGGATGGTGCCGCCGGTGGCGCAGCGCGAGCGCCGCGACACGCGTTCGTCGACGGGAAAGCCGATCGCCTTTTCCATCGCAGGCGAGACGGTCTGCGACAGCACCGCATCGACGTATCCGGCCGAGTGCGCCCGGCATAGTTCCTCCGGTGTCGCCGGCACGGGGACGTGAAACCCGTCCGGCACCAGTCCGTCCTCGACGAGGATCTCGGCGAGCCGCGAGAACTTGCCCATGGGAAAGCGATGCCGGGCATCGAACTGCGCGTCGAAGGCGGGATGGTGAACGATCGGCAAGGTCATCGCAGCTGACATAGGGCGCGGCTCGCTACCGTCAGCAGACCCCCGTACAACGCCCCTTGCCGCCTTCATTGGAAGCTGCCACGCCGTCCTCCGAGCTTCGATGGACCCGTGTCATGATCCCTGCATCGCCCCGTACTGCCCGACCGTTCGACGTGACCAACCGTGAGGTCCTGCGCATCGCCGTGCCGATGACGCTGGCCTTTCTGACGACGCCGCTGCTGGGGCTCACCGATATCGCGGTGGTCGGCCGGATGGGAGATGCCGCTGCGCTCGCAGGGCTCGTCGTCGGCGCGCTGATCTTCGATTTCGCCTTCGCCACCTTCAACTTCGTGCGCTCGGGCACCACGGGCCTCACCGCACAGGCCCTTGGCGAGGGCGACGGCACGGAAATGCAGGCGGTGTTCTGGCGCGCGCTGGTGCTGGCGCTGGTCATCGGCTGCGGGCTCGTCCTTCTGGAGCCGGCCATCTCGGTGGCCGGCCTCTTCCTCATCGCCCCCGATGCCGCGGTCTCCGAGGCGACGCGAACCTATCTGTTCTGGCGGATGTTCTCAGCGCCCTTCGCGCTGACGAACTATGCCCTCCTCGGCTACGTCCTCGGGCGGGGCAGAGGCGCGCTCGGGCTCGGGCTGCAGATCGTCATCAATGGCGCGAACATCTGTCTCGCCATCCTGTTCGGCCTCGTCTGGGAAGGCGGGGTCGCGGGCGTGGCGCTGGGGACGGTGTCGGGCGAGGCGATCGGGGCCATGGTCGGCCTCATCCTCGTCATCCGCGGGTTCGACCGGGCCGAGCGCCCGACGCGCCGGCGGGTGTTCGAGAAGGCCGGCTTCCTCAAGATGATCGCCCTCAACCGCGACATCATGATCCGCTCGTTCTGCCTGCTCGGCGGCTACATGCTGTTCACCCGGCTCGGGGCCAGCCTCGGCGCGCTGACGCTTGCCGCCAACGGCGTCCTCCTCAACATGTTTATGATCGGCGGCTATTTCCTCGACGGGATCGCGACGGCCTCCGAGCAGCTGGTCGGCCGTTCGGTCGGGGCGTTCTGGCGGCCGGCCTTCGATCGCGCGGTGCGCCTGTCGATCGCCTGGGGGCTCGCACTCTCAGGCCTCCTGACGCTCGCCTTCCTCGTCGCGGGCGGGTCGATCGTCGATCTTCTCACCACCGACGCGGCGGTGCGGGCGGCAGCGCGCCCCTATCTCTTCTGGGCGTCGATCGCCTCCTTCGCCGGGGCGCTCGCCTTCGTCATGGACGGGATCTACATCGGCGCCACCTGGTCGCGGACGATGCGCGACATGATGCTCCTGTCGACGGCGCTGTTCGCCGTCCTCGCCTTCGCCCTCGTGCCGTCCTTCGGCAATCACGGGCTCTGGCTCGCCTTCGAGGTGTTCCTGTCGCTGCGCGGTGTGACCTTGCTCGCCGCCTTGCCGGGCCGCCGCCGCCAGACCTTCGCCTCCGCCTGAGGCGAAGCGGCTCAATCCGCGTCGGGGCCGGCGGAAAGCACGCGATCGACCGTGCGGTCGCGGATTTCGGAAAGGCGGCCGATGCCGTTGAGGTCCATGAAATGGCTCATGCCGGCGAGAATCTTCGTCGGCAGGCGCGGCCCGCCATAGACGAGGCCGGTATAGAGCTGGACGAGATCGGCGCCGGCCTCGACCTTGGCGATCGCCGTCTTGGCGCTGTCGACGCCGCCGGCGCCGATCAGCGCGATGTCGGGTCCCAGTGCCCGGCGGAACGCTGCCAGCACGTAGGTGGCGCGGCGGAACAGCGGCCGGCCGGAAAGGCCACCGGCCTCGTTGCGGTTCAGCAGCGTGGTCGAGAGGCCGTCGCGCGACAGCGTGGTGTTCGAGACGATCAGCCCCTCGATGCCGTGCGCGGCGACCGACCGCGCAATGGCGGCGATCTCCTCGCGGTCGAGGTCGGGCGCGACTTTGAGGAAGATCGGCGTGCGCGGCCGCCCGTCGACCGCCGCCGCGCCGTTGCGGGCGGCGACCACCGCCTCCAGCAGGCGCTCCAAGTCGTCGCCCCCCTGCAGCTTGCGCAAGCCCGGCGTGTTGGGCGACGAGATGTTGACGGTGAGGTAGCTTGCCAGAGGCTCGAAGCGGCTGATGCCCTCGACATAATCGTGGATGCGGTCGGCGGCATCCTTGTTCGCGCCGACATTGATGCCGACGATGCCGGATTTGCGCCGCCGCTGCTGCAGCCGCTCGTAGGCTTCCGCGGCGCCCTCGTTGTTGAAGCCGAGCCGGTTGATCACCGCGCCGGCGGCCGGCAGGCGGAAGACCCGGGGCTGCGGGTTTCCGGCTTGCGGCAGCGGGGTGATCGTGCCGACCTCGGTGAAACCGAAACCCAGCCGCAGCACGGCGTCGGGCACCTCGGCGTTCTTGTCGTAGCCGGCGGCAAGGCCGAGCGGGTTCGGAAAGGACAATCCCGCGACCGCCGTTCGCAGTCTGCTGTCGATGGGGATGTCGACGCGCGGGATGACGCCGCGCTTCAACGCGGCGATCGACAGGCCATGCGCCTTTTCCGCGTCGAGCTTGAAGAGGAGGGGACGGGCGACGTCGTAAAGGCTCACCGGATGCTCGCGGGGAAAACGTGGTAGCCGGCTGCGTCCACCGGCAGTTCTTCGGCGAACAGCACGGCGTCCAAGCTTAGCGGGCCATATAGGTGTGGGAACAACTGACCGCCGCGCGAGGGCTCCCACTTCAGCGCGTCGCCGAGCTTGTCGGGGTCGATCCCAATCAGCAACAGCTCGCGCTGGCCGGTGAAATGCTTGTGCGCGGTCTCGCGAACCTGCAGCGCGGTCGAGAAATGAATGTAGCCGTCGGCGAGGTCGACCGGCGCGCCGTCGAAACGCCCTGCCTGTTCAGCGGCCTGCCACAGCGCCCTCGGCGCAATCTTGTAGATGGGATCGCTCATAGCCTCGGTTGCCAGACATGGTGATAAAGGTCAATCGCGGCAATCTCGCCCAATTTGCGTGGGATAGCTCCGCGCGTCCGAAGATCCGGGCCCCAGGGAGTTGCCGATGAAGACCGCGATCGCCATCCTGATCCTCGCTCTGGCCGGTGGTGCCGCGATCATGCTGGCCGGCGGCGCGGCCATGGCGCAAAGCCTCGTGCCGCAGAGCCCGTCGTCCCAGAGCCTGATGCCGCCGTCCGCCGCGTCCCGCTATTCGATGCAGCCGGTCGACGGCGGCGTCGCGCGGCTGGACACGCAGACCGGCGAGATCAGCCTCTGCCAGGTCGACAACGGCCAGATCGCCTGCGAGCCGTCCGAAGACGAACGCCAGCGGCTGCAGGATCGCATCCGCGAACTGTCCGACGAAGTCGCCAGCCTTAAGGATGGTGGGTCCGACGATGGCGACGCCGCGACCCCGCTTGCCAGCCCGCGCAAGCCCTCGCAGTCGGTTCTGCCGGAAGATGCCGACCTCGACAAGGCACTCGGCCAGATGAAGCATATCTTCCGCACTTTCCGCGACATCGCCCGCGAGTTGGATGACGAGAAGCCCGCCCCGGAGACCACCCCGAACCGGACGTAACCTTCCCCGTAGGGACCGGCCCGGCCGCGCCCAAAGGCGCGGCCGGATCTGCGAGGGATGCGATAGCGTTCGGCCGCTAGAGCTGTTCGACCAGTCGGTCGTGGCCCTGTGTGCCGTCGCTGGCGGCCTGGTGGCGGCGCAGGAAGGTGGCCATCTCGGCCATCGAGCGGACGCCGGTCGAGGAGGGCAGGTTCTGGAAGACGTGGCAGCCGCCGGTGACCAGCGAGAGTTCCGCCGCATTGCCGGCCGCTAGCCAGCGAGTCGCCATGAACAGGCTGTCGTCGACGAGGAGGTCGCAGGTTCCAACGGTGAAGAGGGCCGGCGGCAGGCCGGTAAGGTCGGCGTAGAGCGGCGAGATGTCGGGCGAGCGCGGGTCGCTGCCGGCGGGCAGGAAGCGCTCCGCGAAGGCGGCCACGTCCTCGGTGTTCAGCACCAGTCGCTCGCTGCCGAAGCGCCGGACGCTGGGGCTCAGCGACAGGTCGTAGCAGCCGGCATTGAGGTTGGCGGCGGCGAACGGCGTCACGCCATGCCCGTCCCGCAGCCGGATCAGCGTGAGGACCGCGAGATGCGCGCCGGCTGATTCACCGCCAATAGCAAGGTAACCGGTCGGCAACGGGCCATGCGCATCGGCGATGTCTCCCGCGATCAAAGCGAGCGCTGCGTCCTCGCAATCCTCGGGCCCGTTCGGAAACGGAAACTCCGGCGCGAGGCGGTAGTCGACGGAGGCGACGGCGAGCCCGGTCTGATCGGCGATCCGGCGCAGGAACGGGTCGTTTTCGGCGGCCGTGCCCCAGACCCATCCGCCGCCGTGGAAGTGCAGGAACGTCCCCCGCTCTGCCTGTCCGGTGGGACGCAGGACGCGCACGGCAATCGGATGGCCGCCGCGTCCGCGGATCTCGGTCGTCGTCGCGCCGGGATCGACCGGTGCGGCCGGAAACACGCCGCGCCCCTCGGCCCGCGCCTGGCGCACTGCGGTGATCGGCGCGCTCCAGGGGCTCGGGCGGGATCGCTGCAGCGCGATGATGTCGGCGTTCATCGCCATCAGCTCCGGCTCGGCGCGGCTGAGGTCGAAATCGGCGGGATCGATGATCAGGCGCTTGACGGTCATCACGCTTCCTTTTTTTGCCGGAGGAACGGACTTTCATTAGCCGTGTGGCCGGTCTTTTTTGCGCTGCGAGAGGTCCGGTGGTTCCATCGCGGCGACGATCATGGTCTGGGATTATGGAGGGACGATGGGCGAAGGCAAAACGCCTGTCACCTCTGCCGGCATCAGCCGGTCGTGTGGTGGCGTAAGAAGGGAAGACCGGCATTGATGGAGCCGATGCAGTTCATCGAGACGCTTGCCGTCCGCACCAAGGGGCGCTCGATGCTTGATTTGTCGCAGGCTGTGCAGGAGCGACTGGCGACGCTGGAGGCGGGCGACGGGCTTCTGACCGTCTTCATCCGCCACACCTCGGCGTCGCTGACGATCCAGGAAAACGCCGACCCGGACGTACAAGCCGATCTTCTCGATGCGCTGGACAGGCTGGCGCCGGCCGGACCGATCTACCGGCATTCGATCGAAGGGCCGGACGACATGCCGGCGCACATCAAGACCGTGCTGACGGCGACGAGCCTCGCCATCCCCGTGCTGCGCGGCCGGCTGATGCTCGGCACCTGGCAAGGCCTCTACGTCGTCGAGCACCGGGTACGGCCCCATACCCGCGAGGTGGTGCTGCATTTTGCCGGAACCCGCGCCGGCCAGCCCGGCCGCAGCAGCCTTGGTGGCCGGGCCTGACCGCGCGCAAAGACGCGCCGGCGGCCGAGGCAAGCCGTGCCCGGCCGCGCCTGCCCCTTGAACCTTCTGCTGCGATGCGGTTCGTTGCAGACATGGCCGGCGTTTCCGCTGCGCTGACCCAGAGAGAGCTGCCCGTGAAACCGTTGCAAGGCGCCCTGTGAACCGTACCTTCATCGTCGCCGACGATCATCCGCTGTTCCGCGGCGCCCTGAAGGAGATCCTGGCCTCGCTGCCGGGCGAGCATCTGATCGTCGAGGCCGCCGATTTCGACCAGGCGGCGGCGGCGATCGCGGCGCATCCGGAAGCCGATCTTTTCCTGCTCGACCTCAACATGCCCGGCGCCAGCGGCTTTGCCGGTCTCGCCTTGATGCGGGCGGAGCACCCGGGCGTGCCGATCGCCATTGTCTCCGGCAGCGAGGACGCGCCGCTGATCCGGCGAGCGCTCGATCTCGGTGCGTCCGGCTATATTCCGAAGTCGGCGAGCTTCGAGGAGATCCGCGCCGCCATCGCCTCGCTGCTGGCCGGGGACGTCTACCTGCCGGCAAACGTCCAGCTTGGCGCCGAGGGCGATCCGGAGGTCGCTGCGCTGATCGAGCAGATGCGCAGCCTGACGCCGCAGCAGACCCGCGTCCTCACCATGCTCGGGCGCGGGCTCCTCAACAAGCAGATCGCCTACGAGCTCGGCATCTCCGAGGCGACGATCAAGGCGCATGTCTCGGCGGTGCTGCAGAAGCTCGGCGTCGACAGCCGCACCCAGGCGGTGATCCGGCTCGGCCAGCTCGATCCCGGCCGCGAGGACGGCGTCAGCCGGTAGTTCTCACGAACGAGCGACCCTTAGGGCAGGGGCTTGCCGTCTCCGGCGCTATTCCGCCGCCTCGCGCCGGCCGCGGTGCTGCGCCATCGCGGCACGCAGCGAGGCCGGCTTCAGCGGCTTGGTGAGGACGTCGACGCCGATGGCAGCCGCGTGTTCGCGCACTTCCGGCGAGCGGTCCGCGGTGATCATGATCGCCGGCAGCTGCCGGTCGATCTGCCAGCGCAGCCGCGACAGCGCGTCGAGCCCGGTGCCCTGATCGAGGTGGAAGTCGATCAGCGCGATGTCCGGCAGCCGCTCGGCCGCTCCGCAAACCTGGATCGCCTCGGCTAGCGAGCCGGCAAGCAGCGTCTCGCAGTGCCAGCCGGAGAGAAGCGCCGCCATGCCGTCGCGGATCGATGCGTCGTTGTCGAGGATCAGCACCAGCATGCCGTCGAGCCGCAGCGCCCGGTGCACGCGTACTGTGGCGAGGGCTGCGGGTGCCGGCGCCATCGCCGGGCGGCGGGGAAGGCCGACATGGAAGCGCGTGCCGCGCCCGTGCTCGGAGGTGACGCTGACGGGATGGTCGAGCACCTTGGCGATGCGGTCGACGATCGACAGCCCGAGGCCCAGCCCTTGCGCCGTGCGGGTGCCCTCGTCGAGGCGGATGAACTCTTGGAAGATGTTCTGCAGCTGGTGGCGGGGAATGCCAATGCCGCTGTCGATGACCGCGATGTCGATAAGTTTTCCCGGGCGCCGGCGCACGCCGACCACGACCTTGCCGGTACGGGTGTACTTCACGGCGTTGGAGACAAGGTTCTGCAGCAGCCGGCGCAGGAGGTTGCGGTCGGAGCGGACGGTCACCGAGGTCTCGACGAACCGCAGACGGACACCCTTCTCCTCGGCCAGCGGCGCAAGGTCCGTCTTGATCTGCCGCAGGAGGGGCTCCAGCGGGAAATCCTCGAGCGAGGGCGCCATGGCACCGGCATCCAGCCGCGAGATGTCGAGCACCGCGCCGAGGATCGCCTCGACCGATTCCAGCGAGGAGCTGATATTGGCGGCGAGCGCCTTGCCGGGCAGGCGGGAATAGCGCTCCTGCAGCGCCGAGGCATAGAGCTTGGCGGCGTTCAGCGGCTGCAGGATGTCGTGGCCGGCGGCGGCGAGGAACCGCGTCTTGCCGATGTTGGCGGCGTCGGCCACCTGCCGCGATTCGGCGAGCGCCGCGTTGACCTTGAGGAGTTCGGCGGTGCGCTGGCGCACCCGCTCCTCCAGCGTCTCGTTCATCTCGTGCAGGGTCGCCGCGTGTCGCTCGCGCTCGGTCATGTCGGCGACGGTCAGCACGAGGCCGCCCTCCGGCATCGGATGGGTGCGGATCTCGACCACCCGGTTCGAGCGCCGCAACGACACCTGGCGCAGCGCCGGAGCGTTGGTGAGGACCTCGAAGCTGCGGGCATACTCGCCGGCATCGATCTGGCCCTCGCGGCGCAGCTGCTCCAGCACGGCCGTCAGCGGCGTGCCGACCTGGCCGAGCTGCGGCGGAAGGTCGAGCAGGTCGCGCAGCTGCCGGTTCCAGAAGGTCAAACAGAAGTCGGCGTCGAAGACCGCAAGGCCCTCGTCAACCTGGTCGAGCGCCAGCCGCAGGATGTCGCGGTTGTACTGCAAGGCTTCCGAGGCATCGTCGAGCAGGCGGATGGCCGATCGGCTGGAGCCCTTGTGCCGCTGCAGCAGGAGCGACAGCACCAGCCGCGACGAGGCCGAGCCGATCGCCGATCCCAGGAGCTGTTCGGAGAAGCCGACAACCCGGCTGTCCGCCTCGTCGGTATCGGCGAGCTGGCGCCGTTCGGCGACGGCGAAGCTGTCGAACGAGCGTTCGGTGCGGTCGCTGCCGAGATAGCGGGCGATCGTCGCCTTCAGCTCGCCGACCGTGACGCCGGCGCGCGCCCGCCGGAAGCCGGTCGAGGCGCCGCCGTCCTGGCGCACGAAGATCGAGGCCTGGATGCGCTCGCGCGGGCTTGGCTGGCGGGTCAGCGAGCCCAGCACCAGCAGCAACGCGTTGCAGCCAAGGCTTAGCAGCGCGCCATGCAGCAGCGGGTCGAGCGATAGGCCCAGCAGCCCCTGCGGCCGCAGCATCCCGATGCCGAGCGGCCCGTCCATGACCAGGGCCGAGCCGGGAAGGACGGCCGGCAGCAGCAAGGTGTAGAACCAGAGGGCAATGCCGGAGATCATCCCCGCCTTCGCGCCACGGGCGTTGGCGCCCTTCCAGCCAAGGCCGATCAGGAAGGCCGGCGCGAACTGCGCGACCGCGGCGAAAGAGAGGAGGCCGATCGAGGCCAGCCCCGTGCCGCCGCCGGCAAAGCGGTAGTAGAGGTAGCCGAGCAGCACGATGAGGATGATCGCCGTGCGCCGAACGGCGAGGATCAGCCGCGTCGCGTCGCGCTCGCCGGTGACGATGGTGTCGCGCCGCTTCAGGAGGACCGGCAGGACGAGGTCGTTGGAGATCATGATCGACAGCGCGACCGAGGCGACGATGACCATGGCGGTGGAGGCCGACAGTGCGCCGAGGAAGGCGATGAGCGCCAGCAGCGAATTGCCTTCCGACAAAGGCAAGGCGAGGACGTAAAGGTCGCTGTCGACGGCGCCGCCGAGCTTCAGCATGCCGGCAATGGCGATCGGCGCGACGAAGAGATTGATGGCCACGAGGTAGAGCGGAAACAGCCAGCGCGCGCGCCGGATCTCCTCGGGCGAACGGTTCTCGACGACGGTCACGTGAAACTGCCGCGGCAGCATCAGGATGGCAAAGCCGCTGAGGATCAGCGAGGCGAGGAAATGCCCGTCGACGCCTTTCGAGAAGGCCGCCCGGATCGCCGGCTCGGCGCGGGCCGCCTGCCACAGCGCCGGCGCGTCGTACAGCTGGAGGCAGACCCAGAGGCCGACCGCGACGAAGGCGGCGAGCTTGACGATCGATTCCATCGCGATCGCCAGCACCAGCCCGTCCTGATGCTCGGTCGCATCCGCCTGGCGGGTGCCGAACAGGATGGCGAAAAGGCCGAGCAGCAGCGTGATGAACAGCGCGCTGTCGCCAAAGAACGGCGGCAGGCTCGCCTGTGGCTGGTAGTAGACGATCAGCGTCGCGACGCCGGTCGAGATCGCCTTCAGCTGCAGGGCAATGTAGGGCACCGCCGCGACCAGCGCGATTCCCGTGGCGATGGCGGCGACCGCCGGGTTCTTGCCGTAGCGCGCGCCGATGAAGTCGGCGATCGTGGTGATCTTCTCGGCCTTGGCGAGCTGCACCACGCGCTGCATCAGCCGCGGCGCCAAGAGGAAGACGAGAATAGGGCCGATGTAGATGGCGAGAAAGTCGAAACCGTCCCGGGCCGCGACCCCGACCGAGCCCAGAAACGTCCACGAGGTGCAGTAGACGGCAAGGCTCAGCGCATAGACGCCCGGACGGCTGGTGCGGGCGCGCCCTTCCGCCGAGCGCCGGTCGCCGAGATGCGCCACGGCGAACAGCAAAAAGAGGTAGATGATCGCCGAAATGACGATGACCCAGCTGTGCACGTTGACATCCTTCCGTTTGCTGTCTTGGCTCTCGCTGCGTCATGACCGGAAGGGTCATTGAAATAACTGGGCGGGACCCGTCCGCGCGAGGGAACGAGCGATGATCAAAGAGTTCAAGGAATTCGCCCTGAAAGGCAACATGGTGGACCTCGCCATCGGCATCATCATCGGTGCCGCCTTCTCGGGCCTCGTCCAGTCGATGGTGAAGGACATCATCATGCCGTTCGTCGGCGTGGTCACCGGCGGCGTCGATTTCACCAACAAGTTCTTCGCGCTGTCCGGCAACGTCACCTCCGGCAGCCTCGAGGTCGCCCGCGAGCAAGGTACCGTCGTCGCCTATGGCGCCTTCCTGACGCTTCTCATCAACTTCCTCATCGTCGCCTTCGTGCTCTTCATGGTCGTCAAGGCGATGAACCAGCTGAAGCGTAGGGAAGAGGAGAAGCCTGCGGTGATCGCCGAAGTGCCGGCAGAGCAGAAGCTGCTGCAGGAAATCCGCGATCTCCTCGCCAGCAGCCGGGCGGACGCCGCGCGCCAGCCGGCGCGCTTCGGCAGCTTTACCGACCCGAGCTGAGGTCTGCCGCCGTCCCGAGGGTTGACGTCCGCGGGCGAAAGCGCGATGGCGGCACATGGCGCGCCGAGGCCGGCCGTGCCCCCATCCTGCAAGGCATTTCATGAGCCCTCTCGATCGATTGCGCCCAGCCGCTGCGGCCGCCCCGGAAAGCGGCATCGTCGCCGTGATGAACTACGGCCGCACGCTCGACGGCGTCATCCCGCTCTGGGCGGGCGAGGGAGACCTCGCGACGCCGCAGTTCATCCGGGATGCCTCGGCGGCGAGCCTTGCCGCCGGCGAGACCTTCTACACTTGGCAGCGCGGCCTGCCCGAGCTGCGCGAGGCGCTTGCCCGCTACACCGAGCGCACTTTCGGGCAGCCGGTCTCTTCCGACCGCTTCTTCGTCACGGGCTCGGGCATGCAGTCGATTCAGCTGGTGATCCAGGCCCTGGCCGGCGAGGGCGACGAGATCGTCTTCATCGGCCCGGCCTGGCCGAACTTCGCCGCCGCCGTCGGCGTCGCCGGCGGCGTGGCGCGCGAGGTGCCGCTCGATTGGACCGAAAGCGGCTGGCAGCTCGACCTCGCCGAGCTCAGGGCCGCCATCGGCCCGAAGACCCGCGCCCTCTTCGTCAACACCCCGTCCAATCCGAGCGGCTGGACCGCCGACCGGCAGATGCTCGAGGACATTCTCGCCATCGTCCGCGAGACCGGCATCACGCTGATTGCCGACGAGATCTACAACCGCTTTTACTATGCCGGCGGGCGGGCGCCGTCCTTCCACGACATCATGCAGCCGGACGAGCCGATCTTCTTCGTCAACTCGTTCTCCAAGAACTGGGCGATGACCGGCTGGCGGGTCGGCTGGATCGAGTGCCCGGCGGTGTTCGGCACGGTCTTGGAAAACCTCATTCAGTATTCGACCTCGGGCGTTGCCGCCTTCATGCAGCGCGGCGCCATCGCCGCGCTCGACCATGGCGAGTCCTTCATCGTCGAGCAGGTCGAGCGGGCGCACAAGGCGCGTGACATCCTGACGGGCGCGCTGCTGTCGACCAACCGCGTCGCCATCGTCGCCCCGGAAGGCGCGTTCTACTCTTTCTTCTCGATCGACGGCATCACCGACACCCGCCAGGCGGCCTTTGACATCCTCGACGACGTGCGCGTCGGCCTTGCCCCGGGCACCGCTTTCGGATCGTCCGCCGGCACTTTCCTGCGCGCCTGTTTCCACCGCCGTTTGGATGAGGTGGAAATGGCTGCCGACCGTCTGCAAAGCTGGATCCGGCGGCAGGCTTGACGGCTTGAAAGGCATGCCCCGCCTGATGGCGCTTGCGCTGACGCTGCTGCTCGCGGCTGCCGGCGGCACGGTGGCGACGCTGCTCGACCTGCCGGTGGCGTGGCTCTTGGGGTCCGCTCTGGTCGTCTCGATCGCCAGCCTGTCCGGCATCGACACTCGGCTGCCGAACAGCCTGCGCAACGCCACCTTCGTCGTCCTGGGCGTCCAGGCCGGGGCAGGGGTCACGCCCGAGGTGGTCGATCAGCTGGCGCTCTGGCCGCTGTCCTTCGCCATCCAGATGATCGGCGTCGTGGCGGTCACGGCGGCGACCTATTTCTTCCTGCGCAAGAGCTTCGGCTGGGACCGCTCCACCGCGCTGTTCTCGGCACTGCCAGGGGCGATGTCCTTCGTCCTCGCCGCTGCCTCCGAGACCCGGTCCGACCTGACGCGAATCACCGTCGTCCAAAGCGTGCGGCTGTTGCTGCTGCTCGGCGCGCTGACGCCGACGCTCGCCTGGCTGCAGGGCGGCGAGGGAATACTGGCGGCGAGCCGCGGCACCGACGGGCCGATCGCCGAATACCTGATCCTCGTCGGCGCCAGCCTCTTTGCCGCCTGGCTCGGCCATCTCTCGCGCGTGCCGGGCGGCATGCTCCTCGGCGCGCTCGCCGCGAGCGCCATGCTGCACGTCAGCGGCATCGCACCGGTGGCGGTGCCGAAGCCGGTCGCCACGGTCGCGCTGGTTCTCCTCGGCGTCATCATCGGCAGCCGGCTGAAGCCGGAAAACCGCCGCGCCTTGCTGGAATACCTGCCGGCCTCGCTCGGCGCTTTCGCGATCGGGCTCGGCCTTTCCGGCGTTGCGGCCTTCATCGCCTACGAGACGCTCGGCATCGGTTTCGGCAAGATCGCGCTAGCCTATGCGCCGGGCGCGCTGGAGGCGCTGACCGTGCTCGCCTACCAGTTCAATTTGGACCCGGCTTACGTCGCTGCGCACCACGTGGTGCGCTTCGTCTGTATCGCCTTGCTGGTGCCGGTTCTCGCGCGCCGCATGGCCGCCGCCTCGCCGCGCGCGCCCGACATCGTGCAGCCGCGCGAGGGCGGCGGACGCGGCGGCTGACGGCTGCTGTCAGCCGCCGGCCTTCGACATCACCAGCGGCATCACCGCGCGCTCGGCCTCGACATCCACATGCCGGTCGCCGCCGAACGGGATCCCGACGCTCTGCCAGGTCTCGACCAAGGCATCGCGCAGCGTGTCGATCAGGTCATCGCCGTGCAGCGGCGTCGGGGTGATGCGCAGACGCTCGGTGCCGCGCGGCACCGTCGGGTAGTTGATCGGCTGGATGTAGATGCCGTGCTTTTCCAGAAGATGATCGCTCGCCTTCTTGCAGAGATCGGGATCGCCGACATGGATCGGCACGATGTGCGTCGCCGAGGGCATGACCGGCAGGTCGGCGGCCGCCAGAACCGTCTTCGCCCGCGCGGCTTGCCGCTGCTGGCTGTCGCGCTCGGCCTGCGAGGCCTTGAGGTGGCGGATCGAGGCGGTCGCCGCGGCGGCCAGCGCCGGCGGCAAGGCGGTGGTGAAGATGAAGCCCGGCGCGTAGGAGCGCACGGCGTCAATCACCGCCGCGCTGCCGGTGATGTAGCCGCCGAGCACGCCGAAAGCTTTCGCAAGCGTGCCCTCGATCACGTCGATGCGGCCGGCGACGCCGTCCCGCTCGGAAATGCCGCCGCCGCGGGCGCCGTACATGCCGACCGCGTGCACCTCGTCGATATATGTCATTGCGTTGTAGCGCTCGGCGAGCGCGACGATCGCCTCGATCGGCGCGATGTCGCCGTCCATCGAATAGACGCTCTCGAAAACGATCAGCTTCGGCCGCTCGGGATCGGCCGCCTTCAACAGTTCTTCCAGATGCGCGACGTCGTTGTGGCGGAACACCTGCTTGCGCGTGCCGGCCTTGCGCACGCCCTCGATCATCGAGGCGTGGTTGAGTTCATCGGACAGAATCAGGCAGTCCGGCAGGAGTTTCGCGATGGTCGAGATCGACGCCTCGTTCGACACGAAGCCGGAGGTGAAGACCAGCGCCGCTTCCTTGCCGTGCAGATCGGCCAGCTCGCGCTCGAGAAGGGTCAGCGGATGGCTGTTGCCAGAGATATTACGCGTGCCGCCGGCGCCCGTGCCCATGCCCGACACGGCCGTCTGCATCGCGCCGACGACGGCGGGATGATGACCCATGCCAAGATAGTCGTTCGAGCACCAGATGGTAATTTCGCGCGCCTCGCCATCGTTGCGCCAGATCGCGGTTGGAAAACGCCCGACGATCCTTTCGAGATCGGCAAACACCCGGTAGCGTCGCTCGGCATGCAGCGCTTCGATCGCGGATTCAAAATGGCCCTGATAGTCGATCATTGAGAACTTCCTTTCGAGAAACGTTCTAAAAGGGCCGGCGCGCGAAGTCCACGATGCTGCGAGCGCCAGATTGTCCACCCTGTCAGACACTTGGAGTAGAGACCCATGACCAACCTCCCGATCACGACTGCGGCCGGCGCACGGTGAGCGTCCTCGTTACCGGCGGGGCCGGTTATATCGGCAGCCACATGGTTCTCGGTCTGCTCGACCGCGGCGAGAGCGTCATCGTCCTCGACAACCTCGTCACCGGTTTCGACTGGCTGGTCTCGCCTGGCGCGACGCTGGTGCAAGGCGACATTGCCGATCAGGCGCTGGTCGGCCGGTTGATCGCCGAGCATGGGATCGACGCGATCGTGCATTTCGCCGGCTCCGTGGTCGTGCCGGATTCGGTTTCGGACCCGCTCGGCTACTACCTCAACAACACCGTCAAGACGCGCGATCTCATCGCCGCGGCGGTGGCGGGCGGCGTGCCGCACTTCATCTTTTCCTCGACCGCTGCGGTCTACGGCATGGCCGGCCTCGGGCCGGTGTCGGAGGACAACCTCCTGAAGCCGCAATCGCCCTATGGCCGGTCCAAGCTGATGAGCGAGATGATGCTGGAGGACGCCGCCGCGGCGCATCCGATCCGCTACACCGCGCTGCGCTACTTCAACGTCGCCGGCAGCGATCCGGCCGGCCGGTCGGGACAGTCGACCAAGGGGGCGACGCATCTCATCAAGGTTGCCGTCGAGACGGCGCTCGGAAAGCGTCCGGCGATCGACATCTTCGGCGACGACTACCCGACGCCGGACGGCACCGCGGTGCGCGACTACATCCACGTCACCGACCTCATCGCCGCCCATCTCGCGGCGCTCGACCGGCTGCGCGCCGGCGGCGAGAGCATCGTCGCCAATGTCGGCTACGGCCTCGGCTACTCCGTCCGGCAGGTGCTCGACGTCGTGCGTGCGGTGCACGGCGCCGACTTCACCATTCGCCAGGGCGGCCGGCGCGCCGGCGATCCCGCCAGCATCGTGGCGAATGCCGACCGCGCCCGGACGGAACTTGGCTGGGTGCCGGCGCATGACGATCTCGAGGAGATCGTCGGCCATGCCATCGCGTGGGAACAACACCTCATGCGCCGCAACGCCGTATAACGCGCCGCAGCCCAAGACGTCCGTGCCGGAGGGGGCTCACTCCTCCGGCACGGGCTCATCATCGTCGCCGCCCATCACTGAGGGCCGCTGCCGCCGGGCCCGCGCCTGTTCCTTGCGGCGCTTGAGGTTTTCCTTCAGCGCCTCTTCCTGCCGGGCGAGCCGCTGCTCGGCGGCGATTTCGGATGGCTTCTTCTCGGTCATCGCGTTTCCGTTTCATCGTCGTCGCCGCGGATTGCCCGTCCGAGCGCCTCCTCGCTCGTCTCCGGCGGCCGCCAGCCGAGTTGGCGCTCGATCTTGCCGGTATCCAGCACGAAACTGTCGAACAGACGTTCGAACGCTTCCCGCCGACCGAGCCGGGTGGCGAGCGTCGCCAGGACTTTTCGCGGAAACGGCAGCACCCGTGGTTCCCGCCCGAGGCCGCGCCGCATGGCCGCGATCATCTCGCCGAGCGACAGCGGCTCGGCATCTGCGACGAGGAACGTCTCGCCTGCCGCCGCCGGATGCGTAAGACAGACGGCCAGGGCGTCGGCCGCATTGCCGACCGACAGGATGCTGCGCCGTGCCGGATCGCCGAGCGGAAAGGGCAGGCGGGTGCGGGCCAGCCGGATCAGGGCGGCGATGCTGCCGCGCCCACCCTTGCCGTAGACCGAGGGCGGCCTCAGCACGCAGACCTCCAGCCCCGTTCGGGCGGCGACTTCCCAGAGGGCCGTCTCGGCGGCGAGCTTCGATTCCGCATAGGGGTTCTGCGGGGACGGCAAGGCGTTCTCGGTGATCGGTCGGCCGGCGACGGGAGCATGCACCAGCGCGGTCGAGGCGAAGACAAACCGTTGGACGCCCTTGGCCGCCGCCCGTTCGGCGAGCGCCCGCGTGCCCTCCACATTGGCCCTCGTCAGCCAGGCCGGATCGCGGGAGGCGCCGTCGTGCCGGCTGGGATTGAGCGCGGCGAGATGGACGACCGCCTCGACACCCGCCGGCCAGTCCGGCCATCTGCCGATGGTGGCGAGGTCGGCCGGTGCCGAACCTTCGCCGCGCCGGAGGATGAGGACGTCGTGCCCGTCCGCCCGGAGACGCGGGACGAGATGCCGGCCGATAAAGCCGCTGGCGCCGGTGACGAGAATGCGCAAGGCGATGGGTGCTCCGAGGCTGGAGGCCGAGCCGATTGACGCATCGGATGCGCCGGGCGATACCGCCCCTTCAAGGCGCTTTGGCGCGGGAAGACAAGGGCCGGCCGCCATCGCAACGCCGTTCCCCAATCAAGCCGAGGGGCCGAGCCAGATGAAGCGCCTGTTCGACGTCACCGTCAGCCTCGTCGGCCTTGTCGTGATCGGCTGGGCGATCCTGCTGCTGGCGCTCATGGTGAAGCGCGACTCGCCCGGGCCCGGCATTTTCGCGCAAGCCCGTGTCGGCCGGAACCGGGCGGTGTTCACCTGCTACAAGCTGCGCACGATGCGGGTCGACACCGTCTCGGCGGCCTCGCACGAGACGCCGGCCTCGGCGGTGACGCCGCTCGGCCGCAATCTCCGCCGGTTCAAGCTCGATGAACTGCCGCAGCTCTGGAACGTCCTGAAAGGCGAGATGAGCTTCGTCGGCCCGCGCCCTTGCCTGCCGATCCAGACCACGCTCATCGCGGCACGCGACCAGCGCGGCGTCTACACCTTGCGGCCGGGCATTACCGGGCTTGCGCAGGTGCAAGGCATCGACATGTCGGACCCCGAAAAGCTCGCCGTCATCGACGAGGCCTATCTCAAGACGCGCAGCTTCTTCGGCGATCTCGGCCTGATCCTGCGCACCGTGACCGGGGGCGGGCAAGGCGACCGCGTCAAGCTCTAAGCGCCCCTTCTGCTTCCAATGGCCGGCGGGAGTGGTAGATAGGGCCTTACGTCCGTCGCCGTTCTGCCCGTTCCCACTTCGCTCGAAAGTTCCCGATGATCGACCGTATTGGCTTTGCCGCCGAACTCGACGCCCATGCCGACCGCCACGGTCCAATTACCATCGGCCTCGCCGGCGCCGGCCAGATGGGCACCGACATCGTCGTGCAGGTCGCGCTGATGAACGGCGTGCGAATCGGCGCGATCGCCGCCAGCCGCCCGACCCGGCCGATGGAGGCCATCGCGCTCGCCAGATACGATGCCGGGCACGGGCGCATCGCCGCCAACCCTTCCGAGATCGACCGGGCGATCGAGGCCGGCGGCATCGCCGTCACTGACGACCTAGCGGCGCTCTGCGCGGCCGGCCGCATCGACGTGATCGTCGACGCCACCGGCAGCCCGGACGTCGGCACCTTCCTGGCGCTGGAGGCAATCCGCAACGGCAAGCACATCGTGATGCTGAACGTCGAGGCCGACATCACCGTCGGCCGGCATCTGGCGGCCGAGGCCAAGCGCGCCGGCGTCGTCTACACCGGCTCGGCCGGCGACGAGCCCGCCGCCACGCTGGAGCTGATCGCCTTCGCGCAGACCCTCGGCATGGACGTCATCGCCGCCGGCAAGGGCAAGAACAACCCGCTGCGTTTCGATGCCGTCCCGGCCGAGTACGAGGAGGAGGCCCGCGAGCGCGACATGAATGCGCGCATGCTGGTCGAGTTCATCGACGGCTCGAAGACCATGGTCGAGATGACCGCCATCGCCAATTGCACCGGTCTCGTGCCGGACGTCGCCGGCATGCACGGTCCGGAGGCGACGATCGAGAACCTTGCCCAGGTGCTCTGCACCGAGGCCGACGGCGGCATCCTCTCGGCACCGGGCCGGGTGGACTACACCATCGGCAAGGGCGTCGCGCCTGGAGTCTTCTGCATCGCCAAGCCGCGGCACGGCCGCGCGATCGAGCGGATGGCGGACCTCAAGGTCGGCCCCGGTCCTTGCTTCGCTCTGGTCCGGCCGTTCCACCTCACCAGCCTCGAGACGCCGCTCTCGGCGATCCGCGCGGTGATGTACAAGCGACCGGACATGGTGGCGCTCGACCGGCCGGTGGCCGAATGCGGCGCCGTCGCCAAGCGCGACCTGAAGCCGGGCGAGATCCTCGGCCGGATCGGCGAGAGCGAGTATCGCGGTTTCGCCATGGAGTGGCGGGAGGCGCGCTCGGCGAAGGCCTTGCCGCTGGGCCTTGCCGAGAAGGCGGTCGTGTCGAAGCCGATCCGGCTGGGCGAACTCCTGACGCACGAGAACTGCAGCGCCGACGACAGCCTCCTCGTCACCCGCATCCGCCGCGAGCTCGACGCCGCCGACACCCGCTTCGCCGGCTGAGCATGGCGGCCATCCCGGTCCGTCCGACGAGCAACGCCTTGCGGATCGTCAGCTGGAATATCCACGGCAGCGTCGGCGGCGACAGGCGCTGCGATCCGGAGCAGATTCTCGCTCGCCTCCGCGCGCTCTATCCTGACATCCTGGCCTTGCAGGAAGTCGACGGCCGCACGCATTTCGGGCGGCAGGCTGGCGCTTTCGAGTTCTTCGCTTCGGCGCTCGGTGCCTACCGTGTGGAGGCACGCTTGGTGAAACGGCCCGGGCGCGACTACGGACATCTCCTCTGGAGCCGCTGGCCGATCTCTGCCGAGACCGTGCACCGGCTTCCCGGCGGCCGGATCGAGCCGCGCGGCGTGATCGACGCCTTCATCGCTTCACCCGCCGGCGCCTTGCGGGTGCTGTCGACGCATTTCGGCCTTTGGCCCGGCGATCGGCGGCGCCAAGCCAGCTGGGTGGCTGGGCTGATGGCCCCCGAGAGGGTGCCCGGCCAAGGGCTGCCAACTATCGCTCTGGGCGACTTCAACGAATGGCGCACGGCTGGTGCTGTGCACCAGACGCTGTCGGCGGCGCTGCCAGTGTTCGCAAACCCCGTGACCTGGCCGTCGCGCCGTCCCTTCGTGCGGATGGACCGGCTTTATGCATCGAAAGGCGTGGCCTTGGCGGCGACGTCGACCGTAACCGAGGCGGCAGGTGCCTCCGATCACCTGCCCCTCGTCATCGACCTCGTCCTGCCGCCGGCCAGCTGAGCGTCAGGCGCCTCTCGGTTCCATCAGCGCGGCGATCAGCTCGTCGTCGTCGAACGGCTTGAGGAATACCTTTTCGGCGCCCCAGACTTCGGCGAGCGAGCTCATCGCTTCGATGGTCAGCCGCGGTCCGCCGCCGGTCACGCCGAAGATCCGCATGTTCGGCTTGCGCCCACGGATTTCCTTCAGCAGCCGGAGGCCGTCCATCTCCGGCATCCACATGTCGGTGACGAGGACGTCGAAATCATCCTTCTCGAGGGCCGCCAGCGCCTCGACGCCGTTGCCCGCGCCGGTGACGGCATAGCCGGCCGACTCGAGGGCGATCGCCAGCGATTCGCGCACCGTCATCACATCATCCACCACCAGAGCCTTGCGGCGGGGTGTCTGGGTTTCCAGCGTTTCCATGGTCGTCCTTTCGGATGGGGAAGAAGATGGTCACGGTCGTTCCGTGCCCAGGAGAAGAGTCGAGGGTGATCCAGCCACCGTAGCCGCGAACGATCCGCTGCACGACGTAGAGACCGACACCGGTGCCGCGGCCGTCAACCTTCGTCGAGAAAAAAGGCTGCATGGCGCGGCGGCGGACATTTTCTTCCATGCCGGCGCCATCGTCGGCGATGCTGAGCCGTGCTCCGTCGTCGAGCTTTGACAGCGAGACGGTGATGGTGCCGGCGCCGTTCATGGCATGGACGGCGTTCGACACGAGGTTGCCGACGATCTGCAGGATGTCGCCGACCTTCACCGACACCGTGCTGCATTCCTCGATCACCGTGTCGACACGCATGCTGGCGGGAAGGGCAGGGCGGACGGCATCGACGCCGTGCTCCACCGCGGTGCTGATCGGCCGGTCGATATCCTTCCAGCGCTCGCCGCGCGTCGACTGCAGGAGCTCCGAGACCACTGTCGCGGCTTGCCGGCTGGAGATGTCGATGAGGTCCATCATCCGCGTGCTCTCGGGATCGGCGGTCGGGCCGGTGCGCAGGCGCAGGCGTTTGGTGAGGTTGATGATGGGGTGGATGAGGTTGTTGATCTCGTGCGCCACGCTGCCCGCGAGTTGCCCGAGCGCAAACATCTGCTGCTCCACCAGCCGCCGGCTCTCGCGCTCGACCTCCTCCGTCACGTCGCGGATCAGGCCGCGATAGACCGCGCTGTGCCCGCGATGGCGGTGCGCCGAGGCAGTGATCGGCCTGCCGCTAATGCTGATCCAGACATCGCGCTCGCCGTCTGCCATCCGCAGCCTGCGGTCGTCGAAGGGATGCCGTCCGGCCACCGCCTCGCGCAGCGGACGGACGAAATCCGTCGAGGTTGCCTCCGCCAGACGCTCGAGGAACCGTTCGCCAAGGCCGAAGCGCACCTGCTCGAGCTGCTGGCCGGTGAAGAAAACGAGCTTTCCGTCATCGTTGATCTCCCAGAAGATGTCGGTGCCGACCTCGGCGAAGGCCCGGAAGCGTTCGGCGTTGTGCAGGATCTCGGCGCGCAGCCTTGCCTCGCGCTTCTGAATGTCGACCGAGGCGATGATCGTGAACAGCACCAGCGACGCCGCGATGCCGAACAGAAGGCTCGTGTCGACCGCCGGACCGGTGCCGATGGCCGGCGCCACGTCGACGAACAGGCGCACGCTGCCGGCCAGCAAAGACGGCAGCCAGGCCATGACGAAGATCGCCGAGCGTCCGGCATTGCCGTGGATGCCGGACAGGGCCGAGACCAGCGCGAGGACGATTGTGGCAAGGCCGAGATAGGGCGAGACCTGGCGCAGGATGCCGATGCCGCTGAGGTCATCGACGACCGCCAGGGCGGCACTGAGGGCCAGCAGGACCATCCATGCCCGCACGAAAGGGTAGAGCCAGGGTTGCAGCTTTTGCAGGCGCAGAAAGCTCGCCTGGAAGCCGGTGAAGCTGAAGTAGATCAGCAGCGCCGAGGTTAGGGCCAGCACCCGCGAGACGCCGCCGCCGCTGGCGAACAGCGTCTCCAGGAAGGAGTTGGCGGAGACGATGTAGAGAAGACCGCTGGCGATGCAGGCGGCCAGCCAGAGATTGGTCCGGCTGCGCAGGAACAGGCCCAGCGCCAGGATGTAGATGAGGATCGCGCTCATGATGCCAATCATCACCGAGAGGATCGAGGTCTCGGTGTCGTACATGGCGAACAGCGTCCGGAAGTCGGACAGCCAGACGAGCCCCTGCATCGAGGACACCGTCGAGATCTGGATATAGATCTCGGCACCCTGCAACTCCGCTGGATCCAGGATGAAAACGGGGTAGCGGAACGCTTCGCTGCGGCCGGTCGTCCGGTCCTCGCTCTTCCAGCTCTGGGTACTGAGACCGCGCGGCGATTTTACATAGAGGTCGACATGCTGCAGCCGCGGTTCGCGGATGGAGATCGCCAGGGGTGGCTTCCAGCCGGATGCCAGAAGCTTGCTAACGTAAGGCACGTCGAAGCTCAGCCAGAAGCGTGAGCGCTCCGGTCCCGCGATGCCTTCATTGGGCGTCGTGCCCGGCCGGTGGCGGAAGAGCGCAGTCTTCCGGGCCAGCACGTCGTCGATGGTGAGCTCGCCGGTCTCATCGACGAAGCTGGAGGCCGAAGGACCGACGAAGAGCGACAGGCGATCCGGGTTGGACTGGCAGCCCGACAGAATCAGCACCGCCGGCAGAAGCAGCAGCCAGTAGCGCAGCGTGGTCAGAAGCCCCGTCAAGCCGATCCCCATCCGTTTTCCATGTCTCGTCCCGCGGATCCGCCGGCAGCGCATCCGCATCCTTTATCTCAGGATTCGTCGAGATCCGGCATGGTCGAGCGGATGGCGATCTCCAGTCCGTTGGCAAGGCATTCGCGGTCCGTGGTGCTCAGCACTTCCAGCGCCGCCGCCACCAACTGCAGCGGGTCGTCGGCGAGGACGCGACGGCCAAGCTCGGTCAGATCAAGCTGCTCGGCCCGGCCGCGGCCGATCGTGCCGGCCTTGACCAGAAGACCCTTGGTAATCAGCGTGCGGACGGTTCTGGCCACGGCACCCGAGGCGAGACCCTGGAACCGCGCAAGATCGATGGCCGTGCGGCGCTGCGGGGGCGCGCCCTCGAGATAGCGTATGGCGGCCCATTGCGCCGGGAAGAGATCCGCCGCGTAGCCTTGGCTGTGGATGCGGCGGGCGACTTGCTCGAGAAGGCTCGCAAGCGCGGCGGCAGAGATAGCCTGAGTAGTCAAATGACCTCCACGAAAGCGCATCTGCTCCAAGCAGACGGCCTCATTGATTCTGCCGAAGCGCACGGCAGCTTGTCGGGTTTCGTGATCGTGTCAATGTCTTGATGTAACGGCATGCCTGAAGAGAACGTATTCCGCTTCAGTAGCACTTCGCTACCCCGAGGCTCTACTGGCCTTTGAAGTCTTTCATTATCATGAACAGGAAATTATCTCGGTCAGTTACCATCTGTGCCCTGAGCAAATAACATTGCTTGACAAATCCGTGCTTACGATGAGGAATTTGCGTCGAAGCCGACGCCGCCGACCGGGTATGGGACGCAGCGACGGCATGCTTGTAACCGTTGCCTAGCAGGCGATGCCGGCCGACATGCCGCTGTCATCAGCCGCTGCTATGCGAACAGCCGATCCGGCATCGTGCCGTAAATTCCGCAGTGGCTCTTCGGGCCGGGCGGGTCTTGAGGGGTTGATCATGAAAACTCACCTGATGCGGGCGGTATCCGCTGTTGCCCTGATCGCGATGTCGCCGTCGCTCGTGCATGCGGCGTCGATGGACGAGCTGATCAAGGCGGCGAAGGCCGAGGGCCAGCTGACCACCATCGCGCTGCCGCACGACTGGTGCGGCTACGGCGCCATGATCGAGGGCTTCAAGGCCAAGTACGGCCTGACCGTCAACGAGCTGAACCCCGATGCCGGCTCGGGCGACGAGATCGAGGCGATCAAGGCCAACAAGGGCAATACCGGCCCACAGGCGCCCGATGTCATCGACGTCGGCCTGTCCTTCGGCCCGACCGCCAAGGCCGACGGCCTGATCCTGCCCTACAAGGTCGCGACCTGGGACGAGATCCCGGCCGATGCCAAGGATGCCGACGGCCACTGGTATGGCGACTATTACGGCGTGCTCGCCTTCGAGGTGAACAAGGACATTATCAAGGACAGCCCGACCGACTGGGCCGACCTCCTGAAGCCGGAATTCGCGAACTCGGTCTCGCTGGCTGGTGATCCCCGCACCGCCAATCAGGCCATCCAGGGCGTCTACGCGGCGGGCCTGTCGGCTGCCGGCGGCGATGCCAGCAAGGCTGCGGAAGCCGGCCTCGACTTCTTCGGCAAGCTCAACAAGGCCGGCAATTTTGTCCCGGTCATCGGCAAGTCGGCCTCGCTCGCGCAGGGCGCCACCCCGATCATCATCCGCTGGGACTACAACGCGCTCGCCGACCGCGACACGCTCGCCGGCAATCCGGACGTCGACGTCGTGGTGCCGAAGACCGGCGTCATCGCCGGCGTCTACGTGCAGGCGATCAGCGCCTTTGCGCCGCACCCGAACGCTGCCAAGCTCTGGATGGAATACCTCTATTCTGACGAAGGCCAGCTGAACTGGCTGAAGGGCTACTGCCACCCGATCCGCTTCAACGCGATGTCGAAGGCCGGCAAGATTCCGGCTGACCTTCTGGCCAAGCTGCCGCCGGCCGCCGCTTACGAGACCGCCGTGTTCCCGACCCTCGACCAGCAGAACGCGTCGAAGGCGAAGATCACCGCCGAGTGGGACAAGGCCGTCGGCGCCAACGTCCAGTAACTGACTTCAAAGCCTTTTCCCGCCGCCGGTCTCCCGGCGGCGGGAATGCCTGGGACAGGCGCGGGCGACCGCTTGCCAGGTAGATGCGCCTTTTCTTACGCTGCCTTTCGGTAGCGGCCTGTCCAGCGTCGTCTCCGACGCCACCACCCCCTCCGATCGGCAGATGTCCTTGAGCGCCCATTCGACGGAAATCGACATGATGCCGGCGGCCGCTGCCGGCGAGGTGGGCGCGATGCTCGGCTCGGCCGGCCCGGCTGCCAAGCGCCGGGGAATGTCGATGGCCTGGCTCGGCATCGTCCCCTTTATTGCCTTTGCCGGCCTGTTCCTGATCCTGCCGACCCTCTATCTGATCGTCGGCGCCTTCCAGGACGCCCAAGGCAACTTCACCCTCGTCAACGTCGCCAGCCTGTTCGAGCCGTCGATCCTGTCGGCCTACAAGATCAGCATCCAGATCTCGCTTGCCTCGGCCGCGCTCGGCGCGCTGTTCGGCTTCATGCTCGCCTATGCCGTGGTCAAGGGCGGCTTGCCGGGTTCGATCCGGCCGACGCTGATGACCTTTTCGGGCGTCGCCTCGAACTTCGCCGGCGTGCCGCTCGCCTTCGCCTTCATCGCCACGCTCGGCCGCCTCGGTCTCCTGACGACCATCCTGTCGGAGGGTTTCGGGATCAACATCTATAGGTCCGGCTTCAATCTCTTGAGCTTCTGGGGCCTGACGCTGACCTACCTCTACTTCCAGATCCCGCTGATGGTGCTGATTATTGCGCCGGCGATCGACGGGCTGAAGCGGGAATGGTCGGAGGCCTCGACGGTGCTTGGCGCGACGCGCTGGCAGTACTGGCGGATGGTCGTGCTGCCGGTGCTGGCGCCGAGCCTTCTCGGCTGCTTCCTGCTGCTCTTCGCCAATGCCTTCGGCGCCATCGCCACCGCCTATGCGCTGACCGGCTCCTCGCTCAACATCGTGCCGATCCTCCTCTACGCCCAGATCCGCGGCGACGTGCTGCACAACGCCAATCTCGGCTACGCGCTGGCCTTCGGCATGATCGTCATCACCGGCTGTTCCAACGGCCTCTACATCTGGCTGCGCAGCCGGGCCGAGAGGTGGCAGCGGTGAAGTCCTTCAAGTTCGGTCCCTGGCTCGTCGTCGCGCTCGCCGCGCTGTATTTCCTGTTGCCGCTGATCGCCACCTTCGAGTTCTCGCTGCGCATGCTGCGCGGGGTCTATTCCTTCCAGGCCTATCGCGTGGTCTTCGGCGATGCGCGGTTCCAGCAGACCTTCCTGTTCTCCACCATCGCCGCGCTCGCCACCATCGTCGTCGGCGCCGTGCTGGTGGTGCCGACGGCCTACTGGGTGCGGCTGCGGCTGCCGCAGCTGCGGCCATTGATCGAGTTCATCACGCTCCTGCCGCTGGTCATCCCGGCGATCGTGATCGTCTTCGGCTATCTCAGGATGTATAATTCCTCGTCCTTTCTGCCGCTGACCTCGAACGAGATGGGCACCAACCTCCTCCTGATCTGCGGCTATGCCACTCTGGCGCTGCCCTACATGTACCGGGCGGTCGACACCGGCCTCGCCTCGATCGATGTGCGCACGCTGACGGAAGCCGCCGAAAGCCTCGGCGCCTCCCGCCGCACGATCCTCCTCAGCGTCATCGTGCCGAACGTGCGCGCGGCGGTCCTCTCGGGTGCCTTTTTGACCTTCGCCATCGTCATCGGCGAATTCGTCTTCGCGAGCCTTCTCAACCGTCCGGCTTTCGGTCCCTACATCCAGAACGTCGGCGCCAACCGCGCCTACGAGCCGGCGGCGCTGGCGGTGGTGGCCTTCGCCATCACCTGGGCTTGCATGGGGCTGCTGCAGGTCTTCGCCGGCGGTCCGAAAGAGCACAAGCGGTGACCCCTCTTCTCGTTTCAGGAACAATCCGATGAGCTTTCTCGAACTCAAGGGCCTGAAGAAATCCTACGGGCCGAACACCGTGGTGCACGGCGTCGACCTGTCGATCGAGAAGGGCGAGTTCGTCTCTTTCCTCGGCCCCTCGGGCTGCGGCAAGACCACCATGCTGCGCATGGTTGCCGGCTTCGAGACGCCGACCGAGGGGCAGATCATCATCGACGGCAAGGACGTGACCCATTTGCCGCCGAACGGCCGCAAGATCGGCATGGTCTTCCAGGCCTATGCCCTCTTCCCCAACATGACCGTCACCGACAATGTCGCCTTCGGCCTCAAGGTCGCCGGCAGGCCCAAGGCCGAAATCGTCGCCCGCGTCGCGGAAATGCTCGATCTCATCAAGCTGGGGCACCTCGGCGACCGCTATCCCTACCAGCTCTCCGGCGGCCAGCAGCAGCGCGTCGCGCTGGCCCGGGCGCTTGCGGTCAAGCCGCAGGTGCTGCTGCTGGACGAGCCGCTCTCGGCGCTCGACGCAAAGATCCGGGTCTCGCTGCGCGAGGACATCCGCAACCTGCAGCGCCAACTCGGCATCACCGCGATCTTCGTCACCCACGATCAGGAGGAGGCGCTGTCGATCTCCGACCGCATCGTGGTGATGAACGAGGGCCGGGCCGAGCACGTTGGCACCCCGTTCGAGATCTACAACCGGCCGAAGACGCGCTTCGTCGCCTCGTTCATCGGCACGCTCAGCGTGCTGGAGGGCGTCGCCTCGGGTGAAGGCCGCATGAGCGTCGAGGGCCAGGAGATCATCGTCCCCGCCAACGCCAATCCGCAGGGCACGCCGCTGACCCTCGCGCTGCGGCCCGAGGCGCTGTCGCTGCAGCCGGGCCTCGACCGGACCAACAGCCTCGACGGCCAGATCGAGGACGTCCACTTCCTCGGCTCGGTCGTGCGGATGCGGGTTCGCCTCGGCCATAACTCGCTGCTGCTCGACGCGTTCAACAGTCCCGCCGCCCCGCCGCCGGCGCGCGGCGAAACCGTCAGCGTCCACTTCGCCCCGGGCGATGGGCAATTGCTCGACCAGCCGATCCGGCATGCCGAGGCCGCCGAGTAGCGGAAGGCAGCTCGACAGCACGGCCGTCCTTGGGACAAGGTTGCGCAATTCATAAGGGATCAGTAGCGTTTCCCCATCGGCAATGACCTTGCCGAAAGGAAAACGGGAGATCCACCGATGCCGACGCCAGTCAGAACCGCCGCCTTCGTCCTCGCTCTGCTGGCGTCCTCGACGTCCGCCCTGGCGGAGGGAGCGGCGGCGCGCGACCCGTTCTTCTGGCTCGGCGAGATGAACAAGGCGACGGCGGTCATCAACACCGAGGAGGGCCTTCTCGACAAGGCGAAGGCGCCAGGCATTGCCAGAGGCATCGCCAAGGTCCTGGCGGATGGCGGCGGCAAGGGGGCGAAGCGTCCGGGCACCGTGATCAGCTTCGAGCCGCTGCTGATCGAGGCCGCGGGCGTCGAGGTGACGCTGCTGCATGCCGGACGCTCCAGCCAGGACATGCACGCCACCTACCGCTCGGCGATGCTGCGCGACCGCCTGCTGGCGCTGGCCGATCAGCTGAGCACCACGTCAAAGACGCTGGTTGCGCTGGCCCGGCGGAATGCTGGCACCATCGTCCCGAACTACACCAACGGCGTGGCCGCCCAGCCCAACAGCTATGGCCACTACCTCCTCGGCCATGCCGCCGGGCTGCAGCGCGATGCCGACCGCATCCGCGAGGCCTATGCCCGGATCGATCGCTCGCCGATGGGGACGACGGTACTGAACGGCACCAGCTGGCCGCTGAACCGCGCCCGCATGGCCGACTATCTCGGCTTTGCCGGCATCGTCGACAACGCCTACGACGCCGGCCAGATCTCCTCGACGGAACAGCCGGTGGAGGTGGCGTCGATCGTCACCAGCATCGCCTTGCATGCCGGCGCCTTCATCGAGGACGTGATGACGCAGTATGCGCAGCCGCGGCCGTGGATCCTGCTGCAAGAGGGCGGCGGAAACACCTATGTGTCCAGCGCCATGCCGCAGAAGCGCAATCCAGGCCTCCTGAACGACACCCGCCAGTCCGCCTCCACGGCCGTGACGCTAGCCATGGGCCCGATCATCCAGGCGCACAACATCACCCCCGGCATGGGCGACGCCAAGGACGTCCGGCAGAACGGCGAGATGGTCGAGAGCGCGATGACGGTGCTGGCGGAGTGGAACGAGGTGTTGGGCGCCCTCGTCATCAATCCCGATCGCGCGCTGGAAGAGTTGAACAGCGATTGGACGGCGTCGCAGGAGGTCGCGGACGTCTTGATGCGCAAGTACAAGCTGCCGTTCCGGGCCGGCCACCATTTCGCGTCGGAGGTCGTCGACTATGCCAAGGCCAACAACATCAAGCCGAGCGACTTCCCCTATGCCGAGGCGCAGAAGATCTATGCCGTTTCGGCCGGCGAGATGGGCTTGCCGCCCGGCGATCTGCCGATGAGCGAGGCCGAGTTCCGCGAGACGCTGGATCCCATCGCCATCATCCGCAACCGGGCGACCGTCGGCGGTCCGCAGCCAGCCGAAATGACGCGCATGCTGGACGCCGCCGACAAGGCGCTCAGCGAACAGGACGCGTGGATCGCAGAACGGCGCGAGCACATCGACACCGCGCTCGGTCGGCTCGACGCCGACTTCGACAAGCTGCTCGCCAGCGGCGGCTGACGCATCCGGGCTCATCGTTCGGGGAAGCGCAGTTCCTGTGGAGGGGAGTTGCGCTTCCGCGCCATGTTCTCGATAAGGAAGCGCCCCTGAGGACAAGCCGAAAGGCTTCCGCCTCGATGCCGCGATGCCTCGCCTCACCCCGAGGACGGCCGCTGCAAACGCTTTCGAAGAGACGATGACGATGAGTGACACCAGCGCCCCGGTCGGCGAGATCGGCCGGATCGATGACGGCCTGTTCGACCTGCAGGGCGGCCACAAGCGCCGCCGCACCTTCGCGATCATCTCGCATCCCGATGCCGGCAAGACGACGCTGACGGAAAAGCTGCTGTTCGAGAGCGGCGCCATCCGGCTCGCCGGCCAGGTCAAGGAGCGCGGCGAGCGCCGGCGCACCCGCTCGGACTGGATGGAGATCGAGCAGAAGCGCGGCATCTCGATCACCTCCTCGGTGATGACGTTCGAGTATGACGGCCTCGTCCTCAACCTCCTCGACACGCCCGGCCACGCCGACTTCTCCGAGGATACCTACCGCACGCTCACCGCCGTCGATTCGGCGATCATGGTCATCGACGCCGCCAAGGGCATCGAGGCGCAGACGCGGAAACTGTTCGAGGTCTGCCGCTTGCGCGACATCCCGATCATCACCTTCGTCAACAAGATCGACCGCGAGGGGCGCGATCCGCTCGAGATCCTCGACGAGATCATGTCCTCGCTCGCCCTCGACGTCGCGCCGATCACCTGGCCGATGGGCATGGGCACCGATTTCCGCGGCATGGTCACGCTGAACGGGGAGGGCCCGGTCACGCTCACCCGCGCCAACAAGGCGCGCTCGCAGCATGAGAGCCTCGAGGACTTCACCTCGGACCCCGAACTTCTCGCCGACCACATCTTCGGGCCTTCGATCGAGGGTCTCGAGATCGCCCGCATGTCGCTGCCGGCCTTCGACCTCGAGAGCTACCGCGAAGGCCACATGACGCCGGTGATCTTCGGCTCGGCCATGCGCGAGGTCGGCGTGCGCGATCTGCTCGAGGCCGTCTGCCGCTTCGCCCCGTCGCCGCTGCCGCAGCCGGCGCTGCCCGCCCCGATCTCGCCGGAGATGGCCGAGGTTTCGGGCTTCGTCCTGAAGGTCCAGGCCAACATGGACCCCAATCACCGCGACCGCATCGCCTTCGTCCGGCTGACCTCCGGCGTGTTCAAGCGCGGGATGAAGCTTCGGAACGTGCGGACCCAGAAGGAGCTGAAGGTGACGAGCCCGATGTTCTTCTTCGCCCGCGACCGGGCGATTGCCGACGAGGCGGTGGCCGGCGACATCGTTGGCATTCCCAATCACGGCACGCTGTCGGTCGGCGACACGCTGACGGAAGGGTCGGAATACAACGTGACGGGTATTCCGAGCTTCGCGCCGGAGCTGATCCGCCGCGTCCGTCTGCCGGATACGATGAAGACCAAGCAGCTGGCGAAGGCTTTGAACGATCTGGCGGAGGAGGGCGTGACCCAGGTGTTCCGCCCGGTGATCGGCAGCGCCTGGCTGGTCGGCGTCGTCGGCGCCCTGCAGCTGGAAGTGCTGGCCTCGCGGCTGCAGTCGGAATACGGGGTCGAGGTGGCGCTGGAGCCCGCCGCCTTCGACACCGCGCGCTGGGTGGATTCCGACGATCCGGCCGAGCTCGACCGCTTCATCAAGGCGAACCAGGGCGACCTCGCCAAGGACCGCGGCGACCGCCCGGTGTTCCTCGCGCGCAATTCCTGGGAACTGTCCTACGCCCAGAAGAACTATCCGAAGGTGATCTTCTCAACGACGAAGGAGCGCGGCTGAGCCGCCGCGCCCTTAACGCCAGAGGCTTGCCTCAGGCGGCGAGGCGGTCGGGCGCGAAGTGCAGCATGACCACGAGGCCGCTTTCGGCCCAGTTGTAGTTGATGGAGCCGCGGAGGTGACCCGTGACGCTGCGCTCGACGAGCTTGCTGCCATAGCCGCCGGTACCGTTAGGAGCCACGACCTTCGGCCCGCCGCTTTCCCGCCAGATCACTGTGACGGCTTCGTCATGCGCCGAGCAGGAGACGTCGAGGGTGCCTGAATCAACCGATAGCGCCCCGTATTTCAGCGAGTTGGTCGCCAGTTCGTGCACGATCAGCGCCAGGATCGTCGTCGCTGCGTCGCCGACGCTCATCCGCGGCACCGACACCCGGATGCGGCCGCTGAAGGCGCCGAGATCGTCGTAGGGCGCCAGCAGAACCGTCAGGAGATCGCCCAGCAGCGCGGACGCTGCCTCGGTCTGCCCGGGGACGGGGCGGACGAGATCGTGCGCGCGACCGAGGGCGGTCAGCCGCAGCGTCAGTTCACGCGCCATGTCCTCGGTGGTCGTCGTCGAGCGGGACGTGATGGCGGTGAGGCCGGAAGCGATGGCCAAGAGGTTCTTGACGCGATGGCTCATCTCGCCGGCCAGCAGTTCGCGGCCTTCCTCGGCCTGCTTGCGGCCGGTGACGTCGATGAAGATGCCGAACATGATCCGCTTGACCATGCCGGCATCGTCGCCCTGGCCGCGCGCCGATATCCACTTCAGCTCGTCGCCGATCATGATGCGGAAATCGATCTCGTAAGGGCCGACGATCGCCCGCGTCGCATTGAAGGCCGCCCTGACGCGGTCGCGGTCGGCAGGGTGGATGTGGGCGGAGAGGTCCTCGAAATTGACGTCGATGCCCTTGGGGATGCCCCAAAGATCATAGGCGGCGTCGTCCATTGCCAGCGCGTCGGTGTCGACGTTCCATGACCAAAGCGTGACGCCGGCTGCCTCGACGGCCCGAACCAGGTTCTTCGCTTCCCAGAGAAGCGGTTTCAACGTTTCGGCGGTCGTGGTCATGCATTCTCCAGGCTCGTACCCGACGCCGAACCGCGGCTGGCTCGGTCGATGCTCTCCATCATTGCTGCGCTGCAAAATCGCAGAAAACGGGCAATATTAAGAGCCGCCGGGGCGATGGCGCCCCAGCGGTCTGTGCCGAGCCGTCAGAGGGCCAGTCCAATAGTCTTAGGCGCTGGGCTTCTTTGGGCGGCGTGGCTTGGCATAGGCCTTGTCGCCGCCGGGACGCGCTGCGCCCGGACCTGCACCCGCGGCACCGGCCTTGACGAAGGGCCGCTTGGTCTTCGGCTTGTCGTAGTCGCGCGGCGGGGTGTCGCCGCCGCCGGCTTCCGTCGAGAGCGAGATGGTGATGTCGTCGGCGTCGATGCCCTTGGCGCTGTCGGCGAACTTCTTCGCCATCGCCTCGCTGATCTCGAACTTGGTCTCGCGGTCGAAGATGCGGATCGCGCCGATGTCGGCGCGGGTGACGTTGCCGCGGCGGCAGATCAGCGGCAGCAACCATTTCGGGTCGGCATTGTTGCGCCGGCCAATGTCCATATGGAACCAGACGCTTGGGCCGGACGGGCTGCGGGCCGCGTCGCGTTCCTTGCGGGTGCCGCGGTCCTGGCCGGCATTGTCGTAGGTCTTGCCGGGCTTCGGGTCGCGGCCGAAGCCCGGATCGAAGACGTCCTCGGGGGCCGGCAGGCGCGAGCGGTAGATGCGGGCGAGCGCCGCAGCGAGTTCCTCCGGCGAATAGCGGCCAAGGAGGGCCGCGGCGACGCCGTCGTCGTCCTCGGCGTTCGGCTGCAGGATCGGATCGGAGAGAAGGCGCTCCTCGTCGAGCTTCTTGATCTCGTCGACCGTTGGCGCGCCACCCCAGGTCGGGTGCACGCCCGCCTCGAGCAGCAGGCGCTCGGCCTTGCGGCGGCGGGAGATCGGCACCAGCACGACCGAAATGCCCTTGCGCCCGGCGCGGCCGGTGCGGCCGCTGCGGTGCTGCAAGGTCTCGGCGTCGTTCGGCAGCTCGGCGTGGATGACGAGGCCGAGGTTCGGCAGATCGATGCCGCGCGCGGCGACGTCGGTGGCGACGCAGACGCGCGCCCGGCCGTCCCGCAATGCCTGCATGGCGGCGTTGCGCTCGTTCTGGCCGAGTTCGCCGGACAGCGAGACGACGGAGAAGCCGCGTTCCAAGAGGCCCGAATGCAGGTGCCGGACGGCCTCGCGGGTGTTGCAGAAGACGATGGCGCTGGTTGGCTCGACGAAGCGAAGGAGGTTCACCACCGCGTGCTCGACCTCGTTCGGGGCGATGCGGACGGCGCGGTATTCGATGTCGACATGGCCGGTGGCGCTGCGCGTCGCCTCGATGCGCAGGGCATCGCGCTGGTAGCGCTTGGCGAGCGCGGTGATCGCCTTCGGCAGTGTCGCGGAGAACAAGAGCGTCCGGCGCTCCGGCGGCGTTGCCTCGAGAATGAATTCCAGATCCTCGCGGAAGCCGAGGTCCAGCATCTCGTCGGCCTCGTCGAGGACGACGGCCTTCAGGCCGCCGATCAGCAGGCGGCGGCGCTCCAGATGGTCGCGCAGGCGGCCGGGCGTGCCGACGACGATGTGGGCACCGGCCTGCAGCTTCTTCTGCTCGGCGCGCGGATCCATGCCGCCGACGCAGGTGACGATCTTGGCGCCGGTGTGCTCGTAGAGCCATTCGAGCTCGCGGTGCACCTGCAGCGCCAGCTCGCGCGTCGGCGCGACGATCAGCGCCAGCGGCTCGCCGGCGACGTCGAAGTGCTCGGCATCGCCGAGCAGCGTCTTGGCCATGGCAAGGCCGTAGGCGACGGTCTTGCCGGAGCCGGTCTGGGCGGAGACGATGAGGTCGCGGCCCTCAACCTTCTCCTCCAGAACGGCGTCCTGCACCGGTGTCGGGTCGTTGTAGTCGCGGTCCTTGAGAGCGCGTTCGAGGGGCAGGCTGGTCGGGCGGAACGGCACGGGCGGTATCCTTCGGAGGGGCGGATCGCTCGGCGGTCCGACGGGGGACCGGCATGGCCATGATCCGGGAAGCGCCTGACCGATCCGGGGACCGACAAAGCACTGAGCGCGGCAGATACCGCAAAGCCATATAGGCCGGCCTGCAGGGCGTTTTGCCCGCGGGTCGGCCTCTGATCGTCAACAGACGTGACGCTGCCGGCGCGAGGCCGGCGGCGGATTACTTCTTGCGCTGCTTGCGGGCGGCGTAGCGCGCGTCGCGGGCTGCCTTACGCTCAGCCTCGTCAGCGACGACGCGGTTGACGCGCTCGTCCGCGATGGCACGCTTGGCGGCTTCCTCGGCAGCCTTTTCGGCCTCGAGAGCGGCCAGACGCTCGGCCTCCTGCTCGGCCTTCAGCGCCTGTTCGGCGCGCTTGGCTTCGGCGCGGGCTTCCTTGGCCTCGGCCCGGGCCTTGCGCTCGGCGATCTTCGCCTGCACAGCCGGATCGTTCTCGTCAGGCTTGGCCTTGAACTTTTCGAGGAGCGCCTTCTTGGCTTCCAGCGCTGCGCTGCGACGCTCGGCGAAATCGTTTTCCTTGGGCGTGCTCAATGCAAAAATATACCGACTGAAGAAAAGGGGAGGGACGGTCCAGGCCGTCCTGTGTTCGGCAGGGCTTAAAACCAGCTGCCGACATGTGCTTCCGATAGGCCGATGGCGCGCAAAGGTCAAGCTGGCGACCATAGAGGCGTCTGTGATCGCCGCGCGCATCCTGGCGCAAACGCCGCCGCCGTCGGGCGTCCGTCAATTGACAATCTATCGCCCGGCTAGATATTGAAGCCGTCCCGCGCCGGCCACAGGGCTGCCACGATCTGCGAGAGGAAACCGCCATGGGGTGCCGTGATCACCGCCGCCTCGCCGCGCACGTCCCCCGGCATTTCCCGCGGAAGTCCTGACGGCCCATGGCGATTTCTGCTGCCTCTTCCGGTTTCCGCAAACCGAGCGTTATTCCAGGCTTCGGCCTGACCTTCGGGTTTACGCTCGTCTATCTCTCCATCATTGTGCTGATCCCGCTGGCGGCTCTCTTCCTGCGCGCCGCCGGCGTCGGCTGGGAGGGTTTCGTCTCGATCGTCATGGATCCGCGGACGATCGCGGCGCTGAAGCTGACCTTCGGCGCCTCGCTGGCCGCTGCCATCCTGAACGCCATTTTCGGCCCGCTGCTGGCGTGGGTCCTGGTGCGCTACCAGTTTCCCGGCCGACGATTCGTCGACGCCATGATCGATCTGCCCTTCGCGCTGCCGACGGCGGTGGCCGGCCTGACGCTCGCTGCCCTCTACAGTCAGAACGGCTGGATCGGCCAGTTTCTGGTGCCTTTCGGCATCAAGGTGGCCTACACGCCGCTCGGCGTGATCGTGGCGCTGACCTTCGTCAGCTTGCCCTTCATGGTCCGCACGGTGCAGCCGGTGATCGAGGAACTCGACCGCGGCTACGAGGAGGCGGCGGCGACGCTTGGCGCCAATCGCCGCCAGACGATCTGGCGGGTGATCCTTCCCTCGCTGTTTCCGGCGATCCTCACCGGCTTTGCCCTGTCACTCGCCCGCGCCGTCGGCGAATACGGCTCGGTGATCTTCATCGCCGGCAACCAGCCGTATTATTCCGAGATCGTCCCGCTGCTCATCGTCTTCCGGCTGGAAGAGTTCAACTATGCTGGAGCGACCACGCTGGCCGCACTGATGCTGATCATCTCCTTCGTCATCCTCCTGACGATCAATCTCATCCAGGCTTGGAGCCGCAGGAGGTTCGGGTATGGCGGATGACCGCATGAGCCCCGCAGCGCGAAAGCCTCGGCGCAAGGCGCGACGGCCGGTGACCAGTGAAACGCCGGCGGTGAAGTGGACGCTGATCACCATCAGCCTCGTCTTCCTCGGCCTGTTCCTGTTTTTGCCGCTCGTCACCGTCTTCTACGAGGCGTTCAAGGATGGCGTCGGCGTCTACTGGGAATCGATCTCCGAGCCCGACACGCTGGCGGCGATCAAGCTGACGCTGCTGATCGCGGCGATCTCGGTGCCGTGCAACCTCGTCTTCGGCGTTGCCGCGGCGTGGGTCGTCGCGAAGTTCGAGTTCAAGGGGCGCAGCCTCCTGATCACCTTGATCGACCTGCCGTTCTCGGTGTCGCCGGTCATCGCCGGCCTCGTCTACGTGCTTCTGTTCGGCGCCGGCGGCTATTTCGGCCCTTGGCTGACCTCGCACGGCATCACCATCATCTTCGCCGTGCCCGGCATCGTGCTGGCGACGATCTTCGTGACCTTCCCCTTCATTGCCCGCGAACTGATCCCGCTAATGCAGGAGCAAGGCAGCGGCGACGAGGAGGCGGCGGTTTCGCTTGGTGCCTCCGGCTGGAAGACCTTCTGGCTGGTGACCTTGCCGAATGTGCGCTGGGCGCTGCTCTACGGCGTGCTCCTCTGCAATGCCCGCGCGATGGGCGAGTTTGGTGCGGTCTCGGTGGTCTCCGGCAAGATCCGCGGCTTCACCAACACCATGCCGCTGCAGGTGGAGATCCTGTCGAACGAGTTCCCCTTCGCCGCCGCCTTCGCGGTGGCGTCGCTGCTGGCGGTTCTCGCTCTACTGACACTCGGCATCCGGACCTTCCTCGAATGGCGCTATGCCGACGGCATCGCCGCGACCTCCGGCCGGCACTAGCCGGCCCAGTGTCTCTTGAAGCCGGCTTGCCCTCGATCCATTGTTTTATCTGCCGCAGTGAAAAGCGGACGGGCGTCCGGCGCGAAAAAGGCTCACGCCTCTCTGCCCTCTCTTTCCCTGACGGACCTTAGGAACGACCCATGGAAATCAGCGTCCGCAACGTCCGCAAGGAATTCGACCGCTACCCCGCTCTGCACGACGTCTCGCTCGACATCGCGTCCGGCGAACTCCTGGCGCTGCTTGGGCCATCCGGCTCCGGCAAGACGACGCTGCTTCGGCTGATCGCAGGGCTCGAGTTTCCGACGGAGGGATCGATCTTCTTCGGCAGCGACGACGCGTCGTCGAAGAGCGTGCAAGAGCGCAATGTCGGCTTCGTCTTCCAGCACTATGCGCTGTTCAAGCATATGAGCGTCGCCGACAATATCGGTTTCGGCCTGACCGTGCGGCCGCGCGCCTCGCGGCCGCCGGCCAAGGAAATCCGTCGCCGGGCGTCCGAACTGCTCGATCTCGTGCAGCTGTCCGGGCTCGAGAACCGTTTCCCCAGCCAGCTGTCCGGCGGCCAGCGCCAGCGCGTGGCGCTCGCCCGCGCGCTCGCCATCGAGCCGAAAGTGCTGCTGCTCGATGAGCCTTTCGGGGCGCTCGACGCGAAGGTTCGCAAGGACCTCCGCCGCTGGCTGCGCGAACTGCACGACAAGACCGGGCACACCACCGTTTTCGTCACGCACGACCAGGAAGAGGCGCTGGAACTCGCCGACCGCGTGGTGGTGATGAGCCAGGGCAAGATCGAGCAGATCGGCAATGCCGACCAGATCTACGACGAGCCGGCCTCGCCCTTCGTCTTCTCCTTCATCGGCGATTCCAGCGCGTTGCCGGTGACGCTAGAGGGCGGCAAGGTTTACCTCGACGGTCGCCCGCTCGGCATCCCCGCCGGCCGGCTGCCGGACGGTCGCGCCGAGCTGTATCTGCGCCCGCACGACCTTGACGTCGTCGATGATCCCGAGGGCGCCATTCCCGGCAAGGTCACGCTCGTCCGCCGCACCTCGGGTGCCCGGCTGGTCGAGCTGGAGGTCGGCCCCCGCAAGGACCGGCTGGAGCTGGAAATCTCCGCCGACGACACACGGCCGATACCCGCGACGCTGATGGTCAAGCCGCGCAAGTGGAAGCTGTTCGCGGCCGATTGAGCCGGAAGGGACGCGCGAGGCTCGCCGCATCGCCACGATCTTACGATGCGCCAAGGCCGGATCGTCGGTGCGCGCGGCCTTCTGGCGTGATGCAGTTCCCTCAACTACGAAGACGATCGCATCTGCCAGACGGCCATCAGGGAGAACGACATGCAGGACTTCGGCGGCAAGATTGCCATCACCACCGGCACGTCCGGCATTGGCAAGGGCGCGGCCTTCCGGCTGGCCCGCGGCGGCGCCACCGTGCTGGCGCTCGGGCTTGACGCCGAGGCCAACGCGCTGATGCGGCAGGAAGCGGCCGCGGAAAATCTGACGGTGACCGTGGCGGAGGCAGACGTCACCGACGAAGCCGCCGTCGCCTCTGCCGTTCGCTCGGTGGTCGACGATTTCGGCGGGCTCGATATCCTCGTCAACTCCGCCGCCATTCATCCTTATGGCGACGCGACGGAGACCGACTATGCCGGCTTCATGCGGTGCCTGGCGGTGAACGTCGGCGGGATCTTCCTCCTCGCCCACCACGCCGTGCCGGCGATGCGGCGACGCGGCGGCGGGTCGATCGTCAACGTCTCCAGCGTCCAGGGTCATGCCAACCAGAAGCGTGTCTCGGCCTATGCTACGTCGAAAGGTGCGATCCATACGCTGACCCGGACGCTCGCCGTCGACTTCGCGGCCGACCGCATCCGCGTCAATTCGGTCTCGCCGGGGTCCGTTCGCACACCGATCCTCGAACTTGCCGCCCGCACCCTCGACGGTCCCGGCGCGGACATCGAGGCTGTCTTCGCGCGCTTTGGCGCCGCCCACCCGCTCGGCCGCATCGGCGAGGTCGCGGAGGTCGCCGAGCTCATCGCCTTCCTTGCCTCGGACCGATCGGGTTTTTGCACCGGCGGCGACTATGCCGTGGACGGCGGCCTCGGCGCAGCGCTCGGCGTGGCCTAGCCCGCGCGCGGAAGCATGCGACCGGTCAGAACGTCGGGGGCGTGTTGACCCAGAATATCGAGGCCCGTTCGGCGCCAGCATTGCGGTAGTGGTGCGGCAGTTCCGAGCGGAAGACGAAAGTGTCGCCGGGATCGAGCCGGTAGGTCCTGTCGTCGACGACGAGCTCGACGGCGCCGGCGATGATGTAGCCGACCTCCTCGCCGGCATGCTGGATCGGGCCGGCGCTCTCGCCGCCGGCGTCGATGTGGTGGATGTTGCACTGGAGCATGTGGCCGGGCGAATAGGGGATCACCCGTTCCAGCGAGATGCCCTCGCCTCGGCGTAAGGGGTCGAGGCCGATCAGCGGCCGCGTGCCGGCGCGGAAGACGATGCCTTCCTCGCCGTCGACTTCCTCGAACATCCAGCCGATGTTGGTTTCGAGCACCTGCACCACCTTGTGCAGCATGGGCAGCGACGGCGAGGCCTTGCCATTCTCGATCTTGGACAAGAGGCTTTCCGAGCAGCCGGCCGCTTCGGCCACCGCCTTCAGCGTCATGCCCCGTATCTGACGGGCGTGTTTCATCCGGATGCCCAGCCGTGCCGCAGCAGCGCTGTCGTCGGCTGCACCCGCGCTGCGTTTGGCCAACTCGTTCATCTCGGCGCTTCTTTCCGTCCGTGGCTTCAGGCGAGGCGATGCGGGCTGGTCTGCAGCGGGCTGCCTGCCATAGCCTCCCGCCTGTGGACGTCGTTATCCATCCGCCGCTGGACCAAGAGGCTGACGAAAGCAGCTTCGATTTGCAAGCAGGTTGATTGTCTTGCAACATCCTTGATGGATAGCTCTCGCTTGGACTCCGTCCTGCTTGGCGGCAGGAGAAGCATTCGCCGTTTGGGACGGGCCGGCCCCGCCAGCCGCGGTGCTCAGACTTCGGATGGCCAGCCGTGCCGGACCCTTCGGGGCCGTGCGTGATCGGAAACACTGCGTTCGCCATTACGGGGCCATGCGGGCCCGTTCATCTCGGCTATGCCTGGGTCTCCTTCAGGAGGTCCGACATGGTCGACATCACAGCAACTCCTTTGCGCATTGGCCGTGTTGCCCTGACGGTGCACGACCTCGACGCGGTCGCCGGCTTCTACCAGGACATAATGGGCCTGCACCTGCTGTCGTCTGACGGCGAGAGTGTAAGGCTCGGTACAGGGAACACAGTGCTGCTGGAATTGCGGCGCGACACGTCTGCCCGCCGCCGTCTCGCCACGGAGGCCGGGCTGTTCCACACCGCCTTCCTGCTGCCGGACCGCCGCGATCTCGGCCGCTGGGTGCGGCACGCTGCTGCACGCCGGGCGCCGGTGTCTGGGGCTTCCGATCACCTTGTCAGCGAAGCGATCTATCTAAACGATCCCGAGGGCAACGGCATCGAGATCTACGCAGACCGCCCGGCAGCCGAATGGCGCTGGAAGGACGGCATGGTCGAGATGGCGACGGCGGGCCTGGACGTCGACGGTCTGATGGCCAGCGGCGGCACGGAGAGCTGGCAGGGTTTTCCCGCGGGAGCGACGGTCGGGCATGTTCACCTCCAGGTCGGTGCACTGGAAGCTGCCGAGGCGTTCTACGCCGAAACGCTCGGGCTCGACATCACCTGCCGCTATCCTGGCGCGACGTTCTATTCCTCCGGCGGCTATCATCACCATATCGGCGCCAACATCTGGAACAGCCGTGGTGCCGGTCAGCGGACGCCGTCGACCGGTCTCAGCGACGTCGAGATCCTCGCGCTGCCCGAGCAGCGTGCGCGTCTCGCTGCAGCAGGGCCCTCCGGTGGCGCCAAAGACCTGACCTTGCTCGATCCCTGGGGGACGGCGATCACCATCAGCGGCTGAGGTTTTCCGTCGCCGGGCGGAAGCTTTCCCGTTTATCTCTTGGACAACGCCAAGTTGGTCCCTACTTAATTTTGTCCTACTTACGATTTATCGGAACAGAAGATCGTCGAGCCGGTTCCTTTCGCCTAACAGGAGCCGAATATGTTCAACCTCAAGTCTATCGCCATCGCCGTCGCCCTTTCGGCTTCCGCCCTCGTTTCCACGGCACCGTCTGCCGTCGCCCGCGACAAGGTCATCGTGATCGAGCAGTCGCAGCGTCCGCACCATGCCCGCAACGATCGCCGCAACGACGTCCGTGATCACCGCGCCGCGCGCCGCGCTGAAGCCCGCCGCGCCGAGGCCCGCCGTGACCGTCGTCACGATCGCCGCATGGACCGCCGCCACGACCGTCGCAACAACGGCGCGGTCATCGTGCTGAAGAATCGCTAACACTCAGCCATCAGACGTCACGTGAATGGGGCCCGCTGAAAAGCGGGCCTTTTTCGTATCTGCTGATGGGAGACTTAAGAGCCGCTGGAAGGGTAAGGCGTATCGGCATGCGTCGGACCCGGCAACAGCCGTTCAGATCGCACCGCACGCAGCTGCCGCAATCAGCATCGCCGCCTTCAACCTGCCAGGACCTCGGTCCGTTCGATGGCAGGCTCAAGTATCGAAAAGAAAGATTGGAGCCGGATGGTGGGCGTGACAGGGATTGAACCTGTGACCCCTTCGATGTCAACGAAGTGCTCTCCCACTGAGCTACACGCCCATCCGACGAGGCGGATAGACCACAGGGCCGATTGAGCGTCAAGAGCTTTCGGCACCTGGATCTACGCCTGTGGAAAAGTTTACGCGGCGTCTTCCAGCATCTTGGCGACTTCGTCGACGAGTTCGCGCAGGTGGAACGGCTTCGAAAGGATCTTGGCATCCTTCGGCGCTTTGGAATCAGGGTTCAGCGCAACAGCGGCGAAGCCGGTGATGAACATCACCTTGAGGTCCGGATCGAGTTCGGTCGCCCGGCGGGCGAGCTCGATGCCGTCCATCTCGGGCATCACGATGTCGGTCAGCAGCAGCGAGAAGGGCTCCTCGCGCAGCCGTTCGTAGGCGCTGCCGCCATTGTCGTAGGAGGTCACCTCATAGCCGGCCTTTTCCAGGGCCTTGGCGAGGAAGCGACGCATGTCGTTGTCGTCTTCGGCAAGCAGAATCTTGACCATTGAGCGTTTTCCAGGTCCGCCGCGGTGAAAGCCCGCGCAAGCTTCGTTGATAGCAGTAGCCTTTTAACAGATTGCCTAAAGAATCCCTAAATGGAATGGTCGATCGCGTGACTGCGGCCATATCTCCCTTGGATGTCGCAACCCGAACGGATGAACGTAGCCGAGATGATCCCGCTTCTAGAGACCGCAGCAGGACCATGCCCGGCCTTCGAAGTCCTCGAGCCGTCGCTGCAGAGCTTGCCGATGGTGTTCTGTTCGCCGCACAGCGGCCGGGTGTACCCCTCGGCTTTCCTAGCGGCATCGCGCCTTTCGGATTCGGCGATTCGCCGTTCGGAAGATCTCTTCGTCGATCAGTTGTACGATTTCGTCCCTTCGCTCGGCGCCCCGCTGCAGATCGCTCGGTTTCCGCGGGCCTATCTCGACGTCAACCGGGAGCCCTACGAACTCGACCCCAAGATGTTCGAGGATGCCTTGCCGGAGTTCGCGAACACCGTCTCCGTCCGGGTGGCCGGCGGGCTCGGGACCATTCCACGCATCGTGGCGGAGCGGGAGGACATCTACCGCGACAGGCTGGCGGTAAGCGAAGGCCTCGAGCGGATCGAGACCATCTACAAGCCGTTCCACGAGCAGCTGACGGCACTGCTGCAGCGCACGCGTGAGCGCTTCGGCATCGCCATCCTCGTCGACTGCCACTCGATGCCGTCCACTGTCAGGGCTCTGCCCGGCGGGCGGCGGCCGGACATGGTGATCGGCGACCGTTTCGGAACCAGCGCCTCCAGCCGCATCGTGACCCTCGCGCAGAGCGGGCTCTCGGCGCTCGGCTACGACGTGATGCGCAACAAGCCCTATGCCGGCGGGTTTATCACCGAACGCTACGGCCGGCCGAATGACGGGGTCCATGCGCTGCAGATCGAGATCAACCGCGGCCTCTATGCCGACGAGGCGCGGTTCGTGCCAAGCGCCGGGTTCGACGCGCTGCGTTCCGACCTCGTCTCTTTCGTCACCCGATTCGCTGAAGATCTCGACGCCGACCTCAGCTACGCCGCGGCGGCCGAATAGCCATCAGAGCGGCAGAGCGGCGCCGGCAAAACTGTCGAACGCGGCGATGAACGGCGCACGGTAGAGGTCGGCCTCCTGCATCAGCTCGTGCCGGGCACCGGGAACGGACAGCGCGTGGCCCGAGCGCATGCGCCAGGCAAGGCGTTCCGCCGCCGGGCTGGAGACCACGCGGTCATGGCCAGCCGTGACGATCAGCGTCGGCACGCGCAAGGCGGCGATCACGTCGGAGTCATCGAGCCGCCGAGCCGCACCGACGGCCCCGGCCACCCAGGCGGCCGTCGGGCCGCCGACGAAGAGCTGCGGGGCGGCCATCATCAGAGCACGGTTGCGCTCGAAGCGGCGGGCATCGCTGGTGAGGGGATTGCGCTCGGCGGTCCAGCCGGCGCTTCGGCCGACGCCGCGCACCGGGACGCGGCCGAGGCCAAGGAAGCGCATGGTGTTCATGCCAAGGAAAAGGCCATTGGCGCGAGAGTTGCCGGGCATGCCGATCAAGGGGGCGGCGGCGACGATCCGGGCGACATGGGCGCCGATCCGGGGTGCGGCCAGCAGTGCTACCGCGCCGCCCATGGAGTGCGCCAGGATGGCATAGGGGCCGGTGCAATCGGGCAGGATCAGCGAGCGGAAGATCGTTTCGAGGTCGATGGCATAGGCATCGAAGCTCGGCACGTGCCCGGTTCTGGCTGCACCACGCAGCCGCTGCGAGCCGCCTTGGCCGCGCCAGTCGAAGGTGGCAACGGCGTAGCCGAGGGCGGTGAGATCGGCGATCGTCTCGAAATACTTCTCGATCGCCTCGTTGCGGCCCTGCAGCAGGACCACCGTTCCCCGCGTGCTGTCCAGCCGGCTCGGCGCCACGGCAAAGCGCAGCCTCACCCGGTCCGGCGTCGACAGGAAGCCGCAAGCAATCCCTTCGGGCAGCGGATTGCCGTCGAGTTCGAAAAGGCCGGTCGGGCCGTCGGTAGGGTTCATGGGCTTCCGTCCGGCGAGGATCGCCATGCTCCAGTCTAGCACCCCAGCCGTTGCCGGGAGGTCAACAATGTCTTCGCCCGCACAGAACGGCTGGCCGAGAAGGGAAGGGATCGGGGATCCCCGCGAAGGGACCCCCGACCGAGCGGTCGGCCTGGAAGGGACGGAACAGGCCGACCGTTTGGGAAAGGCGCCGGCCTATCGGCCGTAGAGCCCGAAACGTCCGCCGCCGAGGTCGTCGGGTCCGCGCCATCCGGGGCCACCGCGACCACCGCCGTCGCGCGTCCAGCCGATGCGCTCGCGTGACAGGATCTCGCCGTCATAGGCATCGACCGACAGCCGGACGAGCGCGCCGTTCGGACGGACGGCCTCGACGATGTAGCGGTCGCGGCGAAGGCGAATGTCGTCGATCGACACAAACCCCTGTCGCACCAGCTTGCGGACCACCCGCTGCTCCGGGATGACGTCGGGGTCGCGGCGATCGTTGCGCGGGCCGCCGTGCCAGCGGCCTTCACCGCGCCCGCGCCAGTCACGCCGGTCACCCCCGCGTTCATAGCCGCCGTCCGGACCGTCATAGGCATCCTGGACAAGGACGTAGTCGCCACGGACGTGGTCGCGCGGCCCGGCGCTCGCGACGGAGCCGAGGCCAGTTAGAAGGAGGAGGGTGGACAGTCCTGCGAGGGCGAATTTCATGGAGGCTCTCTCCGGTGGCGACCCGCATCTTGCAGGCCATACCGAGACTATCGGCGCGAGCGCCTGAACGAAACCGGAAGACGGCGTTCATCCCCGGTTCAAAGACGGGCGCCGACGGGAGAGCGAAGTCGGCCCGGCGGATTTTTACCGCGGTCGTCCGGAGAGGCGCTTGAACGGCGAAATCGACGTCACCAACTCAAGCTCACGGTCGCCGCAAGGGACCGTTGGCCAGAAGGGTCCGCCAGTAAAGGGGACCTGCGGCCATACCGCAACCAGTTGCTTCCTATGGAGAACTACCATGCGTGCCATCGATTTCGCCCCGCTTTACCGCTCCACCGTTGGCTTCGACCGGCTCTTCGCCAAGCTCGACGGTCTGTCGCAGCCCGAGGGTCAGACCTACCCGCCCTACAACATCGAACGCACCGGCGAGAACGCCTACTGCATCAGCATGGCGGTTGCCGGCTTCGGGGAAGGGGACCTTCAGATCGAATCGCGCGAGACCGTGCTGACGGTCACCGGCGATCGCGGCGGTGACAAGGAGGAGGGCGCGGGAGAAGTGCTTTACCGCGGCATCGCCGGACGCTCCTTCGAGCGCCGCTTCCAACTCGCCGATCATGTCGAGGTGAAGGGAGCCAGCCTGAAGAACGGCCTTCTGCACATCGATCTCGTCCGGGTCATCCCGGAGGCGATGAAGCCGCGCAAGATCGAAATCGTCGCCGCCGACAACGGCAATGCGGCGCAGCTCGAGGCGAACGCCGCCTGAGGCAAGTTCGGGTTTAAAGGTTGATAGGGACGGCGCCTCTCGGGGCGCCGTTTTTTTTTGGGCGAGGGGTCGGCATCTCGGCTGAGGCTGGGTTCCCTCGGGTTCCACTCGTCTCTGGTCTCGAGGGTCGCCCGAGCTGTTCCTTCAAGCTCGGTGCTCGGCAAGCTCGTCAAATTCGGGGTTTTGGCCCCGGGGATAGCTCGGTGCTCCGCAAGCACGTCATCCTCGGGGCCTTGGCCCCGGGGACCCATGCCAAGTCATTGGAGCGTGTACCGTCCGGTGGGCATTCCCCCGGCGATTTCCTCAGCCGGACTGGCGCGTTGGCGCGGAGGCATGGGTCCCCCGCCTGCGGCGGAGGATGACGAAACTGAGGGGTTTGCGCCCCTAATTCAACGAGTGCCGAGTACCGTGCTGTGCACGGTGCACGCAAGACCGAGCGCTGCGTTGCAAAGGCGGATGCCCGGCCCCGAGGGCCAGGCATACCCAGCGCGGTTGCCCGCGCTCCGGCCCGGCTGTCAGTCCAGAAGGTCGACAAATCGCGCGACGTCGTCCGGCGTCGTCGACCACGACGTCACCAGCCGCGCCAGCATCTCGTTCTCGCCGATCAGGTCATGCGAGGAATGCGGCGGGTTCCAGTCGTAGAACACGGCGCCCTTTTCGCGGAGCCGGGCGGCCGTCGCGGTCTCGATGATGGCGAAGACCTCGTTGGTGCGGGTCGACCAGGCCTGGCGCGCGTGCGGGCTGGCGTCGAGTCCGGCGCGCAGCTGGTCGGCCATGGCGTTCGAGTGGGCGGCAAGCTTCAGCCAGAGCCCGTCCTCGAAATAGGCCATGAACTGGGCGGCCATGAAGCGGGTCTTGGAGAACAGCTGCGCGCCGCGCTTGCGGATGTAGGGGAACTGCTTAGCCTTTTCCGGATCGAAAAAGATCACGGCCTCGGCGCACCAGCAGCCGTTCTTGGTGGCGCCAAAGGACAGGATGTCAACGCCGCGCTTCCAGGTCATCTCCGCCGGCGACATGTTGTTGGCGACCAAAGCGTTCGCAAAGCGGGCGCCGTCCATGTGCAGCGACAGATTGTGCTCGTGCGCGATCGCGGCGATCGCGTCGAGGCGGTCGGCCGGGTAGATCGTGCCGGCTTCGCCGGGCTGGCTGACGGTGACGGCCATCGGCTGGCCGGCATGCACGAAGGCCGGGTTGAAGCGCTTCAGCTCTCGCTTGAGGTTCACCGTGTCGATCAGGCCGCCGTCGCCGTCGACCGGTGCCATCCGGGCGCCATGGGTGAAGAACTCCGGCGCGCCGCACTCGTCCTCGATGACGTGCGCCTCGCGGTGACAGAGCACCACGCCGCCGGGGCGGTTGACCGCGGCAAACGACAGCGAGTTCGCCGCCGTGCCGGTGCCAACGAAGAACACCGCCACCTCGCGCTCGAAGATTTCGTTGAAACGCCGCTCGACGGCCTTGTCGAGGTCGCTCGCCCCGTAGGCGGCGGCCATGCCGGTGCCGTTCTCGGCGAGCGCTGCATTGATGGCGGGATGCGGCCCGGACCAGTTATCGGATGCAAAGATCATGTCCGGAGGCGTAACGCGGCGGCGTGCCGAGGACAAGGGTGCCCTGTCGCGGCCTGCTTCCGAAGCCCCAGCGGCCTTGTGCTGCAGTGCCGCATAGGCACGGTCTTGCAGGACGCTTAACCTTCTGGCATGTTGCCGACGATAGGACAGTATTGCTGCCATATCCGACTCGCTGCGAGCGGAGGGATGTGCACGACTGATAGACTTGGCTCTGCAACGATGCGGCCCTATCGCTCCGTGCCCCACCATGCGAAAAATTCGCGGGTGGCAACTGTCCGATAGCCTGAACCTGCGACGACGACGGCACCCTTTCTGGCGCCGAGAGAAACGACCTGGACCGTCTCGCGCTCGCGCGGCGGATCCTTGCAACGGGAGACACCGCGATGACCCACAGGCCCTCCACCGCCGCGCCCCGCCCGCGGACCGCGAAGACCGTCGATGGCATCGTGAAGCCGCGCACTCTCCCCGGCAAGGTCGGTCTCTACGATCCGCGCAACGAGCACGACGGCTGCGGCGTCGGCTTCATCGCGCATATGAAGAACGAGAAGTCCCACTCGATCGTCGAGAAGGGGCTGCAGATCCTTGTGAACCTCACGCACCGCGGCGCCGTCGGCGCCGACCCGCTGATGGGCGATGGCGCTGGCATGCTGGTGCAGATTCCGCACGCCTTCTTCACGGCCGAGATGGCCGAGCAAGGCGTCGAACTGCCCGCGCCCGGCCGCTACGGCGTCGGCCACGTCTTCATGCCGCGCGACGCCGAGAAGCGCGCGCAGGTCGAGGCGATGTTCGAGGCGATCGTCGCCGAGGAAGGCCAGACGGTTCTCGGCTGGCGCGACGTGCCCGTCGACAACGGCTCGCTGTCGAAGGCTGCCGACATCGCTGCGACCGAGCCGGTGCAGCGCCAGATCTTCATCGGGCGCGCCGCGGCCATCGCCAGCGACGACGACTTCGAGCGCAAGCTTTACATCATCCGCAAGGTCATCTCGAACCGCGCCTTCGCCGAGGTGAAGGGCGAGGATTTCGGCTTCTACGTCGTCTCGCTCTCGGCCCGGACGGTGATCTACAAGGGCATGTTCCTGGCCAACCAGCTCGGCCAGTACTACCGCGACCTCACCGATCCGCGCTTCGAGAGCGCCATGGCCCTCGTGCACCAGCGGTTCTCGACCAACACGTTCCCGTCCTGGCGGCTGGCGCATCCCTACCGCATGGTCGCGCACAACGGCGAGATCAACACGCTGCGCGGCAACGTCAACTGGATGGCGGCGCGCCAGGCCTCGGTCGATTCCGAGTTATTCGGCAACGACATCGGCAAGCTCTGGCCGATCTCCTATGAAGGTCAGTCGGACACCGCCTGCTTCGACAACGCGCTCGAGCTGCTGACGCAGGGCGGCTACACGCTCGCCCATGCGATGATGATGCTGATCCCCGAGGCGTGGTCGGGCAACAAGCAGATGTCGCGCGAGCAGAAGGCGTTCTACGAGTATCACGCCGCGCTGATGGAGCCCTGGGACGGGCCGGCAGCCGTCGCCTTCACCGATGGCCGGCAGATCGGCGCAACGCTCGACCGCAACGGCCTCAGGCCGGCGCGCTATATCGTCACGGACGACGACCTGATCATCATGGCGTCCGAGGCAGGCACGCTGGAAGTGCCGGAGGAGCGGATCGTCAAGAAGTGGCGTCTGCAGCCGGGTCGCATGCTGCTGATCGACCTCGAGAAGGGCCGCATCATCTCCGACGAGGAGGTGAAGCGCGAGATCGCGACCCAGCATCCCTACAAGGAGTGGCTGAAGAACACCCAGCTGATACTCGAGGATCTGAAGCCCGTGGCGCCGCGCGCCTCGCGCGCCGACGTGTCGCTGCTCGACCGCCAGCAGAGCTTTGGCTATTCGATCGAGGACACCCGCACCTTGATGGCGCCGATGGCGACGACCGGCCAGGAGGCGATCGGCTCGATGGGGACGGACACGCCGATCTCGGCGATGTCGTCGCGCTCGAAGCTGCTCTACACCTATTTCAAGCAGAACTTCGCGCAGGTGACGAACCCGGCGATCGATCCGATCCGCGAGGAGCTGGTGATGAGCCTCGTCTCCTTCATCGGACCGCGGCCGAACATCTTCGATCTCGAGGGCAACTCCCGCCGCAAGCGACTGGAGGTGCGCCAGCCGATCCTGACCAATGGTGATCTCGAGAAGATCCGCACCATTGGTCACACAGAGGATCGGTTCGACACCAAGACGATCGACACGACCTATCCCGCCGAGCAAGGCGCGGGCGGCATGGCCGGCGCCCTCGACCGCCTGTGCGAGCGCGCGGAGGCGGCCGTCGTCGGCGGCTACAACATCATCGTCCTGTCGGACCGGCAGGTCGGCCCCGACCGTATCCCGATCCCGGCGCTGCTCGCCTGCGCCGCCGTGCACCACCACCTCATCCGCAAGGGCCTGCGCACCGCCGCCGGTCTGGTCGTCGAATCCGGCGAGCCGCGCGAGGTGCATCATTTCGCTTGTCTCGCGGGCTTCGGCGCGGAGGCGATCAACCCCTACCTCGCCTTCGACACCTTGCTCGACATGCACCGCAAGAAGGAGTTCCCGCCGGAGGTCGACGAGGAAGAGCTGGTCACGCGCTACATTAAGTCGGTCGGCAAGGGCCTCTTGAAGGTCATGTCCAAGATGGGCATCTCGACCTACCAGTCCTATTGCGGAGCGCAGATCTTCGATGCCGTCGGTCTGAAGTCGGACTTCGTCGCCCGCTACTTCACCGGCACGGCGACGACGATCGAGGGCGTCGGCCTCGACGAGGTGGCGCGCGAGACGGCCGAGCGTCATCTCCTCGCCTTCTCGGACGATCCGGTGCTGGCCCGTTCGCTCGAGGTCGGCGGCGAATACGTCTACCGCATGCGTGGCGAGGCCCATATGTGGTCGCCGGATGCGGTGGCGACGTTGCAGCACGCCGTGCGCGGCAATTCCTGGGAGAAGTTCCAAGAATATTCCAAGCTCGTCGACGAGAGCGCGGTGGACGCTGCCGCCATCCGCGGCCTGTTCCGCATCCGCATGGCCGACGAGGTCGGCGCCCGTACCGTGCCGCTCGACGAGGTGGAGCCGGCGGCCGACATCGTCCGCCGCTTCTGCACCGGCGCGATGAGCTTCGGCTCGATCTCGCGCGAGGCGCATGCGACGCTGGCGGTGGCCATGAACCGGATTGGCGGCAAGTCGAACACCGGCGAGGGCGGCGAGGAGCCCGACCGCTTCCAGAAGATGCCGGACGGCTCGCCGAACCCCGAGCGCTCGGCGATCAAGCAGGTCGCCTCTGGCCGCTTCGGCGTGACGACGGAGTATCTCGTCAATGCCGACATGCTGCAGATCAAGGTCAGCCAGGGCGCGAAGCCCGGCGAGGGCGGGCAGCTGCCCGGCCACAAGGTCGACGCGACCATCGCCAAGACGCGCTTCTCGACGCCGGGCGTCGGTCTGATCTCACCGCCGCCGCACCACGACATCTATTCGATCGAGGATCTGGCGCAGCTGATCTACGATCTGAAGAACGTCAATCCGGAAGCCGACATCTCGGTCAAGCTGGTGTCGGAGGTCGGCGTCGGCACGGTCGCGGCGGGCGTCGCCAAGGCGCGCGCCGACCATATCATCGTCGCCGGCTATGACGGCGGCACCGGCGCCTCGCCGCTGACCTCGATCAAGCATGCCGGCTCCCCCTGGGAGATGGGCCTTGCCGAGACCCAGCAGACGCTGGTGATGAACGGCCTGCGTTCGCGCGTCTGCCTCCAGGTCGACGGCGGCCTGAAGACCGGCCGTGACGTCATCATCGGCGCGCTGCTGGGCGCCGACGAGTTCGGCTTCTCGACCGCGCCGCTGATCGCCGCCGGCTGCATCATGATGCGCAAGTGCCACCTCAACACCTGCCCGGTCGGCGTCGCGACGCAGGACCCGGTCCTGCGCCAGCGCTTCAAGGGCCAGCCGGAGCATGTCATCAACTTCTTCTTCTACGTCGCGGAAGAGGTGCGCATGCTGATGGCGGCGATGGGCGTGCGTCACCTGTCGGAGCTGATCGGCCAGTCCGATCGTTTGGACAAGCGCGGCCTGATCGACCACTGGAAGGCCCGCGGGCTCGACTTCGCCAACATCTTCTACAAGCCGGACGGCGCGCGCGAGGAACTGCGCTGGACCGAGCGGCAGAAGCACCCGATCGACGACGTGCTCGACCGCCGGCTCATCGCGGAGGCGATGCCGGCGCTGGAGACGCGCCAGAAGGTGTCGATCGAGACCGACATCACCAATGTCGATCGCTCCGCCGGCGCCATGCTGTCCGGCGAGGTCGCCAAGCGCTACGGCCTGAAGGGGCTCGCCGACGACACCATCTCGGTCAAGCTCACCGGCACCGCCGGCCAGAGCTTTGGCGCCTTCCTTGCCCGCGGGATCACCTTCGATCTCGTCGGCGACGGCAACGACTACATCGGCAAGGGACTGTCGGGCGGGCGCATCGTCGTCCGGCCGCGCGAGAACACGCGCATCGTGCCGGAGGAGTCGATCATCGTCGGCAACACCGTGCTCTACGGTGCGATCTCGGGCGAGTGCTATTTCCGCGGCGTCGCCGGCGAGCGGTTCGCCGTGCGCAACTCCGGCGCCATCGCGGTGGTCGAGGGCGTCGGCGACCATGGCTGCGAGTACATGACCGGCGGCGTCGTCGTCATCCTCGGCCATACCGGGCGCAACTTCGCGGCCGGCATGTCCGGCGGCATCGCCTATGTCTTCGACGCCGACAACAACTTCGCCGAACGCTGCAACATGGCGATGGTGGAGCTCGAGCCGGTGCCGGAGGAGGACGACCTCCTGGAGAAGCTGCACCACCATGGCGGCGACCTGCAGCACATGGGCCGCGTCAACGTCTCCTCCGACATGACCGGACACGACGACGAGCGGCTCTACCAGCTGATCCTGAACCACCACCACTACACCGGCTCGGGCCGCGCAAAGGTGATGCTGGACGACTGGGAGACCTACCGGCCGAAATTCGTCAAGGTCATGCCGGTCGAGTACCGCCGCGCGCTGCAGGAGATGGAGCGCATGCGCATGGGCATCGCGGCGGAGTAGTTCGCCTCCGACGAACGCCATCCGGCCGGACGCAAAGCGTTCGATGCCGGGTGGCGCACTGGAGCTCTTCTAACAACCGGAAAAAACCGTATTCTGTGCCGCGCCGCGGCAGGGCGAAATGCGGTCTGACGTCATGCGCGCCTGCCGGACAGTCCCGCGGGTCGACGAACTGAGAGTGGGACAAGACATGGGCAAGGTGACGGGCTTCCTCGAGATCGACCGGCAGACTCCAAAATACCAGCCGGCCTCGGACCGTATTCGCCATTTCCGCGAATTCACGCTGCCGATGTCGGATGCCGAGGTCGGCAAGCAGGCGGCGCGCTGCATGGACTGCGGCATTCCCTATTGCCACGGCCCGACCGGCTGCCCGATCCACAACCAGATCCCCGACTGGAACGACCTCGTCTATTCCAACGACTGGGAAGGCGCGATCCGCAACCTCCACTCGACCAACAATTTCCCCGAGTTCACCGGCCGCATCTGCCCCGCGCCTTGCGAGGAAGCCTGCACGCTGAACCTCGAGGACACCCCGGTTGCGATCAAGACCGTCGAGCAGGCGATCGCCGACAAGGCGTTCAAGCTCGGCCTGATCAAGCCGCAGCCGGCCAAGGTTCAGACCGGCAAGAAGGTCGCGATCATCGGCTCGGGTCCCGCCGGCATGGCGGCGGCTCAGCAGCTCGGCCGGGCCGGGCATGCGGTGCACGTCTACGAGCGCGAGTCGCGGCCCGGCGGCCTGCTGCGCTACGGCATCCCCGACTTCAAGATGGAGAAGCACTGGATCGACAAGCGCGTCGAGCAGATGAAGGGCGAAGGCGTCACGTTCTTCTGCGGCGTCAATGTCGGCGCCGACAAGCCGGTCGCCGATCTCCTCGCCGAATACGACGCGGTGCTCTACTGCGGCGGCTCGGAGCGGCCGCGCGATGCCGGCATCCCGCATGGCGAACTCACCGGCGTCTATGATGCCATGCCCTATCTCGTGCAGCAGAACCGCCGCGTCGGCGGCGAGAAGATCGAGAATGTCGGCTGGCGCTCGGGCGAGATCTGGGCGGGGGGCAAGCACGTCGTCGTCGTCGGCGGCGGCGATACCGCGTCCGACTGCGTCGGCACGGCGTTCCGCCAGGGCGCGGTCAAGGTGACGCAACTCGACATCCGGCCGCAGCCGCCGAAGACCGAGAACAAGCTTGAGGTCTGGCCCTACTGGGCGACCAAGATGCGGACCTCGTCCAGCCAGGCCGAGGGCGCGGTGCGCGAGTTCCAGGTGGCGACGCTGGAGTTCACCGGCGAAGACGGGCACCTGACAGGCGTGAAGTGCGCCGAGGTCGATGCCCGGCGCAAGCCGATCCCTGGCACCGAGTTCATCATCAAGGCCGATCTCGCCTTCATCGCCATCGGCTTTGCCGGCCCGTTTGCGGCCGGCCCGGTTTCCGAGCTCGGCAGCAGCCTGGCGCAGAAGGCGGATGGACGCGGCAACGTCGCGCTCGTCGCCAACGACCAGGATTATCGCAGCACCGTCGGCAAGCTTTACCTTGCCGGCGACATCCGCCGCGGTCAGTCGCTGGTGGTCTGGGCCATCCGCGAGGGTCGCCAGGCGGCGCGGGCGATCGACATCGACCTCATGGGCGTCACCACGCTGCCGCGCTGAGACGGCAAGTGGATGCCGGGGCGGCGGCACGGATGCCGCGTCCCGGCGCGGTGCCGCCGTCGTGCAAAGTGGGCGCGTGAGGACGGGTCAGCCGTCCGGTGTGCCACTTCCATCCGGCTGTGGCGGGGAGGGAGGTGCCGCCTGAGGACCTTGCTGGTCGGCGACGGACCCGCGGAACTGATCCGGCGATGGCGGCGGTGGGGCTACCGCGGGCGGGTTGCCGCGGTTGAAGGCATCTGCGCGCCCTGGCTCCGCGCTGGTCGGGATGCCCGACAGCACGAGCCGGTCGCGCGGCGATGGCTCTGCCGCATCCTCCTGCTGCAACGGTCCGCCCAGCAGTGCATCGCCACCGTCGAGGGAGGGGTCGCTGAGGGCGACCAGCGGGGTCGAGGTGGCGTTCGCCGCATTGACCTTCGGCATTTTCGGCAGCGTCTCGTCGGGCCCTGAGAGGGCGATGCCGTCGACCGACGTCCCGAGCTGGCGGAATATCGGCTTTTCCGCAAAGAAGGCGAGCTTCTCGGCACCGGCGGGAGTCATGGTGATGCCATCGGCATTGCGCAGCCGCGCGGGCTGGCCAGATATGTCCGGCCCGGAGAAGGCGAAGGCGCCGGCTGCGTCGACGAAGCCATCCCAGACATCGACATATTCGCCGCCCGCGGCGCTGGCGGCCTTGCGGTAGATCTCGTTGAGATAGGCCATGTCGGCGCTCATCGCCTCGGTCTCGAAGGCCGGCATGCCGACCCAGATCAGCGGCACCTTCTTCGCGGCGACGGCATCCGCCAGGGCACCCGCCCGCCGCTCATATTCGGCGATCCAGCCCGGCGTGCGGGGCGTGAGGCTGGTGCCGGCGAACGCCATCGCCTGGCGCTCGTTCGAGCCGAGCATGGCGACGACGATGGCGGGTTTTTCCTGGTCGATGAGGGGGCCGATCTTAGCCAACCAGTCGTAGTGGTCGTCGCGGACAAGGCCGGACGAGCCGTTGGCGGCGTTGACGACCTTGAGGTCACGGTTGTCGGAAAGGCTCGTCTCCAGTCCGCCCGCAAGTGAGCCGGCCATGAAGTCGCCGATGACCAGCACCGTTTTCGCCGTTTTGCGCTTTTCGACGATCTGCGGCGGGGCCGCCGCCGGCGAAGGGACAGCCCGCGCCCGCGTCGCCTGCTTGGGCCTGCGCACCGGCTTCACCTCTTTCCGGCGCGGCTGGGTGCGGATCACCCGGCGCGGCGGATCGGGATAGTCGCGATAGTAGCGCTGCTGGCGGGGCTCGCCAAACAGCATGTCGAACAGCCCGCGTCGCTCCTGAGCCTCGGCCGTACGCAGCAGCGACGGCGCGAGGCTGGTAAGCGAGAAGGCCAGCGTGAGACCGATCAGGATGGCGAGCCGCAGCGGTCGCCGTGTCGCCATCCCGATCCCCATCAGTTCTTCCGCATGATGTCGAGCAGCGCCTTGGAGGCGTTGCCGTCGGCGTCGACGCCGACGCTGCGCTGGTAGGACATGATCGCCCCCTTGGAGCCCGAGCCGATCTTGCCGTCGATCTTGCCGTCATAGAGCCCGTGCTTGCTGAGGTGCTCCTGCACCTCGGCGCGCTCGACCATCGACAGCGGCACGTAGCCGCGCGGCCAGTCGTGCACCAGCGGGCCGTAGCCGCCGATCCGGTCGCCGAGATGGCCGACGGCCAGGGCATACTTGTCGGCATTGTTGTAGGCCTTGATGACGAAGAAGTTCTTGGTCATCAGGAAGGCCGGCCCGTTCGCGCCCGCCGGCATCAGAAGGTTGGCCTTCTCGGCGGAGGAGGAGAAACCCTTGCCGTTGGCGCGGCGCACGCCGAGCTTTGCCCACTCGGCCATGCTCTTCGAGCCCTTGACGCCCGCAAGCTTCGGCGACGCGATCACCTCATAGCCCCAGGTCTTGCCGCTCTGCCAGCCGTTCTTCCGCAGAAGGTTGGCAGCCGTCGCCAGGGCGTCGGGGACGTTGGTCCAGATGTCGGCATGGCCGTTACCATCCATGTCCGCCCCATAGGCCAGATAGCTGGTCGGAATGAACTGGGTATGGCCCATCGCGCCGGCCCAGGAGCCGGTGAGGCCGCTCGCCGAGACGTCGCCCTTCTGGACGATCTTCAGCGCGGCAATCAGCTGCGTGCGGGCGAACTTGGCGCGCTTGGTGTCGAGATAGGCAAGGGTCGCCAGCGAGCGCGGCAGCGGCTTGACGACATCGGTGCGCGAAAGGATCTTGCCGTAATTGGTCTCCATCGACCAGATCGCGAGCAGGATGTCGCGGTCGACGCCGAAGCGCTTCTCGATCCGGTCGAGCCAGGGCTTCAGCCGCTGAAGCTGGGCCTGGCCCTCGGCGATGCTCTCCTCGTTGACGCGGTTGTCGAGATAGTCCCAGACGGTGTCGCGGAACTCAGGCTGGAACTTCGCCTTCTCGATCACCTCGGGATCGGGATCCTCGACGCCGGCAAAGGCTGCCCGGTAGACCTGGCGGCTGATGCCGGCCTTTATCGCGGTACCCTCGAAGTCGGCGATCCAGCGCTTGAAGCCGGCATCGGCGGAAGCCGACGGTGCCGCTCCCAGGAAGATCAGTCCGGCCAGCGCGGCCGCAGCGAGGCGGGAAAAACGAGAGTCTCCGGACATGGGCAAGCTCCTTGATCGAAAGATTCAGCATCCCCAGGCAGTTTGCAGGCAAGGCCTGCTTTCCACGCTCGACGAATGCCGCGACAGCGCGAAACCAATGCTCCCATCGAATCGGAGCCGGTTCCTGCACCCTTCGTCCATCATACGGCCGAGGTCGTTAAGAGGTGCTTTACCACGACGGCTTCCAGCCCGCATCCGCCGTGCAGGCGATCACGTTGACGTGGGTTCGCGGCGAAAGCGCGGCGATGGCGGTTGCCGGGGGTTTCGGTCAGCGCTGGAGACGCAGGCCGATCTTGATGGAGTCGGAGGTGTAGTCGTCCTCCGAGGTCTTGCCGGTCAGGTTCTCGTGTCGCACTAGTCCGGTGAAAGCCAGCGAGCGGTTCAGCCAGTAGAGAAAGCCTGCTTCGGCGGAATAGCTGGTCTGCTGGTCGGTGGCGCGTTCGCTGTCGCGGTAGGCGGCCGACAGCGTCGCCGTCAGGTCGGTGCGGTGGGTCAGCCGGTGGCGCAGCGCCAAAGCCCCCTCGTAGACCGTCGACGTGCCGGTATCGTCGGTATCGGGGTCGAAGCGGGTCTGGCCGGTTAGGACGAGATCCGTGCCGCGCTGCGGCGACCAGGCGAGCCGACCGTCGATCGTCGGCGAGCCCGTGGTCTCGAGCGACGCGGCGTCCGGGACGTTCCAGGCATAGCCGGCCGCGATCTCGCCGAGGAATTTCTCGCCGAGGTCGAAGGCGACGCCGGTGCGCAGGGACTGGATGAGCGAGTCGCGCTCGACGCCGGCCAGATCGACCTCGTCGTCGAAGTTGCGCCGTCCGAGACTGCCTTCGACGAAGGGCTTCAAGGCCGGCGAGATCTCGTAACCGCCCCGCAAGGCGGCGGTATAGGTCGTGTAGCTTTCGTCGAGGATGCGGGTTTCCCCTGCGAGATCGGGGGTCGAGCGCGTCTGCCGGCTAACCGACGTGTCGAGGCCGGCGGTCAGGCGGCCGAACTGCCGTTCGAGCTCCGCACCGGCGGAGTAGGTGGAAAGGTCCGGCCGGTCCGCCGCGGACTCGCCGGCGTTGAAGTCGATCGGGCTTTCCTGGCGATATTCATAGGCACCCCTGAGGGTCGCCGTCGTCATCCGGTCGATGTCGAGCCGCAGCCGGCCATCCACGGCGATACGCGGTTCCGATTCGAGGTCGCCGGCAAAGTTTCGCCGGTAGGCGCCGAGCGCGTTCAGTTCGAACTGGTGCTCCGACCAGTCTGACAGCAGCCGGGCCGCAACATCGGTCTCGCTGAAGATGCCGCCTTCGCCGCCTGCGCTGTCCGACAGGTTGGTGGACGCACCGAGGCTCTGGTTGAGGGTGGAGTAGAGCACGAACGAGCCGGCGCGGATGCCGACCGGGGCGAAGGGATCGTTCTCGGCGATCGGGATCGTCCCGCGCAGCGGGGTGATCGCAAGGTTCTGACGGCCGAGGATGCTTTCGCCACGCGGGCGATCCACCCGGCTGGCCGGCGGCGACAGGTCGCGCGGCGGCAAGCCGCCATTGCGCGCCGCCATCAGCGGGTCGATCGGCCGGCCATTGCGGTCCCGTTGCGGTGCGTTGCCTTGACGCGTTGCGGCTGCGTTGCCACGCGCCGCACCGTTCTGTGGCAGGTTCTGGCCTGCCGCCGCCGGTGCCGGCGGGCTGGCGAGATTGGCCGGGGCCGTCGGCTTGCCGTCGGGGCCTTCGAAGAGATCGAACTTCGGTTTCGCCGGGGCCGCTGCGTCGTCGGTCGCGTCGACCGGGGGAACGGTGGTGTCCGGCAGGTCGCTGGAGTCCTCGGCGCCGCGGCTGAACGGGACGTAGGCGCCATCGCCGCCGCCGTCGCGCAGCGTCGTCGACGGATCGGCCGCGCCGGTACCGGGATCGGTGAGGCTGCGAGGACCCGTCAGCCCGGAGGGTGTCGTGGTGGGTGATGCGACGGTGCCAGCGCTCGGCCGCAGGCCTTCGATCCCGGACGGGGGCGCTGCCGGCGTCTGCGCGGCGGCAAGACCGGCCAAGCCGCAGCCGAGCGCGAGCACGACGATGCCGGCCCCCCGGAGGGTGCATCTCGGCGTCTCCGCTGACGTGTTGCGTGGCTCGTTCAAGATCCCACCGGCCGGTTGCTGATTCGCAAACTCATTGCCGAAAGGTAAACGCGGATGGTTAACGCAACCTTGCCAACCCGTGGCCGGCTGCGCGAAAGCCTCGGCCCTTCACGTGGCTGGAATGACCGTCAGCACCGATCCTTCGACGCCGGTGACCCGGACGCGGGCGCCGAGCGGAAGGTCCGGGCCGCTCACCCGCCACCAGCCGTCCTCGATCGCGACCTTGCCGCTGCCGCCGACGATCGGCTCGGACAGGACGACGACGCTGCCGACAAGGCGGGCGGTACGGTCATTCAGCACCGGTCTCGGTCCGCTGATCGTCTTCGGGCCGACCTTGCGCCGTCCGAGAAGCACCGCAAGCGTCGACAGGATGACGAAGGCCAGCACCTGCCATTCCCAGGTAAAGCCGCTGGCCTCGCCGAAGAGCAGGACCGCCGTGCCGACGATCAGCGCGGCGATGCCAAGGAACAGGAGGTAGACGCCGGGCAGTACGACTTCGAGCACAAGGAGCACGAGGCCGGCGATCCACCAGGCATAGGGCACGATCTCGGCGAGCGGCGTCATGGGCCCTCGACACCACTGCGGGGCGGCACGGAGCCGACGGCGGGCGTGCTCGTCACGCGGCCTTTTGCGGCGGGCGAGGTGGGCGTTGGGGTGTCGGGAAAGGACGCGCGGGCGAGTTCGGCGATGCCGCCGATCGAGCCGATCAGCGATGCCGCCTCAAGTGGCATCAGGATGACGCGCTGGTTGGGCGCCGAGGCAAGCTTTGCCAGCGCCTCGGTGTATTTCTGCGCGACGAAATAGTTGAGCGCCTGGACGTTGCCGGCGGCGATCGCCTCGGAGACGACGCGGGTCGCGGTGGCTTCCGCTTCCGCCAGCCGCTCGCGTGCCTCGGCCTCGCGGAAGGCCGCCTCGCGCAGGCCTTCCGCCTGCAGGATCTGCGCCTGCTTGTCGCCCTCGGCTCGCAGGATCTTGGCGTTCCGCGCACCCTCGGCCTCTAGCACCTCGGCGCGCTTCTCGCGCTCGGCCTTCATCTGCCGGGCCATGGAGTCGACGAGGTCCCGCGGCGGGTTGATGTCCTTGATCTCGATCCGGGTGATCTTGATGCCCCAGGAGTTCGCAGCTTGGTCGGCGACCCGGAGAATGCGCTCGGAGATCGCGTCGCGGTTCGACAGGAGATCGTCGAGGTCCATCGAGCCCATGACCGAGCGAAGGTTGGTCATCACGAGGTTGAGGATGGCGTTCTCGAGGCCGCTTACCTCATAGGCGGCGGCCGCGGCGTCCAGCACCTGGTAGAAGGCGACGCCATCCGCCGCGACCGAGGCGTTGTCGCGGGTGATGACCTCCTGCGTCGGGATGTCGAGCACCTGCTCCATCATGTTCAGACGGCGGCCAATGCGCTCGACGAAGGGCAAGAGGATGTTGAGGCCGGGCGTCAGCGTGCGGGTGTAGCGGCCGAAACTCTCGACCGTATAGGCGTAGCCTTGCGGGACGGTCTTGACCGCGGCGAAGAGGACGATGACCGCGAAGAACAGCACGGCGAGGATGAGAATGCCGAAGCCGCTGATCGGGAACCCGGTTTCCATGCGTCATGCCTTTCTGCCGATGTCCGATCTCTCCTGAGTGCCCTTCGCAAGCTCTCCGTGCAAGCTGAAACGCCTTGCACCCGCGCGTCAGAGCGTTGGCGCGGGGCGGGGGCGGGCGACGAAGAGGCCGAAAAGGATCAGGAGCCCGCCGGCGATCTGCAGGAGGCCGAGGCTCTCGCCAGCAAAGATCCAGGCGAAGAGTGCGGCGGCTGCCGCCTCGACGAAGATCACCAGCGAGGAGAAGGACGCCGACAGCACGCCGAGTGCCAGTGCCAGCAGGCCCTGACCGCCGGCATGGCTGATCATGCCGAGCGCCAGGAGGTTCGCGACCCCGGTCCCGGTCTCCGGCAGGAAGCCTTCGCCCGAGACGACGGCCGCGGCGAGGAGCGCCAGCGTGGTGATGAGGGTCGAGCGGAGCGTCGCCGCGCCGGCGGCGAAGTGCTTGCGGGCCGTGCGCATCACCAGGAAGTAGAGGCCGAAGAAGAAGGAGGTGGCGATGCCGTAGAGATCGCCCACCCAATTGCTGGATCCATCGCTGGCGGAGTGGAAGATCAGCAGCGCCGCGCCGGGCAGACAGACGGCGAGGCCGATGAAAGTCTGGCGCGACACCGCTTCGCCGATGGTGAAGCGCGAAAGCACGGCGACCCAGAACGGCGCGAGGCAGGCAAAGAAGGTGGCGTTGGCGATCGAGGTGTGGCTGATCGCCAGATGCCAGAAAATGAGGTCGCCGGAGAAGAACAGGCCGGCCAGGAGCAGCGCGCGGCCGCCGCCGGACCGGGGCTTTGCGGCCGTGTTCGCCCGCTCGATCCGCGCCCAGAGAAACAGTACGGGCAAGGACAGCGCGACGCGCCAGAAGGCGCTGGCGAAGGGGCCGACTTCGGCGTTGCGGACGAAGACCGGAGATATGCCCATGGCCAGCGCGCCGACGAAGAGCGCCAGCAGCGCCATGCCGATGGAAATGCCGAGAAGGGCGGGCTTGGCGGAGACGGAGGTGGACATCGGTATCACCAAGCGGCACGAACTATTGACGTCCTGATAGGCAAGCCGGACGACGCCAAGTCAAGGGCTTCCGTCCCGCGGTCGCCCGGCTGCGCTGTCGGCTTGCCGCTGGCCCCGTTGCATCCGATATGACAGCCGTGCCCGCTAGGGGCGAACCGACGAGGACGACAGCGATGACCGAGATCGACCAGCGCCTGCAGACCGAGCTCGAGGCGGCGGCCTTTCGCCGGCTGCGCGACCATTTGCGCGAGCGGACGGACGTCCAGAACATCGATCTGATGAATCTCGCGGGCTTCTGCCGCAACTGCCTGTCGAACTGGTACCGCGAGGCCGCGGGGGAGGCGGGCGTCGACATCGGCAAGGAACAGGCCCGCGAGATCGTCTACGGAATGCCCTACGACACCTGGCGCGACCAGTACCAGCGCGAAGCCGCGCCGGAGGCGGCTGCCGCCTTCGCGGCAAAGGCGCCGCACTCCTGACCGCGCCGGCGAACAGCGCGACCATCTTCCTTCAAACTTTCGGCTTTATCTGCTAGGTGCGCCGGACGCAGTCGAATCCCGGTCCTCGACGAGCCACGGCCTTCGGGGCCGCGGCCGTCTGGTGCGAAGGGTCGACCCCGAATTCTTGAGGCGGCTTCGGCCTCCCAGCGACCGAGAGATTCCGATGGACGAGAACACCCCCGCCGATTCCACCGTTGCCGCCGACGAACTGCGCGCCTTCATCGAACGCATCGAGCGTCTCGAGGAAGAAAAGAAGACGATCGCCGACGACATCAAGGAAGTCTACGGCGAGGCCAAGGGCCGCGGCTACGACACCAAGGTGATCCGCAAGATCGTCTCGATCCGCAAGCAGGACGCCAACGAGCGTGCCGAGATGGACGCCATCCTGGAGCTGTACCTCCAGGCCCTCGGGATGCTCTGACGCATCATCGTCGACGCATTGCGCGGCGGCGTAAACTGAAGGGCGTGGCGGCGTGGCACGCCGTTGCGCGCGCTCGAAAGCCGGTACCCAGTGGGTCGGGCCAAGGTGTTCAGACAGGGCGGCGAAGGGCTGGGGGCCTGTTAAACGGCGGTGGAAACGCCAGTTAGTTTGCGACAGGCGACGGATCATGATCCTCGCCCCTCCCAAACTTTCGGAGAACCACCATGCCCATGACCGCCAAAGAATTGCGCTCGACCATCACCGATGACGGTGTCCTGACCCTTGGCCTGGAAGAGGTGTCGATCAACGATCCCGGCGATGACGAGGTCATCGTCCGCATCGAGGCCGCGCCGATCAATCCGAGCGATCTCGGTCTGCTCCTCGGCCCCGCCGACATTGCGTCGATGAAGGCGGGCAAGGACGGATCTCAGCTGACTTTCACGGTGCCGAAGGAGCGGATGGGCAGCGTCGCCGGCCGGATGGGCCAGTCGATGGCCATCGGCAACGAGGCGGCCGGAACCGTGGTGGCTGCCGGAAAGAACGCGAAGGCGCTGGAAGGAAAGCTCGTCGGCGCGATCGGCGGCGGCATGTATGCCGATTACCGAAAGCTCGCAGCCAAGGACGTCGTTCCCTTGCCGGCCGGCGCCACGGCGGCCGACGGCGCTTCGATGTTCGTCAATCCGCTGACGGCGCTCGGTTTCGTCGAGACGGCCCGCCGCGAGGGACATAAGGCGATCGTCCACGCGGCCGCCGCATCCAATCTTGGACAGATGCTACAGAAAATCTGCATCGCCGACGGCATCCCGCTGGTCAACATCGTCCGCTCGAAGGCGCAGGCGGATATCCTGCGCGGGATCGGCGCCACGCATGTCGTCGACAGCACGGCCAGCGATTTCAAGGCCCAGCTCGCCGATGCCATCGCCGAGACCGGCGCGACGATCGCCTTCGATCCGATCGGCGGCGGCACGCTCGGCAGCGACATCCTGACGGCGATGGAGCAAGCGGCGGCGGCGGCCATGCCATCCTACAACCGCTACGGCTCTGAAACCTTCAAGCAGCTTTACGTCTACGGCGCGCTCGATCCCGCGCCGCTGGTGCTCAACCGGCTGAGCTTCGGCTTCCGCTGGAGCGTCGCCGGCTGGCTGCTTTTTCCGTTCCTGCAGCAGGCCGGTCCTGAGGTCGGCGCCCGCTTGCGCCAGCGTGTGGTCGACGAGCTGACGACCACATTCGCCAGCCGCTACACGCGCGTCATCAGCCTTGAGGAGACGATCCAGCCGGACGTCGTCGAGGCATACCAGCGCAAGGCGACGGGCGAGAAATTCCTGATCGATCCGTCCCGCGGCTGAACTTTTGGCTGCCGCCCTTTGCCGATACTTTGGGTGCGGGGCGAATGAAATAGACGGCGCCGCGGTCTTCGCGGCGCCGTCTTCATATTGAGGTAACAGCTCAGAGCGTCAGAGCGTCATAGCAGTTTGCGGGCGGCGAGGTTGCGCATGAGGGCCGAAGGACCGAAGGTCCAGGGCGCACATTCCGTCGAGAGCAGCACGCGGTTGCGCAAGGCCCCGAGCTTGTCGTTCGAGATGGTGACGACGTCGCCGATCTTGTGGGTGAAGCCCTGGCCGGGATGATCGCGGTCCTCGCTCGGAGCAAACAGGGTACCGAGGAACAGCACGAAGCCGTCGGGATACTGGTGGTGGCGGCCGATGGTCTGGGAAACGAGATCCAGCGGATCGCGGCTGATCTCCTTCATCGAACTGCGGCCGTTCAGCACATAACCGTCCTCGCCCTCGACCTTCAGGTCGAGCTCGGCCTGACGCACGTCGTCAATCCCGTAGCTGTCGTCGAAGAGGCGCACGAAGGGACCGAGCGAGCAGGACGCGTTGTTGTCCTTCGCCTTGCCGAGGAGCAGGGCCGAGCGCCCTTCGACATCGCGCAGATTCACGTCGTTGCCGAGCGTCGCGCCGCGGACCTCGCCCCGGCTGTCGACGACCAGCACGATCTCCGGCTCCGGATTGTTCCACTTCGAGATCGGGTGCAGGCCGACATCAGCGCCGTGGCCGACCGACGAAAGGACCTGGGATTTGGAGAAGACCTCGGCATCGGGGCCAATGCCGACTTCCAGATACTGCGACCAGACGCCTTCCTCGATCAGCGCCGCCTTGACGCGTTCGGCTTCCGCCGAGCCGGCGCGAACGTTGCGTAGGCTGTCGCCGATGAGGGCGGTGACGCGGTCGCGGATGCCTTGCGCCAGATCCGGATTGCCGGCCGCCTTCTCCTCGATGACGCGCTCGAGCATCGAGCGCGCGAAGGTCACGCCGCAGGCCTTCACCGCCTGCAGGTCGATCGGCGCGAGGAGATGCGCGCCGTTCGGGCCGCGGCCGCCGAGAAAGTCGGCGACGCGGCCGAGCGTTTCGCCCGTCGTCGCCGCCAAGGCGCCGGCCGGGTCTTTCATCTCGATGAGATCGCGGACGGTCGGTATTTCGGGCGAGGTGATGTCGACGACATCGCCGTTCCGGATGACGACGACCGACGGGCCCTCCAGCTCCGGCCGCCAGACGCGACCGACGAACGTGCCCGTTTCGTAGAATTCCATGCTGTTTCCTCCCACAGCGATTCGCATCATCGCTTCCGGCGGGACCCTAGCGCCGTCGGGCCGCCAGCCCAAGCCGGACATCCGGGAGGACTAAGACGGCGCGGAAGAGACGGCCGGACAATGTCCTGCAGGCCGGTACAACAATCGTATCCACCAAACTAGCATTGCATACTTATAATGAGAGTCCTATCTATCGAATCATGCAGGCCATTGACCGTCTCCGCTTTGACATGACGAGCACGCTTCACCGCGTCGGCCGGCAATGGCGGCGTCTCGTGCGCGAACTGATGCTCCGGCACGGCCTGTCGGAAGCCTGCGCCCATCCGCTGGTGGTGATTGCAAGGCTCGGGGACGGCACCCGCCAGGTGACGGTGGCGGAAGAAGTCGGGATCGAGGGTCCGTCGCTCGTCCGGCTGCTCGACCAGCTCTGCGGTTGCGGCTTGGTGGAGCGGCGCGACGATCCCGTAGACCGGCGCGCGAAGACGCTGTGGCTGACCGACCTCGGTCGCCGGACGACGGGGCTGATCGAGGACGATCTCGTCGCCCTGCGGCGCGATGTCCTCGGCGATATCGATGCGGCGGATCTCGCGGCAACGATCAGGGTTTTTCAGGCGTTGGAGCGGGGTGTCGCGTCCTCTTCCGGACATGGCGGCCAAAGTGAGGATCAGACATTTTGATCACTGGTCTGCCCAACTGGCGGGAATGGCTGTTCTCGGCCAAGTCGTTCGTCGCCTCGATGATGGCGCTGTACATCGCACTGTCGGCCGGCCTCTCCCGTCCGTATTGGGCGATGGCCGCCGTCTACGTCGTCGCCAACCCCCTGTCGGGCGCCACGCGTTCGAAGGCGGTCTACCGTGTCCTCGGCACGATGATCGGCGCAGCGGGCTCGGTGTTCCTCTTGCCGCTCTTCGTCAATGCGCCGGAGCTGTTCAGCCTCGTCGTCGCGCTGTGGACCGGCGGATTCCTGTTCATTTCGTTTCTCGATCGCACGCCGCGGAGTTACGTCTTCATGCTGGCGGGCTACAGCCTGCCGCTGATCGCTTTGCCGGCGGTGTCCGACCCGACGCAGATTTTCGACATTGCGAGTTCGAGAACCCTCGAGATCGGCATCGGTATCGTCTGCGCTACCCTCGTCAACTCGTTGATCCTGCCCGCGCCGATCGGCCCGGTGCTGGGCGGGCGGACACAGAAATGGCTGCAGGATGCCGGCGAATGGGTGTCGGCCATCCTCAAGCGCGAGGACAGCGTCGACAGTGCCCGCGAGCGTCAGCGTCTGGCTGTCGACATCCGCAGCTTCGACATGCTGATCAGTCAGCTGGCCTATGACGACGCGATCGGCAGCACCGTGCAGCGGGCGCGCGCCTTGCGCGGCCGTATGGCCATGCTGCTGCCGCTGTTGTCTTCCCTCAGCGACCGCCTCGATGCCGTCGGCAAGGGTACCGGCGCCCCGGCGGAGCTCGCCGATCTCACCCGCGACATTGCCGACTGGATCGCCGCACCCGCCGAGAGCGGTACGGCGGAACTGACACTCTTGCAGGAGCGCCTCGCGGCACTGGAACCGCAGGGCGAGCCGGCCGCGCAATGGCAGGGACTGCTCGTCTCCAGCGCCCTCGAACGGCTTCGCGAACTGCTAGACCTCTGGCAGGACTGCCGGGTGCTGCAAGGCGAAATCCTGCTCGGCCGCAAGGCCGGTCGCAGGCAGCGCGCGTCGATGCGCCATCACCGCGTCATCAGCTCGGTGCCGCATTTCGACTACGGCCTGATGGCCTTCTCCGCCCTCTCGGTCGTCGCCGTCACCTTTCTGGCGGGCCTCATCTGGATCATGACGGGCTGGCACGAGGGCGCCGGCTTCGTGATCATGGCGGCGGTCGGCTGCTCGTTCTTTGCGGCCATCGACAACCCGGCGCCGATGATCAAGAGCTTCGTCATCTGGATGTCGGTGGCGGCGGTGATCTCCGGCGTCTACCTCTTCGGCATCCTGCCGAACGTCCAGGATTTCGGCATGCTGGTGCTCGTCTTCGCGCCGCCGTTCCTCCTGGCGGGGACCGTGATCGGCCGGCCGCAGTTCATGCTCATCGGCATGCTGCTGGCGGTCAACATCGCCTCGCTCGTCGGGCTGCAGGAGATCTACGCCGCCGACTTCGGGACCTTCGTCAACGGCAATCTCGCCTCGGTCGCCGGCGGCCTGTTCGGGCTGGTCTGGTCGATGGCAACCCGGCCCTTCGGCGCGGCCTTGGCGGCGCGGCGCTTGGTGCGGGCGGGATGGGCGGAGATCGCCGCCACCGCCGGCGGACGGCGCAATGCCGATCCCGCTCGGTTTGCTGGGCGCATGTTCGATCGCCTCGGCCAGCTCGTGCCCCGTCTGGCCCAGGGTGTCGCAGAGGACGTCGCGGCCACCGACATGCTGGCGGAACTGCGGATCGGCATGAACATGCTTGACCTCAAACGGATCGAGCCTGACCTCCCGCCTCCACTGCGGACGCATGTGCGCACGGTGCTCGACGGCGTCGCCGAGGCCTTCGCCGACCGGCTTCACAACACCCGCCGTGATGGGGTCGCGGAAAAGCTGCTGGTGGAGATCGATGCCGCGCTGGTGGCACTTGTCGACATCACCGACGGGCCAACGCGGCGGACGGCGCTGCAGGCAATGGTCGGGCTTCGGCGCGGCCTCTTCGCCGACCGACAGGCACCCGTGCTGACCATGCCGCGCCACGATGCTCCGCCCCTCGCCATCGCCGCGGAGTAGGGCAAACCATGTTCGGCGACTTCAACATCTTCGGCGTCTTCGTTCCCCGAATCCTTATCCTTGCGCTGGTCGCCTACGTCCTCAATCTCGTGCTGCGTCGGGTCTTGGCACGGCTCGGCGTCTATCGCCTGGTCTGGCACCCAGGGCTCTTCGATCTCGCTCTGTTCGTCCTTGTCCTTGGTGGCGTGGCGCAATTATCGGAACTGTACCTGTGAAAACGCTCTCCCGGATGATCGGCCGCGTACTGTTCACCCTCGTCATCACCGTCGTCGCAGCGGTGGTCGGCTGGCAGACGTGGGACTACTATATGAACGAGCCCTGGACCCGCGACGGCCACGTCCGAGCAGACGTCATCGGCATCACCCCGGACGTGTCCGGCATCGTCAACGAGGTGCTGGTGGCAGACAACCAGACGGTGAAGAAAGGTGATGTGCTCCTGCGCATCGACCGCGAGCGTTTTGCGCTGGCGCTTCAGCTGGCGGAGGCTGCTGCCAAGGGGCAGGCGGCATCCCTCGAGCAGGCGCGGCGCGAGTATGAGCGCTATCAGCAGCTCAGTCGCAACGTCGCTTCGCAGCAGAATGTCGAGCAGGCCGGTGCGGCCCAGGCTGTGGCGGAGGCTTCCTATGAGCAGGCGGTCACCAACCGCGACCTTGCCAAGCTGAACCTCGAACGCTCGGAAATCAGGGCGCCCGTCAACGGCGTGATCACCAATTTGTCGCTGAATGCCGGCGACTACGCGACCGCCGGCAAGGCCGTCATCGCGCTGGTGGACAGCGACTCGCTTCGCGTCGAGGGCTATTTCGAGGAAACCAAGCTGCCGCGCATCGCCATCGGGGATCCGGTGGATATCGCTGTGATGGGGCATCCCGGCAACCTGAAGGGACGTGTCGAGAGCATTGCCGGCGGCATCGAGGATCGCGAGCGCAGCGCCGGATCAGAGCTTCTGGCCAATGTCACGCCGGCTTTCAGCTGGGTGCGGCTGGCGCAGCGCATTCCTGTCCGCATCGCGCTCGACGCCATGCCCGCCGGCGCGCCGCTGGTCGCCGGCCTGTCGGCAACGGTGACGGTGCGACGCGCTGCGGCTGCTGACTGAATCACTGCGGATCGGATTGGCACCGGGCGTCGAACGTCCGGATCATGCGTCGAAACCATTGGATTTCAGCGGCCCGTCGGGGAAGCAATCCGTGTGCGCAATTCCCCGATGCCGTCGATCCCGCCGACGAGAACATCGCCGCGCTCGACAGGACCGACGCCCGCCGGGGTTCCAGCGAAGATCAGATCGCCTGGCTGTAGCGTAAAGAGGGTCGACAGCGTGGCGATGATCTCCGGCACCTTCCAGATCATCTGGTCGAGGTTGCCGCGCTGGCGCATTTTTCCGTTCACGGTCAGCCAGATCGCGCCCTTGCCGATGTCGGGAGCGTTCGCGACCGGCATCAGCGGCGTACACGGAGCCGATCCCTCGAACGCCTTGCCGGTTTCCCAGGGGCGGCCGAGCTTTTTCGCCTCCCCTTGCAGATCACGGCGCGTCATGTCGAGGCCGACGGCATAGCCGAAGACGTGGTCCATGGCGCGGTCGAGCGTGATGTCGGTGCCACCGGTCCGCAGCCCCACCACCAGCTCGATCTCGTGGTGCACGTCGGCCGTCGCGCTGGGGTAGGGGAAGTCCCGGCCGGACAGGATGAGCGTGTCCGGGTTCTTTTGGAAGAAGAAAGGCGGTTCGCGATCGGGATCGTGCCCCATCTCGACCGCATGATCGGCAAAGTTCCGCCCGACGCAGTAGATGCGGTGAACGGGGAACCGCTTGCTGCTGCCGAAGACCGGAAGCGACGGCACGGCCTTGGGCTCGAACACGTAGAGCTCGTCTACACCGCCATCGGCCATTCCGGTTCTCCCGTCAGCGTTTTTAAACGGTCAGGCGCCGGCCCGACCGGTCCGGCGACGCTTGTGACCGAGGCCCATCTGCTTGGCGAGGCGCGAGCGTGCCGCCGCATAGTTCGGCGCCACCATCGGGTAGTCCGCGGGCAGATCCCACTTTTCGCGATAGTCCTCGGGCGACAGATTGTAGTGCGTCATCAGGTGGCGCTTCAGCGACTTGAACTTCTTGCCGTCTTCTAGGCAGACGATGTAGTCGTCGGTGACCGACTTCTTGACCGGAACGGCGGGCTTTGGCTTTTCCGCGGTCGGCGCCGCAGGAGCGGAATGGGTGCGACCCAAGGCCCCGAATACATCGGAAATCAGCGCCGGAAGGTCGGTCACCGGAAGCGAATTATTGCTGACATAGGCGGCCACCACCTCGGCCGTCAGTTCCATCAGCATTTCAGTATTATCGGCTGTCTCGATCTGGTCCATGTCTCACCCAATCACGTGAACGGCCTTGTTCGGACCGTATCGCCAAACGTCTGCTATGACCGATTTCCAGGAGATGCGACGCGCTCTGTACACTGGCATGCTGCCGCATAGCGATAGCGGCGCTTATCTGCTTGTATTGATACTGCGTTACTTAATGTCAAGGCATAAGTCAGGCATCGCAAGCCCGTCCAACCTTAAGTCGCCAGAACAGGTTTAGAATAAAAAAGGGCGCCGCGGCGGCGGGACTAGGCCTGCTTCCGCTTCAATCGCCGAAAATCTTTTCATCCGGGGGTGAGCGACACCCGCATGCCGTGCTGAACGCATCCGCGTCAATATTCAATATTCGCTCCCAGGGGAGCATCGCTCGTAATGTCGGCAGGATTTTCTGCTGTCCTGGCGGGCCGACGCGAATCATATCCGCGACACATACGCTCTCGCCGAATTGCCACGGGCCGCTCGGTCAGCGAAGGGCGTGCCCGCTGTTGGCGAGCGCGGGGCCCGCCAACAGATGCGGCGACTATTCGAACTTGGCAACCGGAAGGAAATTGACCGCCGAGCCCGCGAAGCGGTTGGAGGCGTTGGTCAACGGGTTGGCGGTGAAGCCCGCGGTGAAAACCGAGGAGGGAACCTCGCGCACCAGGCCGTCAGCCTTCGGCTTGCGGAGGACCTCGGACTTTGCCCGCGCCTCGGGGTCGGTCACGAGTGCTGCCATCTCGATCCGCGACGTGATCGCCTTCTGCACATGCTTGACGGACTGAGCGGCCGGAGCCGGGGCCGGGGACTTGACCCGGGCGAAGCGCCCAGTCTTGCCGGCGGGCACGGCGATCTTCGCTGTCGTGCGCACCGGCGCTGCCGTCGCAGCCGCAACCTTGCGGCTTTCCAGTGCTGCCACGAGCTGGTTGTCGACAGCCTTCTTGGACGGCTCCGACGGGACGGCGACGACGGGCGCTGGCTTGGCGCCGAGGTCAGCCCGCATGGCGGGAGCCGCCTCGAGGATACGCTTGATCGGATCGTTGCTCGCCACCAGCGGCGACGGCACCGGAACTGCAGCCGTTTCAACAGGCGCTGCCGAGGCGCCGCCCTTCAGGATGGCTTCGAACGGCGGACGTTCACGCGGCGTCGGCACGGCGTAGGCCATCTGCGCGGGAGCACCGACCACGGCTTCGTCGACCGGCGGAGAGGCTTCAAGCGCGGCGACGAGGCTCGAAACGTCGTCCTCCTTCGCCGGCGTTGCCGTCGGCCGAAGCGGGGCAGCATGCGGCACGGGAACGCGAGCCGGGACCAGCGCGGCGACATCGGTCTCCGCGGCCGCTTCGGCGGTCGCGAACGGCAGCCGGTCGGCGATCGCCGCGGGCGGGGTGGGCGCCGACGTGTCATAGGTATCGCGGATCGGCAGCGGAACGCCCGACGCCAGCATGTTCGGCTTGGCCGACGGCACCATGGCGGCCACGGCGACGCTTGCAGCTGGCTTCGGCGGGACCGGCATGGCCGCAGGGGCGAGCCTTGCTGCCGGTTTCGACGGCACGGCCTCGGCGACCTCGGCCTCGGCGTTGTCGTCTTCCTCGTCAGCCCCGCCGCCGCCGAAGATGGCCGCGAAGAGCGTCTTGCCACCGCCACTGCTGCTCGGGCTGGTCCGGCTGATCGCGCCGCCCGAATTGGCGACCTGAATCGTGCTGGCCGTCTTGCGCGATTTGTAGGAGGCGAGCGCCTGCTCGTAGCCCGGCAACGGCTTGCCGTCGGATGGCACATGCACGGTGTTGCCGTTCGGGAAGACGGCGACGAGTTCCTTGCGGCTCATCTTCGGCCAGTGACGGGCATTGCCGACGTCGAAATGCACAAAAGGCGAGCCGGAGCGCGGATAATAGCCAACGCCGCCGACCTGCATCTTCAGGCCGATCTCGCGCATCTTCTTCAGCGGCACGTCGGGAAGGAAGAAATCGAGGGCGCGGCCGGCGGTGTGCTGGCTTTCCTTGGCGACACCCGAGGAGCGCGAGCGCAACATGTTGTTGGTCGCCGGCGAACGGAAACCGCAGATGACGTTGATGTAGGAGCGTGAGCCGGACTGGCGATACGCCTCCCAGATCAGATCCATCAGGCGCGGATCCATTTTGGTCTCCTGCTTCTTGCGCCAGTCGCGCAGGAACCAGTTGATCTCCTTCAAGCCGGACGGGATGTAGCGACCGTTCCGCTTGTAGTCGATCGCGACCTTTTCCTTGGTGTGCAGATTGTAGAACTTGAGGGTGCGTGTTTCAGCCTTCGCGGTAACCGACCCGACGGAGAGGGCCAGCACGCAGAGGGCGGCCATCGAAGCGGCGCGCGTTCCAGCGCGGCCGACAAGGTCGGTCAGTCCGAACATTCGGTACCAGTCCCCTCAGGTTGACGAACACGGTCTATGCGTCCCCAGACCGCTGTCTTATAGCAGGATAGTTAACGGTCTTCCAATCGGCCGAGAGTGCGGCGCTAAGATGACGCATAGCCTACTCCGACCCAATTTGAAAAGAAAAGGGTTAACAGGATGTGAATGCAGCTAAGCGTCACCCGTGTCACGCAAGGTTTGCTGATGCTTATCCTTGTCGAACCCTGCGTCTGCCTCAAAGATGCCATAAAGCCTCATCTTCCGATACAGCGTCGAGCGACCTATGCCAAGGCGGCGCGCAATCTCACTCATATGACCACCATAATGAGCGACAGCGCGGCGGATGTGCGCAGCCTCGACCGCCTCGAGGGTCAGGAGTTCGCCGTCCTCGCCGAAGCCGTCTGGAGCCGCGGTACTCTCCCGCTCGAACGGCTGCCGTACGGCCATCGGGACGGGTTCGCCAACCCCGTCGGAAGCGTCCGTGACGTCCAGCGCCGGCACCGGTACGGCCTCGATCCCGCCCGGCTGCAAGGCCCCGATCTGCGGGAAGTCGGCAATGCCGAGCGTCGGTCCATCGGCCAGCACCACGGCGCGGTGAAGGGCGTTCTCCAACTGCCGGATGTTGCCGGGCCAGTCGTGCCGCTCGAGGAGGGTCACAGCGTCTGCCGACAAGTGGCGCGCCGGCGAGCCGGGCTCGGCCTCGGCAAACCGGGCGAGGAAGTGCGCCGCGAGCGGAGCAATCTCGTCGCGGCGCTCGCGCAGCGGCGGCAGGCGGACGGACAGCACGTTGAGGCGGTAGTAGAGGTCCTCCCGAAAGCGTCCCGCGGCGACCTCCGTCGGCAGATGGCGGTGCGTGGCGGCGATGATTCTGACATCCGGCCGGACCGGACGGCGCCCGCCCACCGGGTCGACCTCGCCGCTCTGCAGGACGCGCAGCAGCTTGACCTGAATTTCCAGCGGCAGCTCGCCGATCTCGTCGAGGAAGAGGGTGCCGCCATCGGCATCGACGAATTTGCCCGGCCGCCGCTCTCCGGCATCGGTGAAGGCGCCCCGCTCGTGGCCGAACAGGATGCTCTCGGCAAGGCCTGCCGGCATCGCGCCGCAGTTGACGATCACGAACGGCGCCTCCGCCCGCGGCCCGGCCGCGCGGATGGTGTCCGCCAGCCACTCCTTGCCGGTGCCGGTTTCCCCCTCGATCAGCAGGGGAATGGTCGAGCCCGCGGCACGTTCGGCCAGCGCCAGCAGATCGCGCATGGCGCGGCCGGTGGGTGGCGAGGGCGCCCGTATGCCTTTCGGTTTTACTCCGGGCCCACCCCGGCGGCGCGCGTCGTGAACGCGGATCGCCTTGTCGATCGTCTGCTGAAGCTTCTCCGGAGAGACCGGCTTGACCACGAAATCGAAGGCGCCGGCGCGCATCGCCTCGACGACGGTGTCGATGCCGCTGCGGCTGGTGAGGACGATCACCGGAATGTCCCGGCCTTGCCGCTGCATGTCGGCGAGGACGTCAAGGCCGCTTTCGCCCGACAGCATGAGGTCGAGCACCAGCGCGGCGATGGCATCCGAGCCCTCTTGCCTCAAAGCGTCGATTCCGCCGGAGACGCTGTCGCGCAGGAGCGGAAGATGCCCCATGCGCGTCACCAGCGCCTCCACCAATCGGCGCTGGACAGGATCGTCGTCGATGATCAGAACCTGGCGTGTCATGCAGCACTCCACCCTCGCCGGATGGCAGGGTTGCCCCATTTTGACACGCAGGTTCCTGTGATCCGCTTGACGATCAGGCTTAACGCAGTGCTAACCCTCCCATTCCCGCTCTGGCAACGACCGAGATTTTGATGATCGACCGTATTCTTCTGGCCACTTCCGCAACCGGCGCGACCGCCGGGATAGGGCTGCCCGAGTGGAACCTCGACGACCTCTACCCCGCAATGGATGCCCCGGGCATCGCTGCCGATCTCGACAAGGGCGCGGCCCTGGCCCTGGCCTTCCAGGCCCGCTGGCGCAGCGCTCTCGGCCGCGAGACCGCGCTGCCGGGCGGCGGCGGCATTGCCGAGGCGCTAAAGGAGTTCGAGGCACTGGAGGAAATCCTCGGCCGGCTGATCTCCTATGCGGGCCTCGTCTATTCCGGCGATACCTCGGATCCGGCACGCGCGAAGTTCTACGGCGATATCCAGTCGCGGGTGACCGATATTTCCTCGCGCCTCCTGTTCTTTCCGCTGGAGATGAACCGGATCGAGGATGCCGTCCTCGACGCTGCAATGGCGGAGAACCCGAAGCTCGCACACTATCGCCCTTGGATCGTCGATCTTCGCAAGGACAAGCCGTACCAGCTGGAAGACCGTGTCGAGGAGCTATTCCACGACAAGTCGGTCACCGGGCATGGCGCCTGGAACCGACTGTTCGACGAGACGATGACGGCCCTGCGCTTCGATGTCGACGGGGACGACATGGCGCTGGAGGAGACCTTGAACCTCCTGCAGGACGAGCGACGGGAGCGCCGCCAGGCCGCCGCCGGCGCGCTCGCCCATACCTTCGGCGAGAACCTGCGCACCTTTACACTGATCACCAACACGCTCGCCAAGGACAAGGAAATTTCCGACCGCTGGCGCGGCTTCAAGGACGTGGCCTACAGCCGGCATCTCGCCAACCGGGTCGAGCCGGAGGTGGTCGATGCGCTGGCGCGGGCCGTGGTCGCGAGCTATCCCGCGATCTCCCACCGCTACTACGCGATGAAGGCGAAGTGGCTGGGGCTGGAGAAGCTCGAGTTCTGGGATCGCAACGCGCCGCTGCCCGATACCGCGCGGCGCGAGATTTCCTGGGGCGAGGCGCAGTCGACCGTGCTGTCGGCCTATTCCGGTTTCTCGCCGGAGATGGCGGCGATTGCCGAGCGCTTCTTCCAGCGCAACTGGATCGACGCCGCCGTTCGCCCGGGCAAGTCGCCCGGCGCCTTCGCGCACCCGACCGTTCCGTCCGCACATCCCTATGTCCTGCTGAACTACATGGGCAAGCCGCGCGACGTGATGACGCTTGCGCACGAGCTCGGCCACGGCGTGCATCAGGTGCTGGCGGGTCCGCAAGGCGCGCTGATGGCGCCGACGCCGCTGACGCTGGCCGAGACGGCCTCGGTCTTCGGCGAGATGCTGACCTTCCGCTCGCTGCTCGATCAGGCCAAGACCCCGCTGGAGCGCAAGACGCTGCTCGCCCAGAAGGTCGAGGACATGATCAACACGGTGGTCCGGCAGATCGCCTTCTACCAGTTCGAGCGGGCGCTGCATCAGGAGCGGCGGAACGGGGAACTGACGGCGGACCGGATCGGCGAGATCTGGGTCGAAATGCAGAAGGAAAGCCTTGGTCCCTCGATCCATTTGGGCGAAGGCTACGAGACCTTCTGGACCTATGTTCCCCACTTCATCCACTCGCCGTTCTACGTCTACGCCTATGCCTTCGGTGACTGCCTGGTGAATTCGCTCTACGCCGTCTACCAGAATTCGGAAGAGGGTTTTCAGGACAAGTACTTCGCCATGCTGAAGGCTGGCGGCACCAAGCACCATTCCGAACTGCTCGCGCCTTTCGGCCTCGATGCTTCCGACCCGTCTTTCTGGTCGCGGGGACTGGCGGTGATTTCCAGCTTTATCGACGAACTCGAGATCATGGAGGACTGACGTCCTCTATGCGGCGGCGCTATTTTGACGAACGCCGCCGCCGCGGCGCAGCCGTTTGCAGAAAAGTTTTATGAACGTTGCCGCCAAACCCGCGGCGAACGAATAACGCTAATCCGATCAAAGGCTCGCAGCGAACTAGTTTCGACGCTCTGGTGATTCTGGCGGCGCCGAGAATGGAAACGCTGCCGCCGTTGAGTTTCATTTAACGCCGATTTGCTTTAGCCGCAGGGCAGACATAGTCGCAGCGACCTTGATCGTTGCGTCCGACCTGGAAGGAATTGCCACCATGGCGATTGAAAAGCATCCGATCTACGGAAAGATCAGCGGCCCGGTGGTGATGATTGGCTTCGGCTCGATCGGCCGGGGAACGCTGCCGCTGATCGAACGCCATTTCGACTACGACCGTTCGCGGGTCACCGTGATCGACCCGAACGACGCCGACCGGAAGCTGGCGACCGACAGCGGCGCGACCTTCCTGCACCAGGCCCTGACCCGCAAGAACTACGAAGAGATCCTGACACCGCTGCTGACCGAGGGTGAGGGACAAGGTTTCTGTGTCAATCTCTCGATCGACACCGGCTCGGTCGACATCATGCGGCTCTGCCGCGAGCTCGGCGTCCTCTACATCGACACCGTGGTCGAGCCCTGGCTCGGCTTCTACTTCGACGATACGATTTCGAACGCCGACCGCACGAACTATGCGCTGCGCGAGACCATGCGCAAGGAGAAGCGCCGGAACCCCGGCGGAACCACCGCCGTCTCCTGCTGCGGCGCCAATCCCGGCATGGTCTCCTGGTTCGTCAAGCAGGCGCTGGTCGATCTTGCCGGCGAGATCGGCAAGGATTTCGCAGAGCCGGCGTCCGGCGACCGCGAGGGCTGGGCTAAGCTGATGAAGAAGGTCGGCGTCAAGGGAATCCACATCGCCGAGCGCGATACCCAGCGCGCCAAGAAGCCGAAGCCGCTGAACGTGTTCTGGAACACATGGTCGGTCGACGGGCTGATTTCCGAAGGCATGCAGCCGGCGGAACTCGGCTGGGGCACGCACGAGAAGTGGATGCCCAAGAACGCCAAGACCCACAAGAAGGGTCACCAGTCCGGCATTTTCCTGGAGCAGCCGGGCGGCAACACGCGCGTGCGCAGCTGGTGCCCGACGCCGGGGCCGCAATACGGGTTCCTCGTCACCCACAACGAGGCGATCTCGATCTCGGATTACTTCACGGTCCGCGGCAAGAACGACGAGGTCAAGTATCGGCCGACTTGCCACTACGCCTATCACCCCTCCAACGACGCCGTCCTGTCGCTGCACGAGTTGTTCGGTGCCGGTGGCCGCATCCAGCCGGTCCGCCACGTCCTGTCGGAGAAGGAACTGGCCGACGGCGGGGATGAGCTGGGTGTCCTGCTCTACGGGCACGAGAAGAACGCCTACTGGTACGGCTCGCAGCTGTCGCTGGAGACGGCGCGCAGCCTGGCGCCGCACCAGAACGCCACGGGCATGCAGGTGACCTCGTCAGTACTCGCCGGAATGGTCTGGGCGTTGGAGAACCCAAAAGCCGGCATCGTCGAGTCCGATGAGATGGACTTCCGCCGCTGCCTCGAGGTGCAGAGGCCCTATCTCGGGCCGGTGAAGGGCTATTACACCGACTGGACCCCGCTCAAGGATCGATCGAGCCTGTTCGAAGAAGATCTTGACGTTGAGGACCCTTGGCAGTTCCGGAACATTCTCGTCCGCTAGGGCAGGCGGACATCTCCCACTCACCGATTTCCTTGTGCAAAAGCCGTTTGTTGGCTTGGCCTCCTCATGCAGTCACTGGCCAACAAAAGCTACTGCGTTATTATTCCCTCTCGGCTTGTTCTAAGCCGGGAGGAAACATGGATGCTGGAAATCCATGACAGGGCAGAGTTAAGGCGAAACGTTCTTCGTGACGTCATGGATTCGGTCATGTCGGGAACGATGGGCAGTATCGCTCGGCATTTCGCGCCCGGTGCTGTCTTCTCCAACCGCAGCAATGCCGGAATTATCGACGCGCCATGGTTCGACCGGCTGGAGGGCGAGTTCCGCTTGAGCGGCGAGGACGAAGCGAAGTCCTTCCTCAGTGAACTGATGCGGCGCGCAACCTATATTTCCTACGAAGAGCGCGGCACGATCGTCGAGGACGACCAGGCGGCCTGCCGTTGCGACTGGACCCGGCGGGACGAGCGGAACGGCTCACTCGTCACCGGAACGACGATGTACTGGTTCACATTCACCAGCGACGTCCGCATCCGGTCGATCGAAACGATTGGCTCGATACACTCCGTCATTCCAGCGCAGGACAGGGAAACTGCGGCCTGATCGGCCACAGCTTGGGTTTTTCACGACGCATTGCCGGCTGACCGATGACAGGTCCGCTTATGTCTTGTACGGGTCAGTCAACAACTGCTTTTCTCGGAGCCAGAGCATGCGTGCCATCGTTTCCTCCATCGCCCTCGCGACGGCTGCCCTTTTGCTGGTAGCGTGCCAGACGGCAGACAACCGTGTGACCAGCCTCCCGACCGACACCAAGCCAAAGAGCGTCGATGGCAGCTGGGCTTCCGTCGGTGGCCCTGTTTCCTATACCGCTAACTTCCGAGGTGGGAGATATACCGCAACTGAGGCGGGTACTGGAGGTCTCCTCGCTGAGGGTTCATACCGCTCGCTGGGACCCGGACAAGTATCGCTTGATTACACCTCTAAGGTTCGTGGAAACCGTGTCGCTGCGAACTGTAATTATGCAGGCGATAATCTGGTGTGCGTCTTGTCTGACAACAGTCGCTACGACTTCGTACGACGCAGCTAGTAAGGGCTCGTAGGAAGGCCCAGCGACGGCTGCCCTTAGCGACTTTTCGCTCCTGCGAACATGCGCCGCGCTTTGGCTTGGCGTTTTCCCACCTATATCCGTTTCGAGCCGGCGCCATGTTCCGGTGCCGCTCCGGTCGCCGGGGCCTCTTAGCTTGAACGATCGGGGACTTACCAGATGAACGCTCAGACCCCCCTCGCTGCCGCGCGTGCAACGGGCCCGTTGCCGCCCGGCCACCCGGTGGTGAAAACCAAGAAGGTTGGCGTGCTAATCGTCAATCTCGGTACGCCCGATGGCACGACCTACCGTCCGATGCGGCGTTACCTGAAGGAATTTCTCTCCGACAGGCGTGTGATCGAGACGTCGCGCTGGGTCTGGTATCCGATCCTCTACGGCATCGTCCTGACCACCCGCCCGACGCGCTCCGGCAAGGCCTATGCCTCGATCTGGAACGACGAGCTGGACGAGTCGCCGCTGCGCACTTTCACGCGGGCGCAGGGCGAGAAGCTGGCGGTGCGCATGGCGGGGGATGCCGAGGTCGTCGTCGACTGGGCGATGCGCTATGGCCGCCCGTCGATCGCCGAGCGCGCCGATGCGCTGCTTGAGGCCGGCTGCGACAGGATCCTCGTTTACCCGCTCTATCCGCAGTACTCGTCCTCGACGACGGCGACGGTGAACGACAAGTTCTTCGCCCACATGATGACGAAGCGCTGGATGCCGGCGGTCCGCACCGTGCCGGCCTATCACGACGAGCCCGTCTACATCGACGCGCTCGCTCGTTCGATCGAGAAGCACTTGGCGTCGCTCGACTGGGAGCCGGAGCGGGTGATCACGACCTATCACGGCATTCCGCAGAGCTATTTCCGCAAGGGTGACCCGTATCACTGCCATTGCCAGAAGACCTCGCGCCTCCTCGAGCAGCGCCTCGGCTGGGCGCCCGGCCGGCTGATGACGACGTTCCAGTCGCGTTTCGGGCCGGAAGAATGGCTGCAGCCCTATACCGACAAGACGGTCGAGGCCCTCGCCAAGGAAGGTATCAAGCGGGTGGCGATCCTCAATCCGGGCTTCGTTTCCGACTGCCTGGAGACGCTGGAGGAAATTGCGGAGGAGGCCGGCGAAATCTTCCTGCACAATGGCGGAGAGAAGTTCAGCCACATCCCGTGCCTCAACGACAGCGATGAGGGAATGGACGTCATCGAATCCATGGTTCGCCGCGAGCTGCGGGGCTGGGTCGGCTGACGCCGTCCCGCGGTCAGCCTCGCTCCGTCATAAGGCCATAGTTCTGACCCCATCGAACCGGGATGGCCGCCCGGATCAGCCTGTTGTCCGCATTGGCTGGCGGCGTTGACAGGTTTGGGCGGCCGATCGAGACTTCCACGGTCGGCGACGCCGCGATCAATTGCCTTCGTCCTTCGAGGCCCGCCTTCGTCATTCAAGGATTGCCCATGATCTCGCGAAAATTCTGGCGTCACCCGGCCGGGGCCGGTCTGCTGGCACTTTCGGCCTTCATCTTCTCTGCACCCCTCGTATCGACGCCCGCAAAGGCTGATTTCCGAGTCTGCAACGGCACCCAGCAGCTTGTCGGCGTCGCCATCGGCTACCGCGCCGAAGTAGGCTGGACGACCGAGGGCTGGTGGCGCATTCCGGCGACGAGCTGCAAGGTGATCATCGAGGGGACACTCGCCTCGCGCTACTATTACCTCTACGCCGAGGATGCGGACGGGAAGGGGCGCTGGGCCGGGAACGTCAATCTTTGCATCGCCGAGAACGAGTTCAAGATCACCGATGTGAAGGATTGTTTGGCCCGCGGCTATCAAAAGATGGGCTTCCGAGAGTATGACACCGGCGAGCAGGGCAGCTGGATGGTCCAGTTGACCGAACCGCCACGCGGGGGCACGCAATGAGAAGAAATCGCCGGGTCAAGATTCTCGCGACACTGGGTCCTGCTTCGTCCGACGAGGCGATGATCCAGAAGCTGCATGAGGCAGGCGCCGACGTCTTCCGAATCAACATGAGCCATACCGACCACGACACGATGCGCGAGCTGGTGCGCCGCATCCGCTCCGTGGAACTCAACGTCGGCCGGCCGATCGGCATTCTCGCCGATCTGCAGGGACCGAAACTGCGGGTCGGCAAGTTCAAGGACACGACCGTCACGCTGGCGCTCGGCCAGGACTTCACCCTCGACGACAACCCCGCCGAGGGCGACGAGACACGGGTCTTCCTGCCGCATCCCGAAATACTCGAGGCGGTCCAGGTCGGCCATCGCCTGCTGATCGACGACGGGCGTCTGCAGCTGGTCGCCACCGAGACCGACAGCCGCCACATCAAGTGCCGGGTCGTCGCCGGCGACAAGATCTCCAACCGCAAGGGCGTCAGCCTGCCCGACACGACGCTCGCCACGGGCGCGCTGACCGACAAGGACCGCAAGGACCTCGACGCTGTGCTGGCGGTCAACGACGTCGACTGGGTGGCGCTGTCGTTCATCCAGCGCCCGGAAGATCTCGCCGAAGCCCGCAAGATCTCGCGCGGCCGCGTCGCGCTGATGTCCAAGATCGAGAAGCCGCAGGCCGTCGAGCGTCTCGACGAGATCATCGAACTGTCCGACGCGATCATGGTCGCGCGCGGCGACCTCGGCGTCGAGCTGCCGCTGGAAATGGTCCCTTCGATCCAGAAGCGCATCACCCGCGCTTGCCGCAAGGCCGGCAAGCCGGTGGTGGTCGCCACACAGATGCTGGAGTCGATGATCACCGCGCCGGTCCCGACCCGCGCCGAGGTCTCCGACGTGTCGGTCGCGGTCTATGAGGGTGCCGACGCGATCATGCTGTCGGCCGAGTCGGCGGCCGGCAACTTCCCGGTCGAGGCGGTCGCCACGATGAACCGCATCGCCGAGCAGATCGAGCAGGACGCGATCTACCCGAGCATCATCCTCGCCCAGCGTTCGGAGCCTGAGGCGACCGGTGCCGATGCGGTCTCGCTCGCCGCCCGCCAGATGGCCGAGACGCTCAACGTCGCGGTGATAGTCACGTACACGGCGACCGGCACGACCGGCCTCAGAACCGCCCGCGAGCGGCCGATGACGCCGATCCTGGCGCTCTCGCCTGTGCTGTCCACCGCACGTCGACTGTCGATCTGCTGGGGCCTCCACAACGTCGTCACCGAGGATGCCTACGACCTCGACGCGATGATCGACACGGCCTGCCGCATCGCCGTCGAGGAGAAGTATGCCCGCGCCGGCGAGCGGGTGATCATCACCGCCGGCGTACCGCTGCGCATTCCCGGCTCGACCAACATGCTGCGCATCGCGCACATCGGATCGGACGGGCTCTCGGCCGTCTGAGACCGAGCGACGTCACTCAGAACAAAGAGGCCGGCGAGGGGAGGCCCTCCGCCGGCCTTGTTATATGCCCTGACCGGTCAGTTCCTCGGACAAGCGCCCGACGGCGTCCTGTGCGCTCTTGTTGGCGGGGTAGATTTCCAACACCTTGCCATAGGCCTCGAGCGCCTGAGGCTTGCGGTCGGTCTCCTCGAGGATCATCCCAAGCCCCATCAGCGCGCCGTAATGGCGCGGCTCGAGAATCAGCGTCTTCTGGATGTCCGCGATCGACTTGCCGTAGTCGGAGATCTGGTAGTTCAGCGTCGCCCGGCGGTTCCAGGCCTCGGCATAGTCGGGATCGAGGATGATCGCCTGCTCCAGAAGATCTAGCGCCGCGCCGCTGTTCTTCTGCGCCGCCGCCTTGGCCGCCCAGAGCAGCATCAGATCAACCGTCGCGCTGCCGCTGGCGCTCCACTCGACGTCGATCTTGGATGCAACGAGCGCAGCTGCCTCGGGGGTGGCCGTCCGCCTGAGTTCGGCAAACAGGGCATCGAGACGCTCCGCCTTCGTCGTTGGCTGCGGCCTTGCCGCAGACGGCGGCTGGATAGGCGAGGATGGCTCGGCCGGGGGCGTGGGCCTTGCGTAAGGCCGCGGGGCAGCCGATGGGGGAGCAGACGGCCCTGCCGCCGTCGGCGGATCGCCCGTGATGATCGGATCCGTCTCGGCAAAGGCGGGGACCGCCGATCCCGCGATCGATGCTGTCAGCAACAGGATGGAGGCGAGGGTATTTCCAACGAAGAAAGCGCGCATGCGAAAAGCTTAGGCTCCCGCAGCGCGCTGTCAATCCGAACAATATGTGAGAAGGGGCGTCTGCCCTTCACCAAGGCGGCGGGCAAAAGCCCGCGGCCGCCGCCTCAGCCCTGGCGGGCCTTGTAGCGCGGCGCAACCTTGTTGATGATGTAAATGCGGCCCTTGCGGCGAACCAGACGGTTGGCGCGGTGGCGGCTCTTCAGCGACTTCAGCGAATTCTTGATCTTCATTGTCTTAAACCATCGGTCGATGTGACGGAAGCGACCGGGTCCTACCGTTTCGCCACTCAATGAAAAACGCGCCGTTTGGGCGCGTTTCGGTTGGGGTGGGAATTAGCCGCGTGACAGAGAAATGTCAACGACGCCGGGCTGCATCCGGCGCGGCAAGCGGCCTTTTCTACTGGCTGGAACCGCTTCCGAGCGGGAAAACCCGCGTAAGATGGCCCATTTTGCGTCCCGACCGCGCCTCGCCCTTGCCGTACAGGTGCAGGAGGAGGTTCGCTTCCCCGAGCGTCGAGAGCGAGTCGGCTTGGTCGGCGCCGATCAGATTGTCCATCACGCAATCGAAGTGCCGGACAGGCGCCCCGAGGGGCAGGCCGGCAACGGCGCGGATATGCTGCTCGAACTGCGAGACGAGACAGGCCGCCTCCGTCCAGTGCCCGGAATTGTGCACCCGCGGGGCGATCTCGTTCACCAGGAGGCCGTCCGGCGTCGCAAAGAACTCGACGCCGATGACGCCGACATAGGAGAGCCTTTCGAGAATATTGGCGGCGATCGCCTTGGCCTCGAGAGCAGCTGCCGGCGCCACCCGGCCCGGGACGGTCGAGTGGCGCAGGATCCCGTTGGAGTGGACGTTCTCGGCGGGGTCGTAGGCCTCCACGTGTCCGTCCTGGCCGCGCGCGGCAATGATCGACAGCTCGTAGCTGAAGGGCACCTTGCGCTCGAGGATAGACGGCGTGCCGCCGAGGCTCTCGAAGGCATCGCCGTGCGGGGAGCGCTGGCGCAGGACGGCCTGACCCTTGCCGTCATAGCCGAGACGCCGGGTCTTCAGGATGCAGTCCCCGCCGAGTTCGGCAAGGGCATGGTCGAGTTCCTGGGCGGTGTCGACCGCGCGCCACTCCGCCGTCCGCACGCCGATGCCGTTGAGGAACGCCTTCTCGACCACCCGGTCCTGCGCCACCTCCAGCGCATCGGCCGGCGGATAGACCGGGACGTGGCGCGACAGTTCGCGGATCGGACCGACAGGCACGTTCTCGAATTCATAGGTGACGACGGCACAGTGCTGGGCGAGGAGGGCCAGCGCGGCTGGATCGTCGTACTGGCCGACGACCACGTCGCTCGCCACTTGCGCCGCGCAGCAGCGTGCGTCCGGGTCGAGGATGATGGTGCGGAACCCGAGCCGGGCGGCGGCGAGCGCCAGCATGCGACCGAGTTGTCCGCCGCCGACGATGCCGATCGTGGCTTCGATGGGAAGCGGGCTCATACCGCGTCGACCGGGTGGAGGGCCACGGCGTCGGTCTGAGCGGCGCGATAGGCGTCGAGCCGATCGGCCAGCGCCTCGTCGTAGAGGGCGAGCACGCTGGCAGCGAGGAGGGCGGCGTTGACGGCGCCGGCCCGGCCGATGGCGAGCGTTCCCACGGGAATTCCCGCCGGCATCTGCACGATCGACAGGAGGCTGTCCTGGCCCGACAGCGCCTTGCTCTCGACCGGCACGCCGAACACCGGGAGCGGCGTCAGGGCGGCCGCCATGCCCGGCAGGTGCGCCGCGCCGCCGGCCCCGGCGATGATGATCCTGAAGCCCTCGGCTTTGGCGCCGCGGGCGAAATCGAACAGCCGCTCGGGCGTCCGGTGGGCGGAGACGATCCGCGCCTCGAAGGAAACGCCGAGGGTCGTCAGGGCGTCGGCCGCGTGCTTCATCGTCGGCCAGTCGGACTGGCTGCCCATGATGATCGCGACATCGTGTTGCTGAGCCGTCATGCCGAGATATCCGGAATGATCTGGTCCTCGACGTCCTGCAGCCGGTCCTTGACCGCCAGTTTTTTCTTTTTCATCCGCTGGATCTGCAGCCGGTCGCAGCCGGTGACCTCCATCGCGTTGATCGCCGCATCGAAGTCGGTGTGCTCCTGCCGCAGGCGCGCCGCCTGTAGGCGCAGCGTCGCCTGTTCCTGATCGCCCATCTCAAGTCCCCTCGGTACGCGAATGCCTCGATGCTGAAAATCCGGCTTAAACCCGACGCCCGGCCCCGACGATCGATTAACAGCCTACGGCGATTTGGGGAACAGGGAGCTTGAGACTGGTTCGACAGTGCATAAGTTTTGTGACAGGATTCTCCGGTCGAGGCGCCACCGCCGAGAACGGAGCGTCTCGAAAACGTAACGGATCTGAAGGAGCGACTATGTCCTTGGACGTGCATCTTGCGACGTTGGTACAGCGACACTCTGCACTGGAAACCGAGATCGAGGCGGCGCGCACCAAGCCCGCGATGACCGACGCGGAGATCCGTGAATTGAAGCGGCGAAAGCTTTTGCTGAAAGACGAGATGGAGCGCCTCCGAGCGAACTAATTTTCTCTTCTTCCAGCCCGGGCGCGGTTCCTACCGCGGCCGGGTTATCTGCCGACCAGCCCGCGTTTTGCCGGCACAGCCGTTCGACCTGTTTCTCCCGCAAGAGCCTGTCCCAGACGATCGGTCCGCCTGTCGGACATCGTCGCCGGTTTCTCGGTTTGACGGCCCCGCCGCAATTTCCCGAAGGTCGCATCTCGCTCCGAGCGGCCCGGCACAATAAATCCTATCCCAGCAGACCGCGCAGCCCGGCATAGACCAGCTGGATCCCGACCGGGATCAGCAGCGCGTAGGTGATGAGATAGAACCGCTCGCGGTCGGTCCGCTTCACCAGCCAGACGCCCGCCAAGGTCGACAGCGGCGCCAGCGGCAGGAGCACGGCCGAGGTGGCAAGGTTCTCGCTGGAGAACTGGCCGAGCAGGAAATACGGCACGAGCTTCAGGAAATTAGTGACGGCGAAGAAGATTACGGTGGTGCCGGCAAAGACGGCGGGCGCGAGCTTCAGCGGCATCACATAGACCTGGAAGGGCGGCCCGCCGGCATGCGTGGTGAAGCTGGTGAAGCCCGCGATGGTGCCCCAGAACATGCCGCTGATGCGGCCGGGTTTGCCCGCCGGGACCGTATGGCGGGACTGCAGGAACCATTGGGCGGCGAATGCGAGGCAGAGCCCTCCGATGAGCAGCCGGATCCCGTCAGGCGGGATCAGCGTAGCCGTCGCATAGCCGAGTGCGACCCCGAGCACCGATGCCGGGAGGATCAGCCGCAGCACCGTGCGGTCGAACGTGCCGCGCCATGCCAGCAAGCCGACGACGTCCATGACGATGAGGATCGGCAGCATGATGCCGGCCGCCGCGATGGGTGAGATCGCCAGCGCCATCAGCGGCACGCCGATCATGGTGATGGATCCGCCGAACCCACCCTTGGCGAGGCCGACGAGGATGACCGCCGGAATGGCGTAGAGATAGAAGATCGGATCGGTGATCATCGGCGGCATCCTGCGGGCGGCGAGCGCTCCGACAGGTTGCGAGTAGCGCCAAGCGAGGGGACCTGCAACGTCCTGATGGCTTGGCCGAAGATACGGGACGATGTCGCGGGGAAGAAAATCTTGATCGGCGCGTGCGCCCGCCGCTTCATTCTCGCCATGCTTTGCGCGAGCATGTGCATCGCCTATAAGGCATCGGACAAGGGCGGGCTTCCCGGAAGGGCAGAGCTTCATCCTCTCACCTTCCGACACCTCAAAAGACGACCGGTCGCCCTCAGCATGCGTCAAGATTTCATCCGTCCCCGCCTCGTCCTCATCACCACCTTGCTGCCCGATGGCGAGGCGGGCGTGGCTGCGATGCGGGCCGCCCTCGCCGCAGGGGACGTTGCCTCTGTGATCGTCGATGCCGCCGGACGCGACGCCGACAGCTTCCAGCATTTCGCCGAGGGGCTCGTCGGCCTGATCCAGGACTTCGGCGCGGCCGCGATCATCGCCGACGACACCCGCTGCGCCGGCCGCGTCAAGGCGGATGGCCTGCACGTCTCGGGCGGCGATGCCGAGGAACTCGCCGAGACCGTCGAGCGCTTCGCGCCGCGGATGATCGTCGGCGCCTCCGGCTTCGAGGACCGGCACGACGCGCTGGAGGCCGGCGAGAAACTGCCGGACTATCTCTTCTACGGCCGCTTCGGGGGCGACACGGAAGAAGCGCCCGATCCGGAAGACCTCGACATGGCGCAGTGGTGGGCGGAGATCGTCGAGGTGCCTTGCATCGTCCTGGGCGGACGTGACGTCGAGACGCTTCCTGCCGCCATCGAGACGGGCGCCGAGTTCATCGCCTTGTCGGCGGCGGTGTTCAAGGAGCCGAGCGGCGCCGCCGCCATGGTCGAGCGCGCCAACGCCATCATCGACGCTGTCAGCGCCGACATCCTGGAGACTCTCGCGGTATGAAGCGGCTTTCCGGCATCGCTCTGGCGGTCCTGTCCCTGGCCTTGCTGGCCGATGTCGGTGGCGCCGTCGCGCAGCCGGCGCCGGGCAAGGCCGTGCCGTTGCCGACGCCATCACCGGAAGGCAGCACGCTGCCGGCCCCAACGACAGCTGCCGCAGCCGCCGATGCGGCCCTGGCGCCGTCGACCTCGCGCCCCTCCGAGGGTAGCATCCGCGCCTATGGCGCCTATCAGCGCGGCCTCTACCTCACCGCGCTCGCTTTGGCCGAGCCGCTTGCCAATCTCGGCGATCCCGCGGCCCAGACCTTGCTCGGCGAGATCTATTCCCGCGGCCTCGGCGTCAAGCGCGACGAGAAGGAGGCCGCCCGCTGGTACGAGGCGGCCGCCAAGGCCGGCAGTGCCGAGGGCCAGTTCCGCTACGCCTTGCTGCTGCTCGATGGAAAGAGCGTGCCGCAGGATCTCGCCAAGGCGCGTGACCTGATGAAGCTTGCGGCCGATGCCGGCATCCCGCTGGCGGCGTATAATTTCGGGCAGATGCTGATCCAGGCCTCGCCCACCGGCGGCTTTGCCGAGGCGCGTCCCTATTTCGAGATGTCGGCCAAGGCGGGCGTCGCCGACTCGCAATATGCGATGTCCCAGCTCTACGCCTATGGGCGCGGCATCGCGTCGCCCGATCTGCCGACGGCCCGCCGCTGGCTGCTGGCGGCCGCGACGAACGGCCATGATACAGCGCAGATCGAGCTCGGCATCTGGCTGATCAACGGCAAGGGCGGGCCGAGCAGCGCCGGCGACGGCGCACGGTGGCTGCGGCGCGCCGCCGGCCACGGCAATCCGATCGCCATGAACCGCATCGCCCATCTTTACAAGGACGGTATCGGCGTCGTCGCCGACAAGGCGGAGGCGGCCAAATGGTCCGTTCTCGCCAAGCGGGCGGATAACACCGACGCCGTCCTCGACGAGTTCTTCCGCAAGCTGGACGAGGCCTCGCAGCGGGCGGCCCTCGAGGCCGCCAACAAGTTCCGCGCGAGCTGACACGACCGGCGGGCAGCCATCGAGGCCGCGCGGACGGCCGATCGAGCGATTCGTCCGAGGCCCGGCCGGGCTTGAACGCCTCCCGTTTTTATGGTCTTGAGCCGGCTTAGCCCTGCTTGCGGCCCCCAATCGAGTTTTGACGATGAAGATCAACGGCAACGAAATCCGTCCCGGCGACGTGGTCGAGCATGCCGGCGGCCTGTGGGCTGCCGTTCGCACCGCGCATGTGAAGCCCGGCAAGGGCGGCGCCTTCAACCAGGTCGAGCTGAAGAACCTCATCGACGGCACCAAGCTGAACGAGCGCTTCCGCGCCGCCGAGACGGTGGAGCGTATCCGCCTCGAAATGAAGGATTTCACCTTCCTCTATGCCGAGGGCGACTCCCTGGTGTTCATGGACATCGAGAGCTACGAGCAGCTCGAACTGCAGAAGGATTTCGTCGGCGACCGCGCCGCCTTCCTGCAGGACGGCATGAAGGTCACGGTGAAGGTGCACGAGGAGCGGCCGATCGGCATCGCTCTCCCGGACCATGTGACGCTGCTGATCACCGAGGCCGATCCCGTGGTCAAGGGCCAGACGGCATCCTCGTCCTACAAGCCGGCGATCATGGAGAACGGCATCCGGGTGATGGTGCCGCCGTTCATCGATGCCGGCGAGCGCATTGTCGTCGACACCAACGAGATCACCTACGTGCGCCGCGCCGACTGATGCGCAGCTTGCGGCCGGGCGTTCGCCTGACCGTGTTTGTCGGAGGGGTTGGGTCCGCCTTGCTCCGATGGCCGCACCGACGGGGCGCTTGCCCCGTCATTATGCCCAAACTGCGGGGCGCTTGCTCCGTCTCTATGCCGAAATGATCGGGTGGTTTGCAGACGGCAGGCCGCCCATAACCGTTTGAAGGTACATCCATGGCCCGTTCGCCGCTCCTCAACGTGATGACGCAGACCGCGCTCAAGGCTGGCCGCTCGCTGACGCGCGACTTCGGCGAGGTGCAGAACCTGCAGGTCTCGATGAAGGGCCCGGCGGACTACGTCAGCAATGCCGACCGCAAGGCGGAGGAGATCGTCTTCCAGGAACTCGCCCGCGTTCGGCCGGACTGGGGCTTCCTGATGGAGGAGCGCGGGGCGATCGAGGGCAAGGACCCGCAGCACCGCTGGATCGTCGATCCGCTCGACGGCACCACCAACTTCCTGCACGGCATTCCGATGTGGGCGGTCTCGATCGCGCTCGAGCGTGACGGCGAGATCGTCGCCGGCGTCGTCTTCAACCCTGCGACCGACGAGCTGTATTCGGCCGAGAAGGGCGGCGGCGCCTTCCTCAACGACCGCCGCATCCGCGTTGCCGCGCGCAACAAGCTGAACGAGGCGGTGATCGGCACCGGCGCGCCCTTCCTCGGCAAGGGCGACCACGCGCGCTTCCTCTACGAGATCCGCCACATCATGGCCGAGACCTCGGGCATCCGCCGCATGGGCGCCGCCTCGCTCGACCTCGCCTATGTCGCCGCCGGGCGCTTCGACGGTTTCTGGGAGCGCAGCCTCGCGCCGTGGGACTGCGCGGCCGGGTCGATCCTCGTCCGCGAGGCCGGCGGTTTCATCAGCGGTCTCGATGGCGCGAAGTTCAACCACGTGCTCGGCGACATCGCGGCCGGCAACGAGACCATTCACCGGGCGCTCGTCGGCCAGCTGAAGCTTGCGGACACCGCCTATGGCAGCACCCGCAAGCCAAAGCCCGAGCCGACCCCCGAAGCCTGACGCGCATTGAGCGGCGCCTGAGACGTGGAGGGCAGTGGAGAGCCGCCGCCCTGGACCGTCAGGCGAATCTATCCTGAACGGCGGCGGCCGACCCTTCTGAAACTCCGCATCCGATCATCCGGAAGTCGTTCCGATTTTCCGGCCGATGCTGTAGCGTGCCCGCAAAGGCGCCAGGCGCCTCTCTGGAGTGTCGGAGCATCATGCAGGTCTTCAGTTCGCCGCCGGAAAATTCCACGCGGCCCGATGGTTTCGGCACCGACAGGCTCGCCAGCCCGATGGTCTTCCTTTGGTCGATGCTGGTCTTCCTGGCGCTGGTCGGCTTCGTCGCCGCCATCCTGTCGCGCCAGGTGCAGGCGGCCTTCGTCACCAATCCAGGCCTCAACGGGCTGATCGCCGGCGTCCTCGGCATCGGCATTCTGCTCGCGCTGATGCAGGTGATCCGGCTGGCGCGTGAAGTAAAGTGGGTGAACGCCTACCGCGACGGCTCGGCCGAGTTCGAGGACATGCGTGATCCCGTCCTCCTCGCGCCGATGCGGGCGCTGATCGGGCGTCGCCGCCAGATGGCGCTCTCCACCCAATCGATGCGCGCCGTGCTCGATTCGGTCGCCACCCGTCTCGACGAGACGCGCGACACCGCGCGCTACCTCATCGGCCTCCTCGTCTTCCTCGGCCTCCTCGGCACGTTCTGGGGTCTCCTCGGCACCATCGGCTCGATCGGCAACACCATCCAGACGCTCGACCCCTCCGGCGGCGACACCGCGAGCGTGCTCGACGCGCTGAAGGCGGGGCTTGCCGCACCACTGCAAGGCATGGGCACGGCGTTCTCCTCCTCGCTGTTCGGCCTGTCCGGATCGCTGGTGCTGGGTTTCCTCGACCTGCAGATCGGCCGGGCGCAGAACCGCTTCTATACCGAGTTCGAGAACTGGCTGTCGTCGATCACCGATGTCGGCTCCGACATCCTGATCCCGCCGGCGGGGCCGCTCGCCATTCCCGCGGCTGGCAGCGACGAGCTGCGCGTGCTCTCGGACAAGCTGAGCCGGCTGGTGCAGGACCAGTCGGCGAGCCCGCGCACCTCGGCGGCGATGGCAAGCCTTGCCGAGAGCATCCAGGGCCTCGTCCAGCACATGCGCTCGGAGCAGCAGATGCTGCGCGACTTCGTCGAGACCCAGGCCGGCGAGCAGCGCGAGCTGCGCGGCGTGCTCGACCGCCTGTCGAAGTCGATCGGAACCGGCCGGGACGGCCGTTAGCCATGGCGCTGTCCCGCCACCGTAAGACGCAGCGCACCGTCGACTACTGGCCGGGCTTCGTCGACGCGCTGTCGACGCTGCTCCTCGCCATCATGTTCTTGCTCTCGGTCTTCGTGCTGGCGCAATTCCTGCTCAGCCGCGAGATCTCCGGCCGCGACACGGTGCTCGACCGCCTGAACTCGCAGATCAACGAGCTGACCCAGCTGCTGTCGCTCGAGCGCACCACTGGCCAGGATTTTCAGGACCAGATCGCCAGCCTTCAGGCCTCGCTCCAGACGGCCGAAAGCGATCGTTCTCGCCTGCAGCAGGCGCTGGCCAGCGGCGGTGGCGCCGCAGCTTCCGCCAATGCGCGCGTCGAGGGCCTCGAGACCTCGCTCGGCGAGCAGCAGCAGATCTCCCAGCGCGCCCAGTCGCAGGTCGAGCTCCTGAACCAGCAGCTGGCGGCACTCCGTCAGCAGATCGGCGCGCTCGAAACCGCGCTCAACGCCTCAGAGAACCGCGACAAGGAGAGTCAGACCCGGATCGCCGATCTCGGCAGCCGGCTGAACGTCGCGCTCGCCCAGCGCGTCCAAGAGCTGTCGCGCTACCGGTCCGACTTCTTCGGCCGGTTGCGGGAAATCCTGTCGGACCGCGAGAACATCCGCATCGTCGGCGACCGCTTCGTCTTCCAGTCCGAGGTCCTGTTCCCGTCCGGTTCCGACGTGCTGCAACAGGCGGGCGAGGCGGAGATGCAGAAGCTGGCCGCGGCCGTCACCGAGCTGTCGCGCGAGATCCCGTCCGATATCAACTGGATCATCCGGGTCGACGGCCACACCGACAACATCCCGCTGTCCGGCAATGGCCGCTTCGCCGACAACTGGCAGCTCTCGACGTCGCGCGCCGCCGCCGTCGTGAAATACCTGATCAGCCAAGGCGCCCCCGCCGACCGCCTCGCCGCCGCCGGCTTCGGCGAGTTCCAGCCGCTCGACCCCGACAACACCCCCGAGGCCCGCAACCGCAACCGCCGCATCGAGCTGAAGCTGACGGAACGGTAGCGCCGGAAACCATATTTAAACTTGGCGTTCAGTTATCCCGGCTTTTTGCTCAGTCGACGTGCTTTTTGGTTGCAAGCGCATTGATGTGCCCGCCCGCGTAGTATCCGATGTCGTCATCATTCGGTATATCTGGCAGGTGTTCTCCATGGCCCGCGTTTCGCTCTCGACTGGCTGCGTGCTGGCCGTGCTGCTGACCTCCGTCCCGACAAAGGCGATGTCCATCGGCGACTTCGCCCTCGGCGTATTTCAGGAAATGGCCAAGTCGTCCGATGCCGAGCGTCCCCGCGCAAGGCAGGTTCGGGCGCAACGGGCCGAGACGCTCTGGCTGGTGATCGCAAGCCGCGAGAGCGCCTCCGAAGCGATCGATCTGGCGCAAGGATATGCCGATACGCTCGGGCCCTGTCTTGTCGTCCAGAGCCGCAACGGTCGCTATGCCGTGGTCGCGGGCACGCTGAACCGCGATCGGTCGAAGATCAACATCGCGACGTTGAAGGAGCTGCGGTTTATCCCCGCCGACTCCTTCCTGTCGGACGGCGCCAATCTGGATACTGTTGTCTGGTCGGCCTTCGAGGCCAATGCCAGCACCAACATCATGACGCAGCCGGTCCTTCGTCGTTCGGTCGGCACGCTGCAGAGGGCGATGGCGGCGCTCAATCTCTATCGGGGCCCGGTCGACGGTCTCGTCGGAATTTCGACGGTCGATGCCTTCGATGCCTACCGCGCGAAATACGGCGTCGTGGCCGAGGTGCTCGATCGCTACGCCCTGTCGTCCCTGGCGCAGGCCGCCGCGGACGGTTTTCCCAACGACAGTGAACGCCGATACGCGCAGAGCCTCGGCTTTGAAAACGCCACAGCCTACACCGAGGCGACCCAAGGCGGCTTCTCCTCGGCGGCCGTCTTCAACCAGGCGCGTTCCCTGGGTTTTCGAACCAATGGGGATTGGCAGGCGGCAAGGAACGGGGGTTTTCAGGACGGCGACGAGTTCATGCGCGCCAAGGCAGGAGGCTTCGAGAACGCGGTGTCCTACCGCCGAGGACAGGAGAAGGGGTTCGCGACCAGCCGTGAGATGGCTGACTATGAGGCATCCGGCTTTCAGGATGCCGATGCCTACAGGGCAGCCAAGCGCGCAGGATTTTCCAGCAAGAGCGCGTTCGATAAGGCGCAGGCCGAGGATCTGAAAGCTGCCCGGGGAGAGGCCACCATCCTCCTTGCCGATGCCGACGCATTTCTGCGGCTCAACCGGAATGCCGAGGGCATCCTGGCAATCGCCGCGGAGGCGGCGACGCTGAACGGATTGGTCGTCAGCGGGTCGGCCGACACGATACGCTCGTCGGCCCGACGTCTCGATGGGGCGCTGGGCGGCATACCGGGTTTCGGTGCCTTCAAGGAGGCGCGCGCAAAGGAGCGGGCGGACGACCGGCTGCGGCGCCTGGCAGGGCTGAGACGGGACCTTGACAAGATCAATGGCGATCTGACGGGATGGGTCGCCGTCAATCTGACGTCGCCGAAGACAAGCGAGATCGTCGCGGAGCTCACGCTCCTGACGGCGGCCCTGAAGAAGGACGATCCGGAAGACCTGGAAGAGGCCAAGCGCCGGGTCGTGGCATTGATCGAGCGCCAGGGCATTGCCGCGGGTCTGGAACAGGCAGCGTCCGAGAGTTCGGCCGTGGCCGTCCAGCCCAGCGCTGCTCCGCTCGCGAGCGTTACGCCGGCCAACGCGTTCCTGCTGCAGGGCAATCCCGATGACGTCGTCATCGCCTATAATTCCGGGACGCGTTCGCCTTCCATCACGCGGACCTTGCTCGGCAGCTATTCGTTTACGACCGGCAAGGCCTCCGTTTGCATGCTCGGCATTGACCGGAACCCGGCGCTTGGCCGTGCTCTCGCTCTCAATTTGGCGCGTTTCGGCGTCGTCGATGTGCGAATGGAGCCCGGAAATTGTGCCGCCAAGGATGTCGGCCGATCGGACCTTGTCCTGCTCCAACGCAAGCAATTTCTCGAAGCTGCGCCCGCAACGGCCATCGGCGTTCTTGATGCCGTAGAAAAGGGCGACCTCAGGGTCTTCGAGGAGTTGACCTATGACCAGTTGAAGACCGCGCAAGCTTCTGAAGCCAGCCTTGCGGCAAGGATCGCCGCAGATGTCGCGCAGGATGCGAGAAACGGTTTCGGCGCCTTGATCCCTGTCAACGGCGCCGGTCCCATCTGTGTTGTCCTCGGCGCCGAAGACGAAGCCCATACCGAAATGCTGAAGCGGCTTTCGGCATTCGCCCAAAGTGAATTCGGGCGCAGTCCGGCTGTCTCATTCGTTAGCCTGGATGACGCCTTCCAGTCCGTTCGCAAAGACCGCTGTACGATGGTCTATGCCGAACAGCCTTCACTGAAGCTGATGAGTGCAGCGCTTGAGAGGGACGGGCGAAGGGCTTCCTTCGCACCCCTCTGGTTCGAGACGAAGGACATCGAGGCCGCGACGGCCGCGTTGAAAGAGAAGCGCGACAGCGAGACCGCGGATGCGGAAGCCCGCCGATTGGCTGCGGCTGCAGAGCGCGAGCGGGCGGAGAAGAAGTCGGCAGAGGTGGCGGCGCAACGCCAGGTCATCGAGAGCGGGCTGCGCCGGCAGTACGCGGCAGAGGCCTCTGCGGTTCAGAACGCCCTGACGGCCGGCTTGAAGGCCGGGGTTTTGGGGCAGCCCTCGGTCGTGCTCGAGGGGCGTGAAAAGGAGCTTGCCGAGGAAGTCCGCACGCATTTCCCGGCCTTCACGACCTGGGCAGGGTCGCTGGCTGGCGATGCCTGGAAGCCCATCGGGATCGATACCAGCATCGTCGATTACGGCACTGTCGACTGGAAGCAGCGGCAACTCGAGGCGCTTGTCCTGCGGGCGGAGGTCCAGGTCGTCAGCGCGGAACGGGGTGAGTATCGCGAGCACTGCTTCCTGCTCGGTTGGATCTCAGACGACGAATTCCAGACCTACCGCGACCCCATCGAGACGGATTGCGACGGCCCGGACTCTTCCATTGCGGACTGGAAGACGGGGCATCATCTCCAGAGCCGCTGGGTAGCACCGTAGGTTGCGTGCCTGCCTGACGGGAAAACCGTCAGTCAGGACGGTCCTGCGACCACCTCCCCACCGCCCTTTCGAGCGTCTCCATGCGGCCGATTGACAGTCTTGGGGCGCAGTGAGAGCCTTCCCCCGCGTCAGACGAACAGCTGACGGGAACGACGCCGAAACGGCGCGGGGGAGGAAACAGATGATGTCGAGAAAGGACCTGCTGACACGGAAGGGGGCTCTGTCCGCTTCGGTGTTGGCCATGATGCTGGCAGCAGCCGCGCCGGCGGTGGCCAAGGACAATCTGCAGAAGCTGCAGGGAATGCAGTCGACGGGCACGTCGATGGCGTTCCAGACCGTCGAGCAGACCGGGGAATATGCCGACCAGATCCGCGAGAACCTGAAAGGAATCAAGCTTCCGGCGGGTTTCGAGATCGCGCTCTATGCGGTCGTTCCCGATGCCCGGCACATCGCCATCGGGCCGCAGGGCGTGGCGACCTTCGTGGGTACGCGCAAGCAGGACGTCTGGGTGTTGACCGATCGGGACAAGAACCGCGTCGCCGACGAGGTGAAGCGCTTCGCGCCGTCGATCGATTTCGCCATTCCGAACGGCGTCTGCTTCTCCAAGGACGGCTTCCTGTTCATCGCCGAGCAGAACCGGGTGATGGTCTTCCCGGCCGCCGAGTTCTTCTATGAAAGCCCGGATGTCGCGACCGGCGAAGTCGTGCCGGCGGGTGCGCTGATTCCCGAGAGCGAGGTGTCGTTCAACCATACCGCGCGCGTCTGCCGGATCGGGCCGGACAACAAGCTCTACGTCTCGCTGGGGCAGCCCCACAACGTACCGCCGGCCGACAAGCTCGATCTCTACCGCGAGAAGGGGATCGGCGGCATCATCCGGATGGACCGCGACGGCAAGAACCGCGAGGTCTTCGCCACCGGAATTCGCAATTCCGTCGGCATGCAGTTCAATCCGGCGAATGGCGACCTCTGGTTCACCGACAACCAGGTCGACGGCATGGGCGACGACATCCCGACCGGCGAGCTGAACCGCGCCACGAAGGCCGGCGAGAATTTCGGCTTTCCCTGGTACGGCGGCGGGTCGACCCGCACCGTCGAATACAAGGATTCTGAACCGCCGGCGGATGCGGTTATGCCGCAGCGGGACATGCAGGCGCATGCGGCCGACCTTGGAATGGACTTCTACGCCGGGAAGAGCTTTCCCGCGAAGTACCAAGGCGGAATTTTCTCGGCCCAGCACGGTTCGTGGAATCGCACCGAGCCGGTCGGCGCCCGCGTGATGTTTACGCCGGTTAACGCCGACGGGACCGCAGGTGAGACCGAGGTGTTCGCCGATGGCTGGCTGGCGTCTGACGGCACCTATACCGGCCGTCCCGTCGACGTCGAGGTCATGAAGGACGGCTCGCTGCTCGTCTCGGATGACCTTGCCGGTGCGGTCTACCGCATCTCGTACAAGAAATAGTAGGGCCGCTGCCGGTTGGCCTCGGCCAGCCGGCACGCCCACTCGCCGGGATATACTGCATGAAGAATTCATCGATATGGGCGATGTCGCTTGGCCTCGCCGCGCTTATCTGCAGCGGCACCGCCCAGGCCGCCGACAAGGCCGCGGGGCGTGAGTCGGCCGGCCTTTGCGCCACTTGCCACGGCAAGAACGGGCTGGCGACGGCGCCCGATGCGCCCAACCTTGCCGGCAACAGTGCCGTCTACATCGCCGAACAGTTGAAGGCCTATCGCTCCGGGGCCCGCCAGCATCCGCAGATGTCGATCATCGCCTCGGGCCTCAGCGATGCCGACATCGCCAATCTCGCGGCGTGGTTCTCCTCGATCAAGTTGACCGCCACCTTGCCGCCGTGACCGCGGCGCTGATGCCGTGACCGCGACGAGCCGAGCCTCTTATTCCGCGGCGCCCAGCAAGGCGCCGGTCTCGAACTGTAGCCGCGCCAGGCGGGCGTAGAGTCCGTTGCGGGCGATCAGGCTGGCATGCGTCCCTTCTTCGACGATGCGGCCGCCGTCGAGCACGAGGATGCGGTCGGCCTTGAGGACGGTCGCCAGCCGGTGCGCGATGACCAGCGTCGTGCGGCCCTCCATCAGCCGTTCCAGCGCGGTCTGCACCAGAACCTCGCTCTCCGCGTCGAGCGCCGAGGTCGCCTCGTCCAGGAGCAGGATCGGCGCGTCGCGCAGAATTGCCCGCGCGATGGCGATGCGCTGGCGCTGGCCGCCGGACAGCGTGATGCCGCGCTCACCGATTATCGTGTCGTAGCCTTCCGACATTTGGCCGATGAACTCCTCCGCCAGGGCATCGCGGGCGGCCGCGACGACGTCGGGGCGGGCGGCGGATGGCGTGCCGAAGGCGATGTTGTCGGCGACGGTCGCGGCGAAGACCGTGACATCCTGCGGGACGAGGGCGATGCGCCGGCGCAGTTCGGTGAGATCCGCCTTTCGGATGTCCACCCCGTCGACGAGGATGCGACCGAAAGCCGGATCGTAGTAGCGCTCCAGCAGCGAAAAGATCGTCGACTTGCCGGCGCCCGAGGGGCCGACGATCGCCACCGTCTCGCCGGGCCGGACCTCGAAGGAGAGGTCGTGCATCGTTGTCCGGTGGCTTTGCGTCGGATAGGCGAAGGAGACGCCCTCGAAGCGCACGCTGCCGATGGCGGGCGTGGGGAGCGCCAGCGGCGTTGCGGAGACGACGACGGCCGGCTCTTCCGCCAGAAGCTCGCTGAGACGCTCGGCGGCGCCTGCAGCCTGCGAGAGCTCGCCCCACACCTCCGACAGCGAGCCGAGGGCGCCGGCGGCGAACACCGAGTAGAGCAGGAACTGGCCAAGCGTGCCGCCGGACATCGTGCCGTCGATCACCCGCTGCGAGCCGACCCAGAGCACCGCGACGATCGACGCGAAGATCAGGAAGATGGCGAAAGCTGTGAGCAGCGCGCGCGCCACCACGGAGGCGCGTGCGGCCTCGAAGGCGCCATCGACGGCGCGGGCGAAGCGGCCGGCCGTCGCAGTCTCGCTGGTGAAGGCCTGGACAGTGCGCACGGCGCCGATCGCCTCACTCGCATAGGCGCTCGCCTCTGCCAGCGTATCCTGCGCGAGTCGCGACCGCCGGCGGACGGAGCGGCCGAAGGCGACGAGCGGAATGACGATGATCGGGATGGCGCCGATGACGATGGAGGAGAGGCTCGGGCTGGTGACCGCCATCATCGTCACGGCGCCGATGAAGAGGATGAGGTTGCGCAAAGCCACGGAGGCCGTGGCGCCGACGGCGGACTTGATCTGCGTTGTATCCGCCGTCAGGCGCGAGACGATCTCGCCGGACTGCGTGCGGTCGTAGAAGGCCGGCGAAAGTCGCATGACGTGGGCGAAGACGTCCTTGCGCAGATCCGTCACCACCTGCTCGCCGAGCGTAATGACGAAATAGTAGCGGCCGGCGCTGGCGACGGCGAGGACGCCGGCGAGCACCAGCAGCATCATGAAATAGGTGTCGATGAAGGCCGTGTCGGCGGTCGAGAAACCCTTATCGATGACCCGGCGCACGGCAACGGGCAGCGACAGCGTGGTGACGGCGGCCAGCGCCAGGAAGACGATGGCGCCGACGGCGCGGGCTTTCTGGCGCTTCAGATAGGGGGCAAGGCGGCCAAGGGGGCGAAGGCTCGCCCGTCGCTTCTTTTCGGCCGCTGCCTGCGTCACGTCAGTCAAATGCGCCTCCTGGCTTTACTCGTCCCGGGGAGTTGCCTATGCCCCAGCCTCATGAGCGGCCATCGGGCCCGTGGCAGAATCAAGCTGCGGACCAGTTGCGCTGCGATGCCGCAGCCCTTGTGCCACGTTGGGGGCTGATGTATATGCTCACCCTCTAATTTGAAAGCGACCGCGCCATTTTGCCCCGCACATTCGAGCCTCCGGGAATTCCTCCGAAGGCCGAAAACCGGATGCCGAGGGCGGAAGCGCAACAGGGAAAACCGATGAGAGAGAAGATTCATCCGAACTACCACGCCATCACGATCGTGATGACGAACGGTACGGAATACCAGACCCGCTCGACCTGGGGCAAAGAGGGCGACAAGATGAACCTCGACATCGACCCGACCAGCCACCCGGCCTGGACCGGCGGCAACCAGCAGCTGATGGACCGCGGCGGCCGCGTTTCCCGGTTCAAGAAGCGGTTCGAAGGCCTCGGCCTCTAGGCTTCAACGCTATCAGACGACGAAAGAGCCTGGCGAAAGCCGGGCTTTTTTGTGCGCGCTGTCCGTTTGACCGGGCTCGGTGACCGGTGGCGGAGTTGATTGGCTGCTGCGGGAGTGGGAGGCTAGAAGGGGAGGGGGCGGTCCGTCTCAACGGCATCGCTGGTTGCCGCCAGCCGTGATTCTAACGTCCGGTCCTGAAAGGGCTCTGCCCCGTCGCGACAGGCGACCTACGGGTCGAGCGTCGTCAGGCTTTTCATCGCCGCGTGCTGCTCGACGAGCAGGTCGCGCTGCGGCTTCACGTATTCCGGCACGATGTGGCACAGGAGCTCGATGGCGCGCTGCGGCTGTCCCTGCGCCACCGCCTGCTGGATCGCATCGAGGTTGCGCTTGAGCATTGCGGGATCGCTGACGCGCGTGTGCGCCACCAGGAGGCCCGGGCGGCCGGTCTTCTCGATCTTCTCGCCGTCGCTGAACAGCTCCTCGTAGAGCTTTTCGCCCTTCCTGAGGCCGATGTAGTCGATCTTGATGTCGACATGGGGCCTGAGGCCCGCGAGCTGGATGAGGCGTTCGGCAAGCTCTGTGATGCGAATCGGCTCGCCCATGTCCAGGACAAAGATCTGGCCCTGCGCGGTATGGGCCGACATGCCGTGGCCGGCGGCGTGCAGGATCAGCCGCGACGCTTCGGGGATGGTCATGAAATAGCGGGTGATGTTGGGGTGGGTCACCGTCAGCGGCCCGCCGCGCTGCAGCTGCGCCTTGAACAGCGGAATGACCGAGCCGGTCGAGCCGAGCACGTTGCCGAAGCGGACGGTCATGAAGCGCGTGCCGGTCTGGGCGAGGTCGAGGGCCTGGCAGTAGGCTTCCGCCGCACGCTTGGTCGCGCCCATGATGCTGGTCGGGCTGACGGCCTTGTCGGTCGATACCATCACCATAGCGCTGGCGCCGCAGGCCAGCGCCGCATTGGCGACATTGCGGGTACCGATGAGGTTGGTCTCGATACCCTCTATCGGGTTTTCCTCGACGATCGGAACATGCTTCAGCGCGGCGGCGTGGAAGATGATCTCCGGCTCGAACTGGCTGAACAGGGCGCCGATCCGGTCGCTCTGCCGGACGTCGGCAATACGCGCGAAGGTCCGCACGGAGGGGTATTCCTGCGCGATCTGGCGATCGATCGAGTAGAGGTTAAACTCGTTGTTATCGAGGAGGACCAGGCGGCTCGGCTGGAACTGGGCGATCTGGCGCACGAGTTCGGAGCCGATCGAACCGCCCGCGCCGGTGACAACGACGCAGCGGTCGTTGATCAGCTTGGCGACCTCGCGGATGTCGAGCTTGACCTCCATCCGGCCGAGCAGATCCTCAAGCAGGATCGGCAGCGGCTCGATCGGGATGCTGTCGTCGATCTTGCCGGTGCGTGAAATGTCCGGCAGGCGCTTCACCGCGATCTTGAACGGGGCCGCCCGCTCGACCACGGCGGCGAGCTCGTTCGCCGAGGCGTCGGTGGCGGTGACGATGATCTGCGTGATCGGCCGCGCCGCAAGCGCCGCCCGCTGGATGATCGCGGGCAAGTCGCGCAGCGAGCCGAGGACACTGGTGCCATGCAGGCGGCGGCGCTGATTCTTCGGTCGCTCGTCGACGATCCCGACGATGCGCGACTGCAGATGGCTGCGCCGCTCGTTGCGGATGAAGAGGTCTGCCTGATCGTTGAAGCCGAACAGCAGGAGGTTGTCGACGGTGGCCGGCAGCTTGGTCGGGTCAACGCGCAGCGAGGATCCGCGCTCACGGTAGAGACGATAGGCGAGGCGCGGGCCGCCGAGGGCGACGACCATGACGAACCAGGTGATGACCATGGTCGAGCGCGGCAAATACTCGCCGCGGAACAGAAGGAAGTTGCCGAGCAGGAACACCACGCAGACGATGCTGACGACCTTGACGATCGACAGGACGTCGAGCAGCGACGCATAGCGCCAAGCGCCGCGGTTCAGCGAGAACAGCGGGAACATCGCGGCGCTGAGGCAGGTGAAGGCGGCGATCATCGCCCAGAGCTGCCACATCGTGAACAACGGGGTCAGCCCCCAGGCGAGCCCGAGCGACAGGGTGATCGAGAAGCCAGCGGCGACGACGTCGTGCACCACGCCGAGGGACCGCAAGGAACCGCGCGGGAGCTTTGAAAACCTCGCCATTAACGTAGCGAACATAGACGAGGCCTCTCGCTTGCCTGCGCTCATTTTCCGCAGCATCGATAGGGACCAAGCTATCATCGATGTTGCGAATGCGTAAAGGATACTGCGCCGGCCACGAAAACTCGTAGCCGAGGTGTCACGCGGCGAACACGCTCGCGCCTTCGCTGGCCGCACCCACCGAGTTCCGGAACGGCGCAAACAATTCGCGTCCCAGGCCGAAATCATTTCCGGAAAGGTCTGCCTCGGCCGTCTGGCGCGACGCCAGTTCCGTTGCCGGTACGAGGATTTCGAGCGTCCCAGCCTCGGCGTCGAGCCGAATGAGGTCGCCTTCGCAGATCTTGCCGATCATGCCGCCCGCCTTCGCTTCGGGCGTCACATGGATCGCCGCAGGCACCTTGCCCGATGCGCCCGACATGCGGCCGTCGGTCACCAGCGCGACCTTCTGTCCGCGATCCAGCAAGACGCCGAGCAAGGGGGTCAGGTTGTGCAGTTCCGGCATGCCGTTGGACTGCGGCCCCTGGAAGCGCATAACCGCAATGAAATCCCCGGTGAGCGTGCCGGCGTTGAAGGCGGCAAGAAGCTCGTGCTGGTCGTGGAAGATTTTAGCCGGCGCTTCGACCGTCCGGCGTTCCGGCTTCACCGCAGAAACCTTGATCACCGCCTGGCCCATGTTGCCCTGCAGCATCTTCAGCCCACCATTCCCGGAGAACGGCTTGTCGCCGGTCGTCAGCACCTTCGGGTCGCCGCTCTCGGCCGGGGCGGGATGACGTGCGACGGCGCCGTCGGCTCCCAGCCTTGCTTCGACCGTATAGGCGCGAAGGCCGGTGCCGAACGACGTGCGGACGTCGTCGTGCAGCAGTCCGTGGTCCAGCAGTTCGCGGATCAGGAAGCCCATGCCGCCAGCCGCTTGGAAGTGGTTCACGTCGGCAAGACCGTTCGGATAGACCCGCGCGAGGAGCGGCGTGACGTCGGAAAGGTCGGAGATGTCCTGCCAGGTCAGCTTGATGCCGGCGGCCGCCGCCATCGCCACCAGGTGCAAGGTGTGGTTGGTCGAGCCGCCGGTGGCATGGAGGCCGACGACGCCGTTGACCACAGCCCGCTCGTCGACGACGAGGCCGGCGGGCGTGTACTCGTTGCCGAGGGCGGTGATCGCCAGCGCCCGACGCGTCGCCTCGCGGGTCAGCGCGTCCCGCAGCGGGGTGCCGGGGTTGATGAAGGAGGCGCCCGGCATGTGGAGGCCCATGATCTCCATCAGCATCTGGTTGGAATTGGCGGTGCCGTAGAAGGTGCAGGTGCCCGGCCCGTGATAGGACTTCGACTCCGCCTCCAAAAGGGCGTCGCGCCCGACCTTGCCCTCGGCGTAGAGCTGCCGGATGCGGCTCTTCTCGTCGTTCGGCAAGCCGGTGGTCATCGGGCCGGCAGGGACGAAGATCGCGGGCAGATGGCCGAAAGTCAAAGCGGCGATGGTGAGGCCCGGCACGATCTTGTCGCAGACGCCGAGATAGACGACGGAATCGAACATGTCGTGGCTGAGGCCGACGGCCGCCGACATGGCGATGACGTCGCGCGAGAACAGGCTGAGCTCCATGCCAGCCTTGCCTTGGGTGACGCCGTCGCACATTGCCGGCACCCCGCCGGCGACCTGCGCGGTCGCGCCAACCTCGCGCGCCGTCTGGCGGATCATCTCGGGGTAGTGCTCGAATGGCTGATGCGCCGACAGCATGTCGTTATAGGCGGTGATGATGCCGAGATTGGGGGTCTGGCTGTCCGACAGGCGTTGCTTGTCGGTCGGTCCGCAGGCGGCGAAGCCATGCGCAAGGTTGCCGCAGGACAGCGTCGAGCGCTTCGGCCCCTCGGCGCCCTTCGCCGTGATGCGGCTGAGATAGAGGTCGCGGCTGCGGTGCGAACGCTCGCGGATGCGGTCGGTGATCTCGTCGATGCGGCGGTCCACGGTCATGGCGCTCAAGCCTCGTCTTGGGGAAGGGGGGCCCAGAAGATCTGGAGCGGGTGTTCGCGCGGGGCCCGAAGGACTGCGCGGATGGGAAGGTCCAGCTCGGAGCCGGCCTGCTGCGCGCTGGACAGGACGCGTGCCTTCTCCGTTCCCTCGATGTGCAAGGCGAGGAAGCGGGCCTCAACCAGCCGCGGCAAGGTCAAGGTGACGCGCGGCTCGCCGGCGCCCTCGGCCCGGATCACCGACACCGCCCGCGGGTTCTGCGGATCGAGCGCGGCGACGAGGTTGTCGCCGTTCGGGAAGAACGATGCGGTGTGGCCGTCCGTGCCCATGCCGAGCACCACCGCATCGAGCGGCCGAGCGAGGCCGCCGAGCCGCGACTGGAGCTCGGGCAGCACATCCTCCGGCGTGTCGGCTTCCTCGTAGAGCGGCTCGAAATGCGCTGCGGCCGCCGGGCCTTTCAGGAAATGCCGCTTCAGGAAGGCGGTGTTCGAACGGGAATGGGAGTCGGGGACCCAGCGTTCGTCGACCAAGGTCACCGTAACGGCCTTCCAGTCGAGTTCGGTCGCCGCAAGGGTTTCGAGGAACAGCAGCGGCGTCGAGCCGCCGGAAACGGCAAAGCTTGCCGAGCCGCGGGTCGCGATGCCCCCGGCGAGCACGGCGGCGACGCCCGTCGCCAAAGCTTCCGCCAGCATCTGGCGGGAAGGATATCGGTGAAGCACTTCGCGTCCTTTCAGATGGGCCCTGACGGTATCGACAAGTTCAGGCTGACAGCCGTCGCGGCGGCGCGAGACGGCGGACGTCGCGCCATGCCGGCGGCGGACCGGAGCGCCCGTCAGTCCGGCTCGTGCCAGGTCCGACCATCGCGCTCGATCAGCGCGATGGAGGAGGACGGGCCCCAGGTTCCAGCCGTGTAGCCTTGCGGCTTCACGGACTTCTCTTCCCAGGCCTTGAGGATCGGATCGACCCATTCCCAGGCCGCCTCGACCTCGTCGCGCCGCATGAACAGCGTCTGGTTGCCACGGATCACGTCCATCAGCAGCCGCTCATAGGCGTCCGGGTTTCGCGTATGGAACGACTCGGCAAAGCTCATGTCCAGCGGAACATGGCGCAGGCGCATGCCGCCGGGGCCAGGATCCTTGATCATCAGCCACTGCTTGACGCCCTCGTCGGGCTGCAGGCGCATGACGAGCTGGTTCTGCACCACGTTGCCGGCGCTGGAATCGAAGATCGAATGCGGGATCGGGCGGAAGGTGACGACGATCTCCGACATCCGGTTCGACAGGCGCTTGCCGGTGCGGAGGTAGAAGGGCACGCCGGCCCAGCGCCAGTTGCCGATCTCGACCTTCAGCGCGACGAAGGTCTCGGTGTCGCTCTCGCCGTTCGCCAAATCCTCGATGTAGCCCTTCACCGCGGCACCGCCGGAAGCGCCTGCCTTGTATTGGCCGCGCACGGTCCGCTGCTCGACATTGGCGGCGGTGATTGGGCGCAGCGCCCGCAGCACCTTCAGCTTCTCGTCGCGCAGCGCGTCGGCGTTCATGGCCGAGGGCGGCTCGAGCGCGACGAGGCAGAGCAGCTGCAGGATGTGGTTCTGCACCATGTCGCGCAGCGCGCCAGCCTTGTCGTAATAGCTGGTCCGGCCCTCGAGGCCGACTTCCTCGGCCACCGTGATCTGCACGTGGTCGATGTAGCCGGACTTCCACACCGGCTCGTAGAGCATGTTGGCAAAGCGGAGCGCCATCAGATTCTGCACCGTCTCCTTGCCGAGATAGTGATCGATGCGGAAGACCTGCTCTTCGCTGAAGTGCCGGCCGATGGTGTCGTTGAGGGCCCGCGCCGAATCGAGGTCGCGGCCGACCGGCTTCTCGACCACCAGCCGCGTATTGGCGCTTGACAGGCCCTTTTCCGCGATGCGGCTGGCGAACTCGCCGAACAAAGCGGGCCCGACGGCGAGGTAGAAGGCACGGATCCGGCCAGGCTCGGCCTCGTCGAGCAGCGCCTTCAGCTCGTCCCAGCCCTTGTCCGAGCGCGCATCGACCTCGCGGTAGTGCAGGCGCGAAACGAAGCGCTCGATCGCCTCCGGGCTCTGATGGGCCGGCTTGACATGGGCGGTGATCGCTGCGCGGGCGAAGGCCCGGTAGTCATCGTCGGAAATGTAGGTCCGCGAGGCGCCGATGATGCGGGCCTGCGGGGGAAGCTGACCGTCATGGTCGCGGTGATACAGCGCCGGCAGCAGCTTGCGCTCGGCGAGATCGCCGTTGCCGCCGAAAACGATGTAGTCGAACGCATCGACCGGAATGATCTGGCTGGTCATCGACGCCTTTCCTGGGCGCATGCTGCGCCGCATTAAACCCCCGTGGGAACGAGGTAGTCTAATCGATTGAAACTTTCCAGTGCCGCCCATGCATCATGCCAGGGGCACCTGTCTGCAGGCTTTCTGCCGAGGTAGGCGCATAACGTGTTCTCGTCATGACGCCGGGCTCAGAAGCGATCGCGCAGCGAGAACCAGGTCATGGCGAGAAACAGCAGCGGCTGGCGCAGCGCCGTCCCGCCGGGGAAGGCCGGGATGTCGAGTGCCTCCAGCACCGCCAACCGATCTTCGTTGCCGGCGACGCGCTCGGCATAGAGCCGGCCGGTGAAGTTCGACAGCATCACGCCATGGCCGGAAAACCCGCCGATAGCAGTGATGCCGGGCTCGACGGTGCGCACGAACGGCATGCGCGGCAGAGTGATGCCGACCGAGCCGCCCCAGCTGTGGGTGATCTCGACATCTTTCAGGTGCGGATAGATCTCGGCGATCTGCCGGCGGATGTGCACCGAGATGTCGCTCGCCGCCGAGGTATAAGCCTCGCGGCCCCCGAACAGCAGGCGCCCGTCGCGCGACTTGCGGAAATAGCGGACGACAAACCGCGAGTCGTCCACCGCTTCGTTGCCGGGCAGGACGCGATCGGGCTCGGCGAGCGGGGCGGTGGCGCCGATGAAAGAGCGGATCGGCATGATGTGCCGGGCCATTTCGCCGTTCAGTTTGCCGCCATGGGCATTGGTGGCGACGAGGGCCCGCTCGGCCCGGATCCTGCCCCGCGCCGTGGTGGCGAGGACCCCGCCGACGCCGGTCAGCGAGACCACCGGCGTTTCCTCGAACAGCAGGGCGCCGGCCTTGGCGGCCGCGCGCGCGGTTCCGACCAGCAGTTTCAGCGGATGGATGTGGCCGGTGCCGGTATCGCGGATCCCGCCGAAATAGGCCGAGGACCCCAGTCGCTCCGCGGTCTCGGCCCGGTCCATGACGGTGATGTGCTGATAGCCGTAGCGTGTCGCGAGATCGTCGGCATAGGCGGCATAGTCTTTGACGAAACGCTGCCGGTGGGCGACCGACATCTGCCCGGGGGCGTAGTCGATATCGATCGCATGGGTCTCGGCGAAATCCAGAAGATGCGCCTTCGCCTCTTCCGCAAGGTCGAACAGCGCCTTAGTGCGCTCGAAGCCGTATTGCGGCTCGAGTTCCGAGGTCCAGAGCCGCTGGCCGGTGTTCATTTGCCCGCCATTGCGGCCGGATGCGCCATCACCGAAGCGATGCGCCTCCAGCACGGCGACGCGCACGCCGCGGGCAGCCAGGTGCGTTGCGGCGGACAGGCCGGTGAAGCCGCCGCCGACGATCAGCACGTCAACGGTGAGGCTCTCCTCGAGCTTGGGATAGCGCGGGCGCTCAACCGAGTCCTCGTACCAGGAACGGCCGGGCGAGATCGGCGACTGATACGGCGACATCAGACGCTCAAAAGGAGGAACTCGCGCTCCCACGGGCTGATGACCTGCATGAAGGTCTCGAACTCACCGCGCTTGATGCCGGCATAGGTGCCGACGAACTCGCGCGAGAACACCTCGTGGAAGGCCGCTTCGCCCTCGAAAACCGCGACCGCCTCGAGCAGGCCGCGCGGCAAGGAGATCTCGCCGTCCTCGTTCGCGGTCCGGTCGGTCGGCTGGCCCGGCTGCAATTCGCCGGCCATGCCGAGATAGCCGCAGGCGAGAGATGCGGCGAGCGCGAGATAGGGGTTGGCGTCGGACGACGGCAGGCGGTTCTCGACGCGCCGGGCAACGGCATCCGACGTCGGCACCCGGAAGGCGGTGGTGCGGTTGTCGTAGCCCCAGGCGTTGTTGGTAGGCGCCGACATGCCGTAGGTCAGGCGGCGGTAAGAGTTGACGTAGGGCGCCATCATGATCAGTGCTGCCGGCACGTAGCGCTGCATGCCGCCGATGAAGTTGTAGAACAGCGGCGAGGGCGTGCCGTCCTCGAGGCTGAAGATGTTGCGCCCGGTGCGCTGGTCGATCACCGACTGGTGGATGTGCATCGCCGAACCCGGCTGGCCCTGGATCGGCTTCGCCATGAAGGTCGCGTAGATATCGTGCTTCAGCGCCGCCTCGCGGATGGTGCGCTTGAACATGAAGACCTGGTCGGCGAGCTCGATCGGCGCGCCGTGGCGCAGGTTGATCTCGAGCTGGGCCGCGCCGTCCTCGTGGATCAGCGTGTCGATCTCGAGGCCCTGCGCCTCCGAGAAATGGTAGATGTCGTCGATCAGCTCGTCGAACTCGTTCACGCCGCCGATGGAGTAGGCCTGCCCGCTCTGGATCTGGCGGCCGGACCGGCCGATCGGCGGGGTCAGGGGATAGTCGGGGTCGACGTTCTTGGAAACGAGATAGAACTCGATCTCCGGCGCGACGATCGGCTGCCAGCCGCGGTTTTCATAGAGAGCCAGCACCCGTTTCAGGACGTTGCGCGGCGTGTAGCCGACGGCAGCGCCCGTGGTGTCGACCAGGTCGCAGATCACCTGCGCCGTCGGATCGCTCTCCCAGGGCACCAGCGAGAGCGTCGATAGGTCCGGCACCAGCTTCAGATCGCCGTCGTTCGGCGAGTAGCGGAACTCGCCGGTCTCCTCGGGGTATTCGCCGGAAATCGTGTGCATGAACAGCGCCGAGGGCAACGCCAGCGAGGTGTCGCCGGTGAACTTTTTGGCCGGCATCATCTTGCCGCGGGCAACGCCGGCAAGATCGGGCGTGATGCACTCGATGTCGTCGATGCCGCGTGCCTTCAGCCACTCGACGGCCTCTTCCTTCGATCCGACGCCGCGCTTCGAGTCGAGAAAGGCCGGCCGCTCGCCCTCGGCCAGCTTGAAGCGACCAAGGTCGCGGCGCGGGGCCGCTGGCACAGACGGCTGCGCGCTGCCGGTATCGCTCGACCGGCGCTTCAGCTTGTCGCGCTTGATCTTCGGTCGGGTGCTCAGTTCAGGGCGCGTCGGCCTGGGGCGGTCTGCCATGCGATCTTTCTGCGGCTGCTCGAATGCCGGACAGCATAGACGCCCGGGGCGGGACGGGGAAGGCGCGGCGGTTGGTCGGGCATCAATCCAAGCCTCTTTTGCCGCTACAATAGCGTTGCCGCTCTTTGTTATCATCGCTAGCGTGATGGAAAAAGAGTAACCTTCGACCCTGCAAAGCGGGAAACAGCCCTTCGCGAGCGCGGGCTCGATTTCGCGGACGCGGGATTGGTTTTCGGAGGACGTGTTCTGACACTTGAAGACACGCGCAGGGACTATGGTGAGGCGCGGTTCAAGACCTATGGCTTGTTCGGCGGCCGCGTCGTCATGGTGGTCTGGACCCCTCGCGACGATGCGCGCCACTTCATCTCCACGAGGTATTGCCATGAACGTGAAGCCAACCGAGCCCGGCAGCGAATGGATTGATCCGGACGACGCGCCGGAGTGGACCGACGAGATGTTCGACCGGGCCGATCTCTATCACGGCGAGGTGCTGATCCGGCGCGGGCTCCCGCCGCAGGCGCATTCCAAGTGGCAGGTAACCTTGCGGTTGAGCGCCGAAGTCATCGAGCACTTCAAGGCGGGTGGGCCCGGCTGGCAGACGCGCATTGATGATACGTTGAGGCGGGCTATTGTATCGAAGTAGAACGGCAGCGGATGCAAAGGCCGGCGAGGCCTTCGCATCCGTTCATTCTTACGACGTGGAAGATCGCTGCCGTCCCAAGCGCCGATGCCGGCAGTGTAACGAAATCAGTCCGCCGTCTTGACGATGACCGGGATCAGAAGGTCGCCCCACTTGCCGTTGCCGGAATGGTGGCGGGCGGAGCGGACGAGCTCGACCGAGACGCCGGCTTCCACCGCCTTCATGACGGACTGGTTGAGGCGGTGGAGGTCATTCGCCAGCATGCGGATGGCGCTTTGCTGCGCCTCGTCCATCGACGAGGACTGCTCCTCGGCGCGTTCTTTGACGCGAGTGCGGGGGCGGATGTCGGCCTGGATGACGCTGCTCATGGTCTTTCTCCCAAAAGATGAATGTGGCTGTTCTGAAAGTTGCGGTCGGGCGGTGGCCTATTCGGCGGCAGCGAGGTGCGGCGTCTCTTCGCGAAACTGCGCCTGCTCGGTGGAGTCGGACATCGCCGTCGTCGAGGATGTGCCACCGGAAATGGCCATCGACACGGCATCGAAGTAGCCGGTGCCGACCTCCCGCTGGTGCTTGGTGGCGGTGTAGCCGTCGGCCTCCGCCGCGAACTCGGCCTGCTGCAGTTCCGAATAGGCTGACATCTGCCGATCCCGGTAGCCGCGGGCGAGCTCGAACATGCCGAAGTTCAGCTGGTGGAAGCCGGCGAGGGTGATGAACTGGAACTTGTAGCCCATCGCGCCAAGCTCGCGTTGGAACTTGGCGATGGTCGCGTCGTCGAGATGCTTCTTCCAGTTGAACGAGGGCGAGCAGTTGTAGGCGAGCATCTGGTCGGGGTGCTCGCGCTTCACCGCCTCGGCAAATCGCCGGGCCTGGTCGAGATCAGGCTTCGAGGTCTCGCACCAGATGAGATCGGCATAGGGCGCATAGGCGATCGCCCGGGCGATGCAGGGCTCGAGACCGTTGCGGATGTGGAAGAAGCCCTCCGCCGTGCGCCCCGCCGCGTGATCGACGAAGGGCTGGTCGCGCTCGTCGATGTCGGAGGTGAGGAGCTTGGCCGCTTCCGCGTCGGTGCGGGCGATGACCAGCGAGGGCACGCCCATCACGTCGGCGGCGAGCCGCGCGGCGGTGAGGTTGCGGATATGCGCCTGGGTCGGGATCAGCACCTTGCCGCCGAGATGGCCGCACTTCTTCTCCGAGGCCAGCTGGTCCTCATAGTGGACGCCGGCTGCGCCCGCCTCGATGAAGGCCTTCATGATCTCGAAGGCGTTAAGCGGACCGCCGAAGCCGGCCTCGGCATCGGCGACGATCGGCGCGAACCAGGTGTCGACTGAGTGATGGCCTTCGGCCTGCTCGATCTGGTCGGCGCGCTGGAGGGTGCGGTTAATGCGGCGGCAGAGTTCCGGCGCAGCGTTGGCAGGGTAAAGCGACTGGTCCGGATACATCGCGCCGGCCGTGTTGGAATCGGCCGCGACCTGCCAGCCCGAGAGGTAGATCGCCTTCAGCCCGGCGCGCACCTGCTGCATCGCCTGGTTGCCGGTCATCGCGCCCAGCGAATTGACGTAATCCTCCGAGTGCAGCAGCTGCCACAGGCGGTTGGCGCCGTTCTCGGCCAGCGTATGGCGGATCTGGACGGAGCCGCGCAGCCGCTTCACCACATCGGCCGAATAGGGGCGGGTGACATGGTCGAAACGCCCTGCAGGGGCGCTGGGGACAAGGCTGTCAAATTCGGTCATGGCCAATCCTCACAATCAACGTGCTCCGACGGTGTCGGACAGGAAGGGTGTGACAGATTGCGCTCCGCGTCCCAAGGAAACACCTACAGGAAAGGGGCGGGAAACGTGTCAGCCTGTACCGGCTTTGACAATCACCGGCTGTCACGTTGTAAATGCTGTCAATGGATCGGGGCCGCTCTGGTCCGACAAGACTGTCACAGCGAGGGCATCATGGCCGAGAACAAGATCTTCGCGGGCCCCCGGATCCGGCGGATGCGCAACGGCCTCTCCCTGACGCAGACGGCCATGGCCGAGCGGCTCGGCATCTCGCCGTCCTATCTCAACCTCATCGAGCGCGATCAGCGGCCGCTCACCGTGCAACTGCTGCTGAAACTCTCCGAGGTGTTCGCGATCGATCTCAGCGACCTCCAGGGGGGCGAGCGCGCCGGGCTGATGGCGGATCTGCGCGAGGTGTTCGCAGACCCGCTGCTGGCCGGCGAACTGCCGGGACCGCAGGAACTCGTCGAGATCGCCGAGGCGGCGCCGAATGCCGCCGCGGGCATCGCCAAGCTCTACCGGGCCTACAAGGAGCAGCTCGGCCGGCTGACCGACCTTTCCGATCTCCTCGCCCGCGACGGCTTGCAGCCGGGTCTTGCCGGCGCGCGGCTGCCGATCGACGAGGTGCAGGAAATGTTCGAGACCCGCCCGAACCACATCGCGGCGCTCGAGACCGCGGCCGAGGCCTTCCACCGCCAGCTTTCCCCTGGCGACGATCTGATGGCGGCTTTGAAGGCATGGCTGCGCGCCGAGCACGACATCTCGGTGCGCATCCTGCCCGTGCAGACCATGCCCAACTGGCGCCGCCGCTTCGACCGCCACTCGCGCCGCCTCTTCCTGTCGGAACGCCTCGTCTCCGCCGACCGGCTGCGGGAGGTGGCGATGGAGGCGGTGCTGCTGGCGCTTGGACCGGTCATCGCGGCGGAGAATGCAAGTTTTGGCTTCTCCAGCGCCGAGGCGATGCGGCTCGCGCGCTACGAACTCGTGCGCTACGCCGCCTTGGCGCTGATGATGCCGTATGCGGCTTTCCAGGCGGAGGCGGAGCGCTCGGGCTACGACATTGACGTCCTGCGCGGCCGCTTCCAGGCCTCGTTCGATCAGGTGGCGAGCCGGCTGACCACGCTGCAGCGCCAGAGCGCGCCGGGCATCCCGTTCTTCATGCTGGAGGTCGACCACGCCGGCAACCGCTTTCGGCGGGCCGGGGCGCGGGGCTTTCCGGTGCAGCGCTTCGGCGGCGGCTGCCCCAAGCTCGGCCTCCACGCCGCCTTTTCCCAGCCGGGGCAGATCCTGGTCGAAACCGTCGAGATGCCGGACGGGGCGACCTTCCTCACCGTCTCGCGCACGGTCGACGGGCTCGTCGCCGGTTTTCAAGAGCGGCCCCGCCGCACGGCGATCCTTCTCGGCTGCGACATCGCCCATGCCAAGGACACGATCTACGGCCGGTCACTCGGCGGGGAGCGGGCGCCGGTGAAGATCGGGCCGGCCTGCCGGCTGTGCGAGCGGCAGGCCTGTCTCTCCCGCGCTGAACCTCCGCTGACGCGCCCGCTGGGGCTCGATGAGATGGTGACGGGCCTCAGCGCATTCGATTTTCAGTAGCGGCCTGCTATGTACCGCCATCGACAGGGCGCGCCGCCATTTCAGCATTATTTCGTGATGCTGCAGACGACACGCGCAAGGTCCGCCACAACCGCGCGGATCTCAAACAGCGCAGAAGGTAGACAGCATGGATCAACGCGTGCAGCAGAAGGCGAAGACCGAGGGCATCGAGGACACGATGTCCGGCAACGGGTTCGTCGCAAAGGCCGTCCAGAAGCTGGTCGACGGCGCCGAGAAGCTCAATCTCAAGCATTCGGCCGTCGGCAATCCCGCGGTCTATCCGACCGACGATTTCCCCTGGGCGCGGGAAGTCGAGGCGGAGTGGCATCTGATTCGGGCCGAGCTCGACAAGATCCTGGTGCGCAAGGGCGACCTCCCGGCGTTCCACGAGATCTCCTCGGAGGTCCGGTCGATCTCGTCCGACCAGAACTGGAAGACCTTCTTCCTCTGCGGCTATGGCATCAAGTCGCCCGAGGCGATCGCCCAGTGCCCGGAGACCTGGCGCATCCTGCAGAAGATCCCCGGCATGAAGTCGGCGATGTTCTCGATCTTCGAGCCCGGCAAGCATCTGCCGCCGCACCGCGGGCCGTATAACGGCGTGCTGCGCTTCCACCTCGGCCTCGTCGTGCCCGACCAGCCGGACAAGATCGGCATCCGCATCGACAAGGAGGTCTGCCACTGGAAGGAAGGCGAGGCGCTGATCTTCGACGACGCCTACGAGCACGAGGCCTGGAACCACTCCGACTCGGTGCGGGTCGTACTCTTCGTCGATTTCGAGAAGCCGCTGACTTTCCCCGCCAACCTCACCAACAAGGCGGTCCTGAACCTTGCCGTCTTCACACCCTTCATCCGCGAGGGCTACAAGGCGCAGAAGGCCTGGGAGAAGCTGTTCTACGGCGAAGGCCAGAAGCACCGCTGACCGGGGCCCGCCGATGACAGGCTTTTCGTGGGAGAGGATGCTCCCGGCGCACCTGGCCAGCGTCAAGGCGCTGGCCGACCGGGTGCATCCCGAGCTTCCCGAGCGGATCGAGGTCTTCGCGGACCGGCTGGCCGCCTATCCCGCCGGCAGCCGCGTGCTGATCGGGTCGGGGAGCGTCCTGGGGTATGCCGTATCGCATCCGGCCAAGCTCTTCGAGCCGTCGCCGCTCGATCATCTCCTCGGGACGATCGGGCCTGACGCCGACAGCTATTACATCCACGACGTTGTGGTTGCGCCCGAACTGCGCGGGCAGGGACATGCCCGGCTCGGCGTCGAGGCTCTATTGGCCGACGTGCCTTATCCCGTGACGGCTTTGGTGTCGGTGTACGGGACGATGCCGTTCTGGGCCGGCTTCGGCTTTACCGACGAAACCGCCGCCTTGCCGGAAGGAAAGCTCGCACCCTATGGCGCCGACGCCCGCTACATGCTGCGCCGCCATATGATGGCCGGGGATATTGACGCGTGTCATGCGGTTGTTCTGCAAAAGCACTAGGCACGTGGCAGTCGATGCTGAATAGTGAGGCTTGTCGCCATTTCGGCCCGCGCCGAGACGCCCGTCCGCCCTTTCGTCACACACCCAAACATCTATGCTTCCAGCGAGGTTGTCCTTTATGAAACAGCGTCTTGCAACGGTCGGAGCGCTTGCGCTCGTGCTCGTCTCGGCCTTCTCTGCCGCCGCGCAGGAAAAGATCGTCCGGGTCTACAACTGGTCCGACTATATCGACGATTCGATCCTCAAGGATTTCACGGCCGAGACCGGCATCCGGGTCGTCTACGACGTGTTCGACTCCAACGAGATTCTCGAGACCAAGCTGCTCGCGGGCGGCACAGGCTACGACGTCGTCGTGCCCTCGGCGGAATATCTCGGCCGGCAGATCCAGGCAGGCGTGTTCCAGAAGCTCGACAAGTCGAAGCTGCCGAACCTCACCAATATGTGGGATGTGATCACCAAGCAGACCGCGACCTATGATCCCGACAATGCCTACTCCGTGAATTACATGTGGGGCACGACCGGCATCGGCTACAACAAGAAGAAGGTGGAGGAGCTCCTGCCGAACGCGCCGGTGGACTCCTGGTCTCTGGTGTTCGACCCGAAGAACGCGGAAGTCCTGTCGAAGTGCGGTATCGACATGCTCGACTCGGGCGCCGAGATGATCACGGCCGCACTGAACTATCTCGGGCTGAGCCCGGATACCCAGGATCCGGCCGAGATCGACAAGGCGAAGGATCTCCTGCTCTCCGTTCGCCCCTATGTTCGGAAGTTCCATTCCTCGGAATACGTCAACGGTCTCGCCAATGGCGACATCTGCGTGGCCGTCGGCTTCTCGGGCGATGTGTTCCAGGCGCGGGACCGCGCCAAGGAAGCGGCGCAGGGCGTCGAGATCGGCTATTCCATCCCGAAGGAGGGGGCCCTCTTGTTCTTCGACCAGTTGGCGATCCCGTCGGATGCGCCGGACCTCGACAACGCCCATGCCTTCATCAACTACATGATGAAACCCGAGGTCATCGCGAAGGCGACCAACTTCGTCGTCTACGCCAATGGCAACCTGGCGTCGCAGAAGCTGATCGAGCCGGCGATCCTGGCTGACAAGGCGGTCTACCCGGACGAGGCGACGCTCGCCAAGCTGTTCACTAAGAAGCCCTATGACGCGAAGATCCAGCGTCTGATCACCCGCGCCTTCACCACGGTGAAGACCGGTCAGTAGCACTCCCGCCCGGTCGCCATCGGCGGCCGGGCCCTTTCCAGTCTGGCGCGGGCACCTCAGCATGGCAGTGACGACGAAGTCCCTTGGAAACATCCGCCGCAGCTTCGAGCCGTGGAACGACCCCTCGCAGAAGCCGCTGATCGAGGTGGACGGGGTGACCAAGCGCTTCGGCACGTTCACCGCGGTCGACGACCTGACCATCGGCATCCATCGCCGCGAATTCTTCGCGCTGCTCGGCCCTTCCGGCTGCGGCAAGTCGACACTGCTGCGCATGCTCGCAGGCTTCGAGGCACCTACCTCGGGCGATATCCGGCTCGAGGGCGAGAGCCTCGTCGGCGTGCCGCCGCACAAGCGGCCGGTGAACATGATGTTCCAGTCCTACGCGCTCTTCCCGCACATGACGGTCGAGAAGAACATTGCTTTCGGCCTGAAGCAGGACGGCATGGCGAAGTCCGAGATCGACGCGCGGGTTGCCGAGATGCTGAAGCTCGTCAAGCTCGAGCCCTTCGCCCGGCGCAAGCCGCAGCAGCTGTCCGGCGGCCAGCAACAGCGTGTGGCGCTCGCCCGTTCGCTGGCCAAGCGCCCGAAAGTGCTGCTGCTGGACGAGCCGCTCGGCGCGCTCGACAAGAAGCTGCGCGAGGAGACCCAGTTCGAGCTGATGGACCTGCAGCAGGAGCTTGGCCTCACCTTCATCGTCGTCACGCACGACCAGGAGGAGGCGATGGTGATGGCCGACCGCATCGCGCTGATGCGGGAGGGCAAGATCGCCCAGGTCGCGACGCCGGCGATCATCTACGAGGCGCCGAGCAACCGCTACGTCGCCGACTTCATCGGCAATGTGAATCTCCTCGATGGCCGCATCGAGAGCCGCCGCGACGGAAGGGTGCGGCTCGCCGCTGCCGGCACCATCGTCGAGACCGAGACCGCTGTCGACCTCAAGCCGGGCGACACCGCCTTCTTCGCGATCCGCCCGGAAAAGGTGAAGATCGGGCGCCAGGCCCCGGCCGACCCGTCGGTCAACGCCCTGAAGGGCGAGGTGTGGGACATCGCCTATCTCGGCGACGTGACCCTTTTCAACGTCAAGCTGCCGACCGGCGAGATCGTCCGTGCCACCACGATCAACGCCGCGCGCGGCATCGAACGGCCGCTGGCTTGGGACGACGAGGTGTGGATCACCTTCGCCGCCGATGCCGGCATCGTCCTGACGCAGTAGGGGCGAGGGACATGGCTTCCGACTACACCCCCTCGCAGCATGTCAGCCGGCTCTACCGCTCGGTGGTGATCGGCGTGCCCTATCTCTGGCTTGCGGTCTTCTTCCTGCTGCCCTTCCTGATCGTCGTGAAGATCTCGCTGTCCGAGACGGCGATCGCCCAGCCGCCCTACCTGCCGGTCTTCGTGCTCGATAGCGTCTCCGGCTTCATGGATGCTTTCCGCCAGCTGGACTTCGGCAGCTATGGCTGGATCTGGGAAGATCCGCTTTACCTCAACTCCTACCTTTCGAGCCTGCGGATCGCCGGCATCTCGACGGCGCTGGCGCTGCTGATCGGCTATCCCTTCGCCTACGGCATGGCCAAGGCACCATCCAGCATTCGCCCGATCCTGGTGATGCTGACGATCCTGCCGTTTTGGACGAGCTTCCTGATCCGCGTTTACGCTTGGATCGGCATCCTCAAGAACGAGGGGCTGCTGAACCAGTTTCTGCTGTGGACCGGGCTGATTTCCGAGCCGCTGCAGATCATGAACACCGAACTCGCGATCCATATCGGCATCGTCTATTCCTACCTGCCGTTCATGGTGCTGCCGATCTATGCAGCGCTCGAGCGCATGGACGGGCGGCTGATCGAGGCCGCCAACGATCTCGGCTGCCCGCCGGTAAAGGCGTTCTGGGCGATTACCTTCCCGCTGTCGCTGCCGGGCGTTCTGGCCGGCGTCTTCCTCGTCTTCATTCCCGCCGTCGGCGAGTTCGTCATTCCCGATCTCCTCGGTGGCTCCTCGACGCTGATGATCGGCAAGACGCTGTGGGATGAGTTTTTCAACAACCGGGACTGGCCGGTCTCCTCCGCGGTCGCGGTGATCCTGCTTCTCCTGCTGGTGATTCCGATCATGATCTTCCAGCGCATGCAGGCGAGAACCGCGTCGTGAAGAACAACTGGTCCGCGTTCAACATCTTCTGCCTCGTCATCGGCTTCGCCTTCCTCTACGTGCCGATCGCGCTGCTGGTGCTCTACTCCTTCAACGCTTCGCGGCTGGTGACGGTCTGGGGCGGCTTCTCGACCCACTGGTACGGCACGCTATTCCAGAACCGGCAGATGCTCGACGCCGCCTGGGTGACGATCCGCGTCGCGCTGCTGTCGGCGACGGTCGCGACCATTCTCGGGACGCTGGCGGCGATGGCGCTGGTGCGCTTTGCCCGCTTCCGCGGCCGGCTGCTGTTCTCTGGCCTCGTCTATGCGCCGCTGGTGATGCCCGAGGTGATCACCGGCCTGTCGCTCCTGCTGCTCTTCGTCGCCATCGGTTTCGACCGCGGCTTCTGGACGCTGACCATCGCCCACGTCACCTTCACCATGTGCTTCGTCGCCGTTGTCGTGCAGTCCCGGCTCGTCGCCATCGACAGGAGCCTCGAGGAGGCGGCGCAGGATCTCGGTTGCCCGCCCGGCAAGACCTTCTTTGTCATCACGTTGCCGGTGATCTGGACGGCGGTCGCGGCCGGCTGGATGCTCGCCTTCACGCTGTCGCTCGATGACCTCGTGATCTCGAGCTTCGCCACCGGCCCGGGCGCCACTACCTTGCCGATGCGGATCTACAGCCAGGTGCGGCTCGGCGTGACCCCGGAGATCAACGCCATCTGCACCATCCTGATCGGGCTGGTCTCGGTCGGCGTCATCATATCCGGCATCCTCACCAAGCGCGATCTCGTCCGGCGCGAACGGGACGAGCGTCTGGCCGCCGGCGGCTGATCGCGCCGCGCATCCGCGCTGTGCGGTTCAGCTTGGACCGTTCAAATAGGACGGTCGGGGAAGCTGTCGGAGATCACGGGGCTCGGCCAGATCCCTTCCGCGCGGAAACGCGGCGGCGCCAAAGCGGGCGGCGTCGTGCCCAAGGGAGCCGCGGGAGTCACACTGCCGGACAGGTCGAGACGGCCGGTCGCGGCTGAGAGCGAGCCGGAGGCCGACAGGAGCCCAAAGCTGCCGGTCAGGTTGATCTCGCTGAGATCGATTAGCGGTCCGTTCGACTGCAGCCGGGCCCGCAGGCTCTGGAAGGGCAGGGCGCCATCCGCCAAGGCAAGGTTCAGCGGACTGACGGCCTTTCCGGTCAGCATCTGCGGGTCGAACCCGCTCATCGTGCCGTTGCGGGTGGCGATCGACAGCGTCATCCTGCTGCGCCGGGCAAGGTCCGCCCAGCTGCCGAGCGGCAGGCTGTAGTCCGCTTGAACATCCGACGCACCGGTCACCAGCAGCCCCTTGATGCCGAGGGCGTCGGACAGCCGGGCGGCATCGACGCCGCTGACGCTGGCCACGCCAGTGGCGACGGCCGGGCGCAGCGTGCTGTCGACCGTCATCCGCGCCTGCGCTTGGCCGCCGAGGATCGCGATGTCGCCGACATCGAACGTCGCCACGCCGTCCTTGAACTTCACCGTTGCGGCCAGATCGGCGAAGGTGAGATCGCCGATCGCGCCATCGCTGGCCGAGAGCCTGAGGTCGAGATCCAGTCCCTCGACGAAGTCGACGGGGATCCGGCGCTGCATGTCGAGCGGCGTCTGCGGCAGCGGGGCGACAGCCTCGGTGAACCCTGTGAGATCGAGCCGATCGAAGGCCAGCGTTCCGCCGATGAACGGGCGCTTGCCCTCTGGCAGCGTCATCTCGAGCGCGCCGAGCCCGTCGAACCCGCCGACCGACACCTTGGCATCGCGCAGGCTCAACCGCTCGTCGCTGCCTTGGAGGGTCGCGATCAGCGAGAGCGGGCCAATGTCCGGCTGGAGGGTTCCGGCATCGCCGAGCCAGCGGACCGACCGCGTCAGCGAGGGGGTCGACAGAGCGAGCTTGCCACTGAAGCTGCCGGCCTCTGCAATCGAGGCCTCGCCATCGAAACTGGCGGTCAAGGGAGGGGAAGCGAGCGTGAAATCCAAAGCGCTGGCAGCGCCGGCAAGGAAGTCGACGGGAGACGCGATCTTCAGCCCGATCTCGGTCGGCTGCCCGTTCCAGACGTAGGAGCCGGACATTCGTGCGGAAGAGGTCTTCGACGGCCAAGCGACGGTGATGTTGGCATTGCTGATGCCGAGCGAACCGGGTCCCGGCGCCATCCGGAAGACGCCATCGCGGATTTCAAGGGTGCGCAACTCGCCGAAGCGCGAGAGGAAGGCGCCGATATACCGCGACAGCGGCCGCAGGGCCGGGTCGGCGGGGCCGCTTCCGCTGGAGTTCTCCGCCGCGATCGTCGTTTCGCTCTGCCCGATGAAGCCGGCGGTCGACAAGAGTTCCGGCCGAACCAGTGTCAGGCGCTCGATGCGGGTGCGCCCCCGGAGCGCCTCCCAAAGATCGAGATCGGCGATAATGCCGTCGATCTCCATCACCGCGTCGGCGTCACCGGTGCGCGGCCCGACCTTGATCCTGTCGAGGACGATCTGGGTGCGGGGCAGGAGGGTGAAGTTGACCGATCCGGCGACGAACACGGGAAGGCCGGTCAGCCGGGACAGCTGTGCCTCGATTTCGCTGCGCGCCGTCGCAGGTTTCAGGGCGAGCGTCGAATAGGCGAGGAACCCGGCCAGCACCGCCGCCACCAGAACGGCCACCGAAACGACCACGCCCGACCAGCGGCGCAGCGAGCGCCGTTCGGAGCGGCTGGATGGGGCGGCGCGTCCTGTCATGATTCCTCGTGGTGACGTCGATGGCCCGAGAGGGCATGGACGCTGAAATGTCCGGGCGGTGCCGTCGCCTGCCCGCCGCGAATCGGCCATTCTTGCGGCGCCAAGGCCGGATGCAGCCGGAGTTCTAACGGGAGTCCATGCCGGTGGCAAAGTGATGGCCTGGCGAGCGCCTTGGCGGCCCGCGAGGCAGGATTTGCGTACCGCCCTGCGTCATGGCACGAGCGATGGGTGGGATGACGGGAGGCAGCGACATGACCGGTAGAATTCTGTGGACGCCGTCTGCCGATCGACGGGCAGCGCAGCCGCTGACCCACTTCGCTGACAGGGCCGCGCCGCATATCGGCGGCGCCTCCGCCGGCTATCCCGCGTTGCATGCCTGGTCGATCGACGAGCCAGAGGCATTCTGGTCCGCCGTCTGGGACTTCTGCGGCGTGATCGGCGACCGCGGCAGCAAGGCCGTTGCCGAGGGTCCCGACATGCTGTCGACGCGATTTTTTCCTGAGGCCCGGCTCAACTTCGCCGAGAACCTTCTTGGCGCCGCCGTCGATGGTGAGGCGATCGTGTTCCGGGGCGAGGACAAGGTCGAGACGCGCCTGTCGCATGCCGAGCTTCGCGCGCTCGTGTCGCGTCTGGCGCAGGCGATGCGCGCCGAGGGCGTCGGCGTCGGCGACCGGGTGGCGGCGATGATGCCGAACATGGCCGAGACCGTGGCGCTGATGCTGGCAACGGCCTCGCTTGGCGCGGTCTGGTCGTCCTGCTCGCCGGATTTCGGCGAGCGCGGGGTGCTCGACCGTTTCGGGCAGATCGAGCCGGTGCTGTTCGTCGCCTGCGACGGTTATTTCTACGCCGGCAAGACAATCCGCATCGGCGACAAGGTTGCCACCATCGCTGCCGCCTTGCGTCCGCGCAAGACCATCCTGGTGCCGTATATTGGCGAGGCCGAGACCATCGCCGCCGCCGTGCCGGACGCGGTGACCTTGGCCGCCTTCACGCAGGCCTTCGCGCCGGCGCCGCTCGTCTATGAGCGGCTGCCCTTCGCCCATCCGCTCTACATCCTGTTCTCGTCGGGGACGACGGGGGTGCCGAAATGCATCGTGCACTCGGCCGGCGGCACGCTGATCCAGCATCTCAAGGAACACGTGCTGCATGCGGGCGCCAAGCCGGGCGACCGGATCTTCTACTTCACCACCTGCGGCTGGATGATGTGGAACTGGCTGGTCTCGTCGCTCGCCGTCGGCGCGACGCTGCTGCTGTACGACGGCTCGCCCTTCCATCCCAATGGCAACGCGCTGTTCGACTTCGTGTCCGCCGAGCGCGCGAGCTTCTTCGGGACGTCGGCGAAGTTCATCGACGCGGTGCGCAAGGAGGGGCTCCGGCCGATTGAGACGCACGACCTGTCGAGCGTCGAGGTCATCGCCTCGACCGGCTCACCGCTGTCCCCCGAAAGCTTCGAGTTCGTCTACGCCGGCATCAAGTCGGACGTGCAACTCGCCTCGATCTCCGGCGGCACCGACATCGTCTCCTGTTTCGTCCTCGGCGTGCCCTGGCTGCCGGTGCGCGAGGGGGAGATCCAAGGCGCGGGCCTCGGCATGGCCGTCGACGTGTGGAGCGATGAGGGCCTGCCGTTGCGGGGAGAGAAGGGCGATCTCGTCTGCAGCAGAGCCTTCCCGGCCATGCCCGTCGGCTTCTGGAACGACCCGTCCGGCGAGCGCTATCGCGCCGCCTATTTCGAGCGTTTCCCGGGCGTCTGGTGCCACGGGGATTTTGCGGAATGGACGCAGAGCGGCGGCATCGTCATCCACGGGCGCTCGGACGCGACGCTGAACCCGCAGGGCGTCCGGATCGGGACGGCGGAGATCTACAACATCGTCGAACACCTGGAGGAGGTCGCAGAAGCGATCTGCATCGGACAGGACTTTGACGGCGATGTTCGGGTCGTTCTCTTCGTCCGCTTGAGGCCCGGTGCGGTGCTGGACGAGGCTCTGGAGCGAAAGATCCGCAACGCCGTGCGCCAAGGCGCTTCGCCCCGCCATGTGCCGGCACGGATCCTTGAGGTCGCCGACATTCCGCGCACCAAGTCGGGCAAGATCGTCGAACTGGCGGTGCGCGAAATCGTGCACGGCCGCGCGGTCAGGAACCAGGAAGCGCTGGCGAATCCGGAAGCGCTGGCCTTGTTCGCTGAGCGGCCCGAGCTGCTGCTTTAGAGGAATCAGACGGAAAGCGGGCAGCGGCACAACCGGCGCCACTTTCACCGGGGAGCCGTGCCTAAGGGGAGGGCTTAAAGTCGGGGAAAGCTTAAGAAAGAAACGCCGTCCGCAGCAGGCTGAGCTGCTCGCCCACGGGGTTGGAACTCCCCTCGAACTGGTCGCCCAAATTGCCGTAGATTTCGCGATCGAGCATGGCGATACGCCGCTCCAGCTTCAAAGCGCGGTCGACGAGGGAGCAGAACGCCTCCGGCAGTTCAGCGAACAGCGGCGAATCGCGGCCGGTGCCGACGCCCTCGAGCCGGACCTTCATCTTCTCGGTCTCGACCTGGGCGCGCGACATGTCACCTTGGTTCGCCGCGCGCTGCAGCAGGAGCCACGAGGCGACCTGCATGAGGCGGGTGGTCAGCCGCATCGATTCGGCGGCGTAGAGCGTCGCGACAGACCTCGAAAGCGCTTTGGCATCGGCCCGGCCCTGACCGTCGAGATAGACCGCCGTCGCGTCGACCAGCGCCATGCCCTCGTTGAAGAGCGGCTGGAACGACCGGGAGAAGGCCAGATGCTCCGCCAGGCGGATGGTCCGGTCCTCGTCGCGGTGGTCTAGGCTGTTGCTCGTCATCAGAATGTACCGGCTTCGTGTTCCAGGAATGCGGTGCTCACGGAAGACTCGGCAAACTAAGCCGGTGAAACCGTTTTTGGAAATTGCTCGGGATGGGCGTGAATGGCAAGGCGCGTTCAGCAAACTGGTTAATGCGCCTTAAGCAATTTTGCTCCAACGGGACCTTGCCGCGCAACACAAAAAAAAGAGCCGCGCTGACGGCTCTTGGAATTGGCAAACAGGGAGGCATCAGACGGGATGGCAGACCATCATGTCTTCCCGAGGAGAGGGATACGGGAAATTAAAGGCTATAAACCTTGATGATCCGTTGATCGGGCGGGACATCGATGGCGCTTGCGCTACCTCTCGGCGAAAGCTCCAGAGGATTTTCAGATGAACCTGCCCGAGGAAATGACAGTTGCCGCCCTTGATGGCTTCGGCGGACCAGAGGTCCTGAAGCCGGCGGAGCGCGCGCTTCCGGTCCCCGGCGATGGCGAAATCTTGATCGAGGTGCATGCCGCCGGCGTCAACCGGCCCGACGTCTTGCAGCGCCTCGGCGCCTACCATCCGCCGAAGGGCGCGCCGGATTGGCCCGGTCTCGAGGTTGCCGGCCTCGTCGCCGCCGTTGGCGAGGGGGCGTCGCGCTTTGCCGTCGGCGACCGCGTCATGGCGCTGCTGCCGGGCGGCGGCTATGCCGAATATGCAACGGTTGCCGAGAGCAATGCCTTGCCGATCCCATCCGGCATGGGCTTCGTCGCCGCGGCGGCCGTGCCGGAGACGTTCTTCACCGTCTGGCACAACGTCTTCCAGCGCGGCCGGTTGGTCGCGGGAGAGCGCTTCCTCGTTCATGGCGGCACGTCCGGCATCGGCACGACGGCGATTCAGCTCGCCCGCAGCTTCGGCGCTGACGTCTTCGTCACGGTGGGCAGTGCCGACAAGTGCGAGGCCGCCAAAACCCTCGGTGCGCAGCATGCGATCAACTACCGTGACACGGATTTTGTCGAGGTGATCCGGAAAGCGACGGAAGGGCACGGCGCCGATCTGATCCTCGATATGGTGGGAGGCGACTACACGCCGCGCAATCTGCAGGTGGCCGCCGAAGACGGTCGCATCGTCCAGATCGCCTATCTTCGCGGGCAGACGGTCTCGATCGATCTGTCGCCGATCATGTTGAAGCGGCTGACGCTGACCGGCTCCACGCTCCGATCGCGTCCCGTCGGCTTCAAAGCGACGATCGCCCGTGAGATCGAGGAATTCGTGTTTCCGTTGTTCGAGGATGGCAGTGTCGCGCCGCTGATCGATACGGTTTATTCGCTGGAGCGGGCGGCCGACGCGCACCGGCACATGGACGACGACCATATCGGCAAGATCGTCCTCACCACGCGCCACCACGCCGCCGCAGCGTAGGGTATCGCGGCGCAAGGCCTGCGGTCGGGGCGGGCGGCCGGAAATGCACGGGCATTTCATCTGCACCCGCCTGATTTCCTTGCAGGGACCGGCGACGATCCGTATAAGATACGTCAATTCCAGAAATTGTGGTGCGATCCACTGCCTTTCCAGCGCAAGCAGGACTGGCGACCAGAAGGACTGTATGCATGGCCCAACTCCTGATGCCGAAGGCGACGGCTGTCTGGCTCGTCGACAACACCTCCCTCTCGTTCGAGCAGGTTGGCGATTTCTGCACGATGCATCCGCTCGAGATCAAGGCGATCGCCGACGGCGAGTCGGCGCAAGGCATCAAGGGCATGGATCCGATCATGACGGGCCAGCTGACCCGCGAGGAGATCACCAAGGGCGAGTTGGACGAGAAGTACCGCCTGAAGCTGTCGCTGCCGAAGGTTCGCGTGCCGGAAGCCAAGCGCAAGGGCCCGCGCTATACCCCGGTGTCCAAGCGCCATGACCGCCCGAACGCCATTCTCTGGCTGGTGCGCAATCATCCCGAGCTCAAGGATCCGGCGGTGTCGCGTCTTGTCGGAACGACCAAGAACACCATCGAACAGATCCGCGACCGCTCGCACTGGAATTCGGCCAACCTGACGCCGATGGATCCGGTGACGCTCGGCCTTTGCTCGCAGATCGATCTCGACCTGGAGATCGAGAAGGCGACCCGCGGCATGCCGCGGCTGGAGGAAGTCGCCGAGGAAGAGCGTCTGCTGTCGGCTGCCCAGACCCAGAACTATCGCGGCCGCGAGAAGGCTGACGACGGCGAGTTGGACGCTGCCGCCGTGTTCGCCAAGCTGACCTCGATGAAGCGGACGCAGGCCGAAGTCGACGAGGACGACGACCAACGCTAACGAAGCTTCGGAGGGCCTGTCTCGACAGGTCCTCCGTCGTGCTGCCAAGCCTGTCGAAAATCTGGCCTATCCGTTGCCCTTAAAGCCGGGGTAGAGCGTCATTCCGCCGTCGACGAACAGCGTCTGCCCGGTGATGTAGTCCGCGGCATCCGAGACCAGGAAGGCCACGGCACGGCCAATATCGGCCGGCTCGCCGATGCGGCCGTAGGGGATGAGTTTCAGCATCTCCGTTTCGCCATCCCGACGCTCGTTGGCATTGATCGGCGTCGCGATGGCGCCCGGGCCCACGGCGTTCACGCGGATCCCTTCGGACGCCACCTCCTGCGCGATCGATCGCATCAACAGATCAAGCCCGCCCTTCGATGCCGCGTAATTCGCATGGAAGGCCCAGGGGATCTGTTGGTGTACTGAGGAATCGAACACCAGCTTGCCCAGCGCGCGGCTGACGTCTCGCCGTCCCTTGCGACGGAACCGCCTGATCGCCTCGCGGCCGATCAGGAAGCCGCCGGTGAGGTTGACCGCGATGACGGCGTTCCACGCCTCAAGGCTCATCTCGCCGATCGCCGCATCTTTTTGCAGGCCCGAGTTCGACACCACGATGTCGATCGGCCCGAGCTTCGTCTCGGCCTCGTCGAACAGCGCGGCGACGGCCGCCTCGTCGGACACGTCCGCCTGGATGGCGAAGGCCTTCTGGCCCAGCTTCTCGATCTCGGCGACCGTCTCGGCTGCCCCTTCCGGAGAACTGCGAAAATTGACGGCGACATTGGCGCCCGCGCGCGCCAGTTCGATCGCCGTCGCCTGGCCGATGCCGGAAGAGCCGCCGGTAACGACGGCAGCCTGTCCGACGAGGCTGTTCAGTTCAAAAGATGCCATCTGGATCCTCCACGATCTGGAACTGGGCATTGGAAGGGTCGCTCTTGTCGCCATTCAGCGAACGGTCGAGCCAGATTGCCGCCGAGATCAGCGACAGGTGCGTCAAGCCCTGCGGAAAATTGCCGAGGTGCTCGCCTGTCGAGGAAAGTTCTTCCGCATAAAGCCCGAGGTGGTTCGCATAGCTGTGTAGCTTGTCGAACAGGAAGCGCGCCTCGGCAGCGTAGCCGCTCCGGGCCAGCGCCTCGACGTACCAGAACGAGCAGATGGTGAAGGCGCCCTCGCTGCCCTCCAGCCCGTCCTCGCCTTCTCCCTCGCTGATGTAGCGCTTGACCAGGCAGTCGTGCACCAGGTGCTTGCGCACCGCTTGCAGGGTCGAGACCCAGAGCGGGTCGCGCGGATTGATGAACTTGACGAGCGGCATCAGCAGCACGACGGCATCGAGCGTCTTGCCGCCCTTGAACTGGGTGAAGGCGCCGATCTCCGGGTTCCAAAACTCCTCGAGGATCGACGCCTGGATCTCGCCGCGCTCGTACCGCCAGCGCTCGACGTCGGCCGGCAGCGAGTGACGGTCGGCGATCCGCAAGGCGCGGTCGAAGGCAACCCAGCTCATCAGCCGGCCCGATAGGAATTCCTTTGGCTCGCCGCGGCTTTCCCAGATGCCATGATCGGGCTTTCGCCAGTTGCTGGCCAGCCAGTCGGTGAGCCGCGCGATCTTCTTCCAGATGCCGTAGGACGGCTTTCCGCGCGCCTTCGTCGCGATGTAGAGCGCATCCATGAACTCGCCGTAGATGTCCATCTGCACCTGATCGGCGGCACCGTTGCCGATCCGCACGGGGCGCGAATTCTCGTAGCCCGAGAGGTGATCGAGGCTGGACTCGGCGATCTCGTCGCTGCCGTCCATCCGGTACATGATGCCAAGATGCGGTTCCCCGTCCTCGGCAATGCGGTCCATCATGAAGCGGATGAAGGATTCGGCCTCCTCGAAATAGCCGAGGCGCGAAAAAGCGTAGAGCGTGAAGGCGGAGTCGCGCACCCAGCAGTAGCGGTAGTCCCAGTTCCGCTCGCCACCGAGCACCTCGGGCAGACCGAAGGTCCCCGCCGCCGCGATGGAGCCGTATTGCGCAGAGGTGAGCAGCTTCAGCGTCAAGGCCGAACGCACCACCAGTTCGCGGGCGAAGACGGGATAGGTGCCGGAGCGAACCCATCCGTGCCAGAAGGACCGCGTGGCAATGAAAGCCGACCGGACATACTCATCGTCGACCGTCGGCTGGTCCTTGCGGCCGGGGCAGAAGACGACGTGGCAGGTCTCGCCCTCGCGCAAGAGGATGTCGCCGCCGGCGCGGTCACCATCGATCTCGATCGGCATCGTCGCGTAGAAGTAGACAACCTCCGCCCCGTCGCCCCAGCTGACGCTGAAGCCGCCGTCGATGGCCGCAATGACGGGCGTCTGGCGGGCATAATCGGGACGCGGCGCAACCGACAGGCGGAAGCGCACGTCGCCCATCACCGCCTTCGCCCGGCGGACGATGCGGCCCGACCCGTCGACGGGCATGAAGTCGGACACTTCGCCAATCCCGGCATGACCGAGGAAGCGGGTCATCAGGATATTGGTGTCCGGCAAGTAGATCTGGCGGTTCTTCATTTCCCCGTCGACCGCCTCGAGGCGGAAGTATCCCCCCTTCTCGGCGTCGAGAAGCCCGGTGAAAAGGGATGGGGATCCGAAATCGCTGTGGCAGAAAAAGTCGATGGTGCCGTCGGTCGCTACCAGAGCGAGGGTGCGCATGTCGCCGATGACGCCATGTTCGGAAATCGCGTGCGGCACGGTGTCGTGTTGGGGAAGGGCCAAGGCTGCTCCGGGCGGAACCTGTTCCGCATGATATGGGCGGGGGCGAGACGTCTGGGTGACAGGGCGGCCTGTCGAGGCGGCGCCGTCGGGAACAACCGTGGTCGGCGGTGCGCCGTTTCACCGAGGCGCCGTTTTTTGATGCCGCAACCCAATGAACGAGCTGTGGTAATCGTTCCGCCGCAACGCAGCATGAGGGGGCTTAGGGCCACCAACAATAGCTTGGGGGTTCTCTTCCCAATCAGTTACTGTCATCCGGAACATGGTGTAGATTCGATGGCGAGAGCGACTTGGAGAGCACACCGACTTGGAGAACAGCATGAGCGCGATGGAAAAAAGCCTGCGGCGCGCGCTCGAAGCCGGTGATTCCAGTAATCCGGCGTTTCGCGACACGATCTACACGGCCTCTGAGCGCGCGCTCGAGCGCATGCTGGCAAACTCCGACGATGCGGACGCCGCGCATGCGCAGCGCGTTCGGCTCGCCGAGACGATCAACCGCATCGAGGAAGACTATTTTATCGCCGAGGCCGCGACGTTCGAGGGCGCCGCGGACCCGGATGCCGAGCACGCGGCCGATCCCAACTTTGCGCCGCATCTGAATGACCCCGACGCGGATCCGGCGGTCGAGCGCAACCATGGGCTCGACGATGACGCCGACCCGTCCGCAGCGGCGACGCCAGAGGACGACGCGGCATCGCCCTTGGCAGGCAGGCCTGCCGCCGTCCCCGGTCGCGACGCTCCAACCCATGCCGCGGAGACCTGGTCTCCCGGCGAGGCCAGGCGATCGACGGCCGGCCGCCGGTCGCAGCGTTCCCTGAAGCCGCTCTTCCTGGCGCTCGCGGTTCTCCTCGCTGTGCTGTTTGCGGGGGTGTATTTCTTCAAGAATACCATTCTCGGTGGTTCGGACGCGGACGCTGCGCAAAGCGGTGCAGCCGACGGCGCTTCGGTCGACACAGCCAGCTGGATCAACCTCTTCGACGGGACCCAGCTGGAGCTGATCTCGACGCCGACCGGCGGCGACGTCGCGGCCGTCACCGGCAGCGGCGATCGGCCCGCAGTGCGGCTGGCTGCGGCAGGGGAGGGCGGCGAAGTCGGCGTCATCATCGGGCCGGGCGTCGTCAACACCATCAAGGGCCGGAAGGTTCGGGTCGAGATCACCGCGGGTTCCGCGGATGGGGCAAGCCGGGAGTTCTCCGTCCGCTGCCTGTTCGGCGGCGATACGGTCTGCGACCGCCAGCGTTTCACCACCGCGCAGGATAGTCAGCCGTTCGTCTTCGACATGACCGTCCCCGACAATCCCGCCGCCTCCGGATCCATTGCCATCGATCCGAGCTTTGGCGGACCCAAAAGCAATCTCGACCTTTACGCCGTCCGGATGCGTGATCTCGGCAAGGCCTGACATACGCCTGAAGCACGCAAGGGCTAATCCGTCTCCTTATCTGCGAGACGCAGCCTGGCGCCCTTGCGACGGGCGGCCGACGCTTTCCAAAACCGTGTCGAATTTGGATCGATGAGCCAGAGCACCAAGCCATCGACCGATCCTGCGCCGATGCAGCCCCGCCGACGGGTGTCTTTCGTGCGGATCGTGGTCGCGACCGTTCTGGTTTTCGGCGGGCTTGCGGCGATCTATCCGCTGGCCTGGGAAGGCCTGCTCACCGCCGCCGCCATGATGGTGCTGCTCTGCCTCCTGCCGCAGCGCGGCGAGCGGCGCTCGCGCATCCGCGAGGATCTGCGCCGGCGTCAGTCGCCACTCTGGCCCGATGCCGGCACCAAGGCGGTGGTCGAGGCGATGCGGGAACCCGCACTGCTGATCGATCGCAACCTGCTGCTGCGCTACCGCAATGGCATGTCCGACCAGGCCTTCGGCAACCTGCCGCTGGGTGACGCCATATCGCTGCGCTTCCGCTCGCCCGAACTCTTGGCCGAGATCGAGGCCTCGATCACCGGTCAACACGCCGGCAATGCCGACTTCATCGAGGGTCGGGCCTCCGACCGTTTCTGGTCGGTCGATATCCTGCCGATCCTCGCGCCCCAGAGCGAGCGCCCGGCTTTCTTCCTACTGCTGTTCCGCGACCGCACCGGCGAGCGGCGGATCGAGCGCATGCGGACGGACTTCGTCGCTAATGCCAGCCACGAACTGCGCACGCCGCTGGCCTCGCTGATCGGCTTCGTCGAGACGCTGCAAGGTCCGGCCAAGGACGACGCCGGCGCCCGGGAGCGTTTCCTCGACATCATGCGGGACCAGGCGGCGCGCATGTCGCGGCTGATCGACGATCTGCTGTCGCTCTCGCGGATTGAAATGAAGCGCCACGTGGCCGTGACCGATCCGATCGACCTTGCCGAACTCCTTGGCGAGGTGCGCGAGGCCCTGGCGCCACTGGCGTCCGAGGCGGGGCTTGCGATCGAGACGTCTTTCGGCACTGGCCCGTTCGTCGTCGCGGGGGAGCGGGACGAACTTCTGCAGGTCTTCTCGAACCTCGTCGAAAACGCCTGCAAGTATGGCGACCAAGGTGACCGGGTAATTATTTCGCTGCAGCGGACCAAGGCGCGCGATGCGATCTTCATCGATGCCGGGGTCGAGGATTTCGGAAGGGGCATCCCGGCCGAGCATGTGCCGCGGCTGACCGAGCGCTTCTACCGCGTCGATGCCGGAACGTCCCGGTCGAAGCGCGGGACCGGTCTCGGCCTGTCGATCGTGCGCAACATCCTCGTCCGCCACCGGGCGCGGCTGCTGGTGACCTCGGTGGTCGGCAAGGGCTCGACCTTCACGGCGCGGTTTCCAGAGCCCGAGAAGCGCTGACGGGGGTTCCGCTCCGCCGCGGCGGTCATGCCTGCCTCAGATACCCGTGTCGCAACACAAAAAAAGCGCGCCTCTCTTTGCAAGAGGCGCGCCCAGCAGGTCAGCCGCTGCGCGAGGCAGCGCCGATCGTGATGGAAGATCAGCGGGCGCGGCGGCGCTCGGAAACCGGCTGGAAGGCGATCCGCGCGTGATACTGGCAGTAAGGCGAAGCGTCGTTCGAGCCGTTGCCGCAGAAGCGGAACTCGGCCGACAGCGGATCGCCCAGCGGCCACTTGCAGGTCCGATCGCTCAGTTGGATCAACGTCAGGTTCCGCGAAATCGGCACCACTTCGCCGGAAACCCGCTCCGGTGGCTCTTCGACCACGACCTCGATCTCCGGATCCATCCGCAGTGCCGTGGCGCCGTGCATGCCAGAGCCATTGCCCCCGACCGAACGCAGCATGCTGCGGCCCGCCGACTGGGCGACCGCGGCGTAGCGGACAGCGGGAACCTCGATGTCGACCTCAGTCTCGACCAGCGTCTGCTCGGCAATGGTCGGCTTCGGCTTGACGGCGACCACGACCTCGGGGACGGCCGCCTGGGTCTTGGTCCGGCCCTCGAGCTTCAACCGGTGAACCTTGCCGATGACCGCATTGCGCGTGACGCCGCCCAACTGTCCGGCGATCTGACTGGCACTGAGACCATCGCTCCAGAGCTTGATCAGCAGATTCACGCGTTCTTCTGTCCAACCCATGCCCAGGCTCCTATTTCCGAAACAGTACGGCGGACGGAATCCCTCATGGGTTCCCGGCACAGGAGTACCGGGATGGCTCACAACATCTATTGTGAAACTAGGTCCGCCGCACGAAATCTAGTGTGTCTCAGGGAAATTTAACCCACCGCTCGACTCCGTGACAAGAGTCGGCGCAACCGCGCAGAATCGATTTGTCGCTTTTCAACAGATACCGCGGCGCAACACCGCCGAAATTCCCTCTGAATTGTCCCGTAACCGCCCGGAAGGCGCTGTTCTTGCGTCGCATTGACAGCCGCCGCGTCCCGCATGGTATAGCTTTGAGCTCACGCAACGCACACTAGACGTCGACCGAAGCCTGTCCCGGTGGCAGGCTTTCCGCATTTCCGGGCCAGGTCCGGGTCACATTCATCATCTTGTATCGCCCGTCTCCGGGCGAAGAACGAGTATATTGCCATGTCGACTGCATCCGCCGCCGCTTCGCCGCTCTACTCGACCTATGCACGAGCCGACCTGCGTTTCGAGCGAGGCGAGGGCGTCTGGCTGGTGACGGAGACAGGCGAGCGCTATCTCGACCTTGCGGCCGGCGTCGCGGTGAACTCGCTCGGGCATGCGCATCCGCACCTCGTGGCGACGATGAAGCACCAGGCCGAGAAGCTCTGGCACGTCTCCAACCTCTACGAGATCCCCGGGCAGCGCCGCCTCGCCGAGAGGCTGGAGGCCGCGACCTTTGCCGACCGTGCCTTCTTCACCAATTCCGGTGCCGAGGCGCTGGAATGTGCGATCAAGACCGCGCGCCGCTATCACTTTGTCAACGGCAACCCGGAGCGCTTCCGGATCATCACCTTCACCGGGGCTTTCCATGGCCGGACGCTGGCGACCATCGCCGCGGGTGGCCAGGCAAAGTATCTCGAGGGTTTCGGGCCGAAGGTCGAGGGTTTCGATCAGGTGCCTTTCGGTGACGAGGTAGCGCTCCGGGCGGCGATCACGCCGGAAACCGCGGCGATCCTGATCGAGCCCATCCAGGGCGAGGGCGGCATCCGCACGGTCCCGGCCGATGAATTGCGCATGCTGCGCGCGCTCTGCGACGCCGAGGGCCTGCTGCTGATCTTCGACGAGGTGCAGTGCGGCGTCGGCCGGACGGGCCGCTTCTTCGCCCATGAGGCGTCGGGCGCGCTGCCGGATATCATGGCGGTGGCCAAGGGCATTGGCGGCGGCTTTCCGCTGGGCGTCTGCCTCGCCACCGAAGAGGCCGCCCGCGGCATGACCGCCGGCACGCACGGCAGCACCTATGGCGGCAATCCGTTGGCCATGGCGATTGGCAATGCGGTGCTCGACGTGGTGCTCGCCGACGGCTTCTTCGAGCATGTCGCCGACATGTCGCTGCGCTTCAAGCAGTCGCTGGCCTCGCTGCAGGACCGCTATCCCGACGTAATCGAGGATATTCGCGGCGAGGGCTTGTTGCTCGGCATCAAGACGAAGATCGCCAACACCCAGCTGATCGCCGAGCTGCGCGCGCACGGCGTGCTGACCGTGCCGGCGGGCGACAACGTCGTGCGTCTCCTGCCGCCGCTGATCATTTCGGCCGAGGAAGTGCGCGAGGCGGTCACGCGCATCGAGGCGGCGGTTGCCGGCCTGTCGCTGACCTCAGCAAAGCTGCCGGCATGAGCGCGCAGCAGGACGGCATCATGGCATCCCCCAAGCACTTTCTCGATCTGTCCTCGGTGGCCAAGACCGATCTTCGCGACATCATCGGCGACGCCATGGCCCGCAAGGGCCTCGGGCGGTCCGGTCCGCGTCCGCTCGAGGGCAAGGTCCTCGCGATGATCTTCGACAAGCCGTCGACCCGCACGCGCGTCTCCTTCGACGTCGCGATGCGCCAGCTCGGCGGCGAGACGCTGTTCCTGTCGGGCACCGAGATGCAGCTCGGGCGCTCCGAGACCATCGCCGACACGGCGCGCGTGCTGTCGCGCTACGTCGACGCCATCATGATCCGCACCACCTCGCACGACCGGCTGATCGAAATGGCCGAGAATGCCACGGTGCCGGTGATCAACGGCCTGACCGACGACACCCATCCCTGTCAGATCATGGCCGACCTCCTGACCTACGAGGAGAAGCGCGGGCCGGTCGCCGGGCGAACCTTCGCCTGGACCGGCGACGGCAACAATGTCCTGAACTCGCTGATCGAGGCCTCCAGCCGCTTCGACTTCAATCTGCGGATCGCGACCCCCGAAGGCTCCGAGCCGGACGCGGGGCGTATCGCCTGGGCGCGAGGGCAAGGCAGCTCGATCCTCCTGACCACCGATCCGGTCGAGGCCGTGACCGGCGCCGACTGCGTGGTGACCGATACCTGGGTGTCGATGGGGCGCGAGGATTTTGCCCGCGGCCACAACGTGTTTGCGCCTTATCAGGTGAACGAGCAGCTGATGGCGCAGGCGAAGGGCGATGCGCTGTTCATGCACTGCCTGCCAGCGCACCGCGGCGAGGAGGTGACCGACGGCGTCATCGACGGGCCGCAATCGGTCGTGTTCGACGAGGCCGAGAACCGCTTGCACGCGCAGAAATCCATCTTGGCTTGGTGTTTTGGTGAAGTGAGCAAACATGTCTGAGTCCGGTACGTCTTCCGGTCTGGGTCAGTCGGACCTCGGCCAGCACCTCGGCGAGTTCGGCTTTGCGGGCGACGATGCCGTGGTCCCCTTCGCCGTCGAGGCACTGGATGCGCGCGGCCGTGCAGTGCAGCTCGGCACCATGCTGGACGAGATCCTGGCGCGGCACGACTATCCCGAGCCGGTGGCCCGCCTTCTCGCCGAGATGATCGTCCTGACCGTGCTGCTCGGCACCTCGCTGAAGTTCGACGGCAAGTTCATCGCCCAGACCCAGACCGACGGGCCGGTTGATCTCCTCGTCGTCGATTTCACCACGCCCTCCAGCGTCCGCGCCTATGCCCGTTTCGATGCAGAACGGGTGACCGCGGCGGAGGCCGAGGGCAAGACCGATCCGGAAACCTTGCTGGGCGCCGGCACGATGGCGCTGACCGTCGACCAGGGCGGACACAGCCAGCGCTACCAGGGCATCGTCGCGCTCGACGGCGCGTCACTGGAGGAGGTCGCCGAAGGCTATTTCCGTCAATCGGAGCAGATCCCGACGACCGTCCGTCTGGCGGTGGCCCGTATTGCCCGGCGGGTAGAGGGCGGCGGTTTCCAGGAATCCTGGCGGGCTGGCGGCTTGCTGGCGCAGTTCCTGCCGAGCGCGCCCGAGCGCATGCGCCTGCCGGACCTGCCGGGCGGCGATGCGCCCGAAGGCGCAGATGTCGCGCCGTTCGAGCCGGACGATGCCTGGACCGAGGTCAAGGCGCTGGTCGAGACGGTGCATGCCTCGGAACTCACCGACCCCGCCGTCGGCGTCGAGCGCCTGCTGTTCCGGCTGTTCCATGAGCGGGGCGTGCGGGTCTACCCGCCGACGCAGGTGCTCGACGACTGTTCCTGTTCGCGCGAGCGGATCAAGGAAGTGCTGTCCAACTTTTCCGCGGTGGAGATCGAGGAGAGCATCGAGGACGGCCAGATTGCCGTGACCTGCGAGTTCTGCGGCGAGCACTACACCTTCTCACCGGACGAATTCGACAAGAGCTGAGGCCGCGGGAGCGCGAGCATCACGCGGCGCCCGCCTGGCCGGGCGCCTCGCTAGTTAAGGACCCGCTTGCCCTGGGGCGCATCCAGCGAAAACGCCGGGATGGTCACCTCGAAGGTTCGACCGTCCGGCACTTCCATCGAGTAGTGCCCGCGCATGATGCCCGAGGGCGTCGGCAGCGGGCAGCCCGACGTGTAGGTGAAGCTATCGCCGGGCGTCAGGATCGGCTCCTCGCCGACGACACCGGGGCCGCGAACTTCCTCGACATGCCCGCGCGCATCGGTGATCTGCCAGAAGCGGGAGCGCAGCTGCACCGTATCCCGACCCCCGTTCTCGATCTCGACGGTGTAGGCGAACACCCAGCGGCCGCACTCCGGCTCCGACTGGCTTTCCAGGTAGTTCGGCGTCACCGTCACGGTGATATGGCGGGTCGTCGCCTTGTACATGTTGGCCATCGTGCTTGCGGGTTCTTGAGCTTGGTTATCGCGTCGGCACGCCATGAGGTCAATGCGCTCGGCGCATGTCGTGCGGGAGAGAGACGATGTTCGACGGAATGCTGAAACGCCGGATCGATCCAGCCCTCCAGAGACTGGCGGGCGCGCTGCACCGCACCGGGCTCAGTGCCGATGGCGTCACGGCGGCCGGCCTCGCGCTCGGCCTCGGCGCCGCGCTCGCGATCGGCCTCGGATCTTACACGACGGGCCTTGCGCTGATCCTTGTCTCGCGCCTCTGCGATGGCCTCGACGGGACGCTGGCGCGGCTGCGCCAGCCGACCGACCTCGGCGGTTATCTCGACATCGTCTTCGACTACATCTTCTACGGCGCGATCCCGCTCGGCTTTGCCGTCGCCGACCCCGCCACCAACGGTCTGCCGGCGGCGGTCCTGCTGATGAGCTTCTATGCCAATGGCGCGAGTTTCCTCGGCTTTGCCATCATTGCCGCCAAGCGGGGGCTTTCGACCGAGGCGAGGGGGCAGAAGTCGCTCTACTTCACGACGGGGTTGGCGGAGGCCAGCGAGACGCTTTTGGTGTTCGCGTTCGCTTGCCTCTTTCCATCGGCCTTCCCCTGGCTCGCCTATGGCTTTGCCGCGCTCTGCGGCGTCACCTGCATCAGCCGCATTCTCCTGGCGACCCGTCAGTTCAGATAGCCGCGAGCGCGCCGGCGATGTCTTCCTGGAGATCGTCGATGTCCTCGAGCCCGAGCGACAGGCGCAGCAGTCCGTCGGATATGCCGAGCTCGGCACGGTTCTCCGGCGAAAGGTTCTTGTGCGTCGTTGTCGCCGGGTGGGTGATGAGGCTCTTGGCATCGCCGAGATTGTTCGAGATCTTGATGATCTCGAGCGCGTTGGAGAAGCGGAAGGCCGCCTCCTTGCCGCCAGCGAGCTCGAACGCCACGAGTGTCGAGCCGCCCGTCATCTGCTTGGCGATGACCGCGGCGTCCGGATGATCGGCGCGGCCGGGATAGAGCACCTTCGAAACCAGGCCGGAGGCGGCGAACTGGTCGGCGACCGCGCCGGCGCTTTGCGTCTGCTGGCGAACCCGCAGGGGCAGCGTCTCGAGACCTTTCAGCAGCGTCCAGGCGTTGAACGGCGACAGCGACGGACCGGTGTGGCGGAAATAGTCCTGCAGGTTCTTGTCGATCCATTCCTGGTTCGAGAGGATCACGCCGCCGAGGCAGCGGCCCTGGCCGTCGATGTGCTTAGTGGCGGAGTAGATGACGACGTCGGCCCCGAGCTCCAGCGGCTTCTGCTGCATCGGTGTCGCGAACACGTTGTCGACCACGACGACGGCGCCTGCGGCATGCGCGATCTCGGCGACGGCGGCGATGTCGACGATCTCCAGCGTCGGATTGGTCGGCGTCTCCATGAAGAACACCTTCGTCTCCGGCCGAACCGCGTCGCGCCAGGCGTCGAGATCGCGGCCGTCGACGAAGGTTGAGGCGACGCCGGCCCGGCCAAGGACGGTCTCGACGACATAGCGACAGGAGCCGAAGAGCGCGCGCGAGGAGACGATGTGGTCGCCGGCCTGCACCTGGCACTGCAAGGCGGCGGCGACCGCTGCCATTCCCGAAGCCGTGGCGCGGGCATCCTCGGCGCCTTCCAGCGCCATCATCCGCTCCTCGAACATGCGGGTGGTCGGGTTGCCGTAGCGCGAATAGATGAAGCCGGGCTCGTCACCCTTGAAGCGGGCCTCGGCGGCCTCGGCGCTGGGGTAGACGAAGCCCTGCGTCAGGAACAGCGCCTCGGAAGTCTCGCCGAAACCGGAGCGGACGGTTCCGCCATGCACCATCTGCGTCGCCGGCCGAAGCTTGCGCGGGGTCTTGTCGGACATGTCTGTTCTCCGTTCATGCGCGTCGGGCGCGGCCAGGAGCCAGCGCCAAAGAAAAACCGGCGTCTGCGTCGCCGCAAAGCCGGTCCTGGAGCGTCGCCGTCCTGATCGGCCCTTTAGCGAGTTGTTTAACGTGGCTGCAAGCCGGCCGGCCAAATCACCACGAATTATCGAGGCGAAGAATAGGCCCCGGGTGGAAAGAGGTCAATTCTCTGCTATGGCCATTTCGGCGGCCTGCGGCCGGGTGCCGCGCGTCTGCGGCGGAACGGGATAGTGGTATGACAGGCGGAATTTTGCCGGATCGGGCGATCGCGGCGCTCTTCGACAGCGGAGCGATCCAGACGGCGCGTCCGCGCGATGCCGACCAGATCCAGCCGGCGAGCCTTGACCTGCGTCTCGGCACCAAGGCCTACCGCGCCCGCGCCAGCTTCCTGCCCGGCCGCGGCAGGACGGTTTCGGAGAAGCTCGAGCGCTTCTCGCTGCATGAGATCGACCTGACCCCCGGCGCCGTGCTGGAGACCGGCTGCGTCTACCTTGTGCCGCTGATGGAGAGCCTGAAGCTGCCCGCCGGCATGACGGCCGCTGCCAATCCGAAATCCTCCACCGGCCGGCTCGACATTTTTACCCGCGTCATCACCGATGGTGCGCAGGAGTTCGACAAGGTGGCGGAGGGCTATGAGGGGCCGCTGTTCATCGAGATCTCGCCGCGCACCTTTCCGATCGTCGTGCGGCCGGGCTCGCGCCTCAGTCAGATCCGCTTCCGCGCCGGCGGTCTGGCGCTCGGCGAAGCGGAACTCGCCGATCTGCACGCCGCCGAGCGGCTGGTGACCTCGCAGGAGCCGAACATCTCGAATGGTGGCATTGCGCTGTCGATCGACCTCGTCGGTGACGCCGAAGGTCTCGTCGGCTACCGCGGCAAGCGCCATACCGGCGTCATCGACGTCGATCGTCGAGGCTATCCGCTGCGCGAGTTCTGGGAGCCGATCCACCGCTCGGATGCCGGCGAACTCGTGCTCGACCCCGACGAGTTCTATATCCTAGCCTCCAGCGAGGCGGTGCACGTTCCGCCGGCCTATGCCGCCGAGATGACGCCGTACGATCCGCTGGTCGGCGAGTTCCGCGTTCACTATGCCGGCTTCTTCGACCCCGGTTTCGGCCATTCCGGTGCCGGTGGCACGGGCAGCCGCGCAGTTCTCGAAGTGCGCAGCCACGAGGTGCCGTTCATCCTGGAACACGGGCAGGTCGTCGGCCGGCTGGTCTACGAGCATATGGCGGCGCTGCCCGAGCGGCTTTACGGCCGCGACCTCGCATCCAACTATCAGGCGCAGGGCCTGAAGCTTTCGAAGCACTTCGCCTGACGATCTAACCGGTGCCAAAGATGGCGCCGGTTAGATTGTTTCAGGTCAAATGATTGCTTCCCGCTGGCTTACTCAGCCGGCGAGGGTGCGCTTCCCGCCGCCGTATCGACCGTCTCCAGCGAGCCGGTATGTTTCCAGCGGAACAGCCAGCGGACTAGGACGAAGAACAGCGGCACGAAGAAGATCGCCAGCACCGTCGCCGTCAGCATGCCGCCGATGACGGCGGTGCCGATGGCAATCCGGCTCTGCGCGCCGGCACCCGACGAGATGGCGAGCGGCAGAACGCCGAAGATGAAGGCAAGGCTGGTCATCAAGATCGGCCGCAGCCGCAGCCGCGCTGCCTCGACCGCCGCATCGAAGGGCTTCTTGCCCTGCCGCTCGGCGAGCTCGGCGAATTCGACGATCAGGATCGCGTTCTTTGCCGACAGACCCATCGTCGTCAGAAGGCCGATCTGGAAGTAGACGTCGTTCTCCAGCCCCCGCAAGGTAACGGCCGCCACCGCGCCGATGAGGCCGAGCGGGATCACGAGCATCACCGAGAACGGGATCGACCAGCTCTCGTAAAGCGCGGCGAGGCATAGGAAGATCACCAGCAGCGACAGCCCGTAGAGCAGCGGCGCCTGTCCCGCCGACAGGCGCTCCTGGTAGGAGAGGCCGCTCCAGGCAACCGAGACGCCGGGGAGGTCGGCCGCCAGCTGCGCCATCTTCTCCATGGCCTGCCCCGAGCTGAAGCCCGGACCCGGCTGGCCCTGGATCTCGTAGGACGGCAAGCCGCTGAAGCGTGTCAGGGTCGTCGGCGCCTGCGCCCAGCTGACCGAGGCAAACGACGAGAACGGCGCCATCAGGCCGCTCGACGTCCGCACATACCACCCGTCGAGGCTCTCGACCGCGCCACGCGAACCGGCATCGCCCTGGACGTAGACCCGCTTGACCCGGCCACGATCGACGAAGTCGTTGACGTAGGAGCCGCCCCAGGCCGTGCTAAGCGTCTGGTCGACATCCGCCTGGCTGATGCCGAGCGCGCCGACCTTCTCGTCGTCGATCTTGATCTGCACCGTCGGCACATCCTCGAGCCCGCTCGGGCGCACGCGGGCCAGCGACGTATCGCCCGCCGCGGCCGCCAGCAGCTGGTCGCGCCGCGCCTTGAACTCGTCCCGGCTGAGCTCCCCGCTGTTCAGGAGCTGCATCGTAAAGCCATTGGACTGGCCGAGACCCTGGACCGAGGGGGGTGTCAGCGCGAAGAACTGCGCATCGCGCAGGCCACTGCCGAGCTGGCCACTGGCACGGCCGACGATCGCCGTCGCGCCGTTCTCCTCGCCCTTGCGGTCGTCCCAAGGCTTGAACTGGACGAAGCCCTGTCCGACGTTCTGCCCCGAGCCGCTGAAGCGGAAGCCCGAAATGGTGAACAGGCCGGCGATATTCGCGCCTTCCGTCTCCAGGAAGTGATCCTCGATGGCCGCCGCTGTGTCGATGGTGCGCGGCAGCGTCGCCCCGGGCGGCAGCGTGTACTGGACGATGCCGTAGCCTTGATCCTCGACCGGCAGGAACCCGCCCGGAAGCTGCAGGAAGAGGAAGACCAGACCGGCGACGATCCCCGCAAAGACGATCAGCGACAGCCAGGCCCGGTGGATCGCCCCTTTGACGCCGGCGACGTAACGGCCGAGCAACCGGTCATAACCTCGGTTGAAGCCGTCGCCGAGACGACCGACGACGGCTGCGATGCCACGCCGCTTCGTCGCTTCCGTCCGCCGCTTCAGCATGCTGGCGGTCAGCGCCGGCGTCAGCACCAGCGCGACGACCACCGACAGCACCATCGCCGAGATGATGGTCACCGAGAACTGGCGGTAGATCACGCCCGTCGACCCGCCGAAGAAGGCCATTGGCAGGAACACGGCCGACAGCACGAGGGCAATGGCGATCAGCGCCGTCTGGATCTCACCCATCGACTGGAGCGTCGCATCGCGCGGCGAAATGTCAGGGTCTTCCTCCATGACGCGCTCGACGTTCTCGACGACGACGATCGCGTCGTCGACGAGAAGGCCGATGGACAGGATCATGCCGAAGAGGGTCAGCGTGTTGATCGAATAGCCGAAGAGCGCGAGGACGCCGAAGGTGCCGAGCACCACGACGGGCACGGCGATGGTCGGGATCAACGTCGCGCGCCAATTCTGCAGGAACACGAACATCACGACGACAACGAGAACGATCGCCTCGACCAGGGTTTTCACCACCTCGTCGATGGAGAGGCGGATGAAGTCGGTGCTGTCGCGGGGAAATGTTACGCGGTAGCCGTCCGGCATGCTCTCGGACTGCTGCTCGACGAGGTTCTTCACGAGCTCGGCCGTCTCCAGTGCGTCGGCGCCCGGCGCCAGCTGGACGGCGATACCCGATGCCGGATGGCGGTTGAAACGGGTGAAGCGGGTATAGTTCTCCTTGCCGAGCTCGACGCGGGCGACGTCGCCGAGCACGACGCGGGCCCCACTGCTCTCGGTCCGCACCACGATCTTCTCGAAAGCCTCGGGCGTCGTCAGGCGCGACCGTGCGGTCACGATGGCGTTCAGCATCTGGTCGGCGGGCGAGGGCTGGGCGCCGATCTGTCCGGCCGCGACCTGCGTGTTCTGGGCCTCGATCGCGGAAATGACGTCGGCGGGCATCAGGCCGTAAGAGTACAGGCGTCCCGGGTCGAGCCAGATCCGCATCGCATACTGCGAGCCGAAGAGGTTCGTGTCGCCGACGCCCGGCAAACGGCCGATCCGCTCCTGCAGGTTCGACGCGAGATAATCGGAAATGTCCGCATCCGTGGCGCGGTCGGTTTCGTCGTAAACCGCTGCGACCAGAAGGAAGTCACTGTTCGACTTCGTCACCGTCAGGCCTTGCTGCTGCACCTGCTGCGGCAGCCGGGAGACCGATTGCTGGACCTTGTTCTGGACCTGCACCTGCGCAATGTCGGGATCGGTTCCCTTGTCGAAGGTCACCGCGATCGTCACCGTGCCTTCGGCCGAGGAGGTCGAGGTGAAGTAGATGAGACCGTCGAGGCCGGTCAGCTGCTGCTCGATGACCTGCGTCACGCTCGATTCAAGAGTTGCCGCCGAAGCGCCGGGATAGGTGGCGCGGATATTGACCTGCGGGGGCGCGACATCCGGATACTGTTCGATCGGCAGCAACCAGATCGATCCGGCACCGCCCAGCATGATGACGATCGCGATCACCCAGGCGAAGATCGGGCGATCGACGAAGACCTTGCTGATCATAGCGAAGCGACCGGCTTTTCGGCCGTCTTCCTGTTCTCCTCGTCGAGCTTTGCTTCCACCGGACGAACAACGGCACCCGGCTTTACCTTCGAGACGCCCTCGACGATCACACGATCGCCGGTGGCTAGGCCGCCGGTGACCAGCCAGCGATCGCCGATCGCCCGCCCAACCTCGATCCTGCGCAGTTCAACCTTGTCTCCGTCCCCGACAATCATCGCCGTCGCCTCGCCGCGCGGATTGCGGGTGACGCCCTGCTGGGGAACCAGGATCGCGTCCTGGGCCTGCGCCTGCGAGAACACAGCGCGCACATACATGCCGGGAAGGAGGAGCCCGTCCGGGTTGGGAAACTCCGCCCGCAAGGTCACCGAGCCGGTATCGGGGCTCACCGTCACCTCGGTGAATTTCAACATGCCTTTCAGGGGGTAGTCGCTGCCGTCCTCGAGCTTCAGCCGAACCTCGGCGGTGTTGGCCGCGACCTTGCTCGACGCGAGCGCGCCGCGGAGTTTCAGGAGCGAGGTCGACGACTGCTGGATGTCGACGAAGATCGGGTCAAGCCGCTGGATGGTGGTGAGCGGATCGGTCTGCGCAGCCGAGACCAGCGCGCCGGTCGTCGATACCGACCGTCCGATGCGGCCACTGATCGGCGCGGAGACACGGCTGAAGCGGAGGTTGATCTCGGCGGTCTGAAGCTGCGCCTCGGTCTGCGCCACGGCGGCGAGCGCCGCGTTCGATGTCGCGGCGGCATCCGTGAAGGACTGCTCGCTGACCACGCCCTTCTGCACCAGCGGCCGCAGCCGGTCCGCCTGACCGCTGGCATTCTCCGCGGTCGCTCTGGCGCTGGCGACATTGGCCCTCGCCTCGGCGACGGCGGCTTCGAACAGGCTCGGATCGATCTGGTAGAGGATGTCGCCCTTCTGGACCGTCGCACCCTCGGTAAACAGCCGCTCCTGCAGCAGACCCGAGACCTGCGGGCGAACCTCCGAAGTCTCGAAGGCGGCAGTCCGACCTGCAAGTTCGGTGATCAGCGAAACGTCTTCCGTCTTCGTCGTAACGAACCCGACCTCCGTCGGCGGTTTCTCCGGCGCCTTAGCCTCATCTGCTTCGGAGTTGCAGCCTGCCAGCAGCCAGCAAGCGCCAAGGATCGCCGGAAGGGCGAGGGGACGGCGAAAGAACAAGGCACGTCGTGTGGTCATGGGTCCCGCCGGTCGACTGTAGAAAATCAGCCATCAACGCGATCGATGAGGAAGCCGTTGCGCATCAAGCGCCTCCGCTTCCAGATCAGGTCGAGTTCTGACGCATGGTGGATCTAACTCCTCCGCTAAGTAACCGCGGGGAGCAGACTGACTAGGACGCGGACATCACGATAGTTCGGCGCACAATATGCTTTGCGTGACCGGACAGCTCGCTGCCATCACGCCGGCGTGATGCCTGTTCCGACTGCGCTTGGCGGGAGAGGAGATCGGCTGGGCGAGCATCCATACCCGCGTACTGTGCGTTGAACGAAACGCTGGAGTTTTCGGCACTCAGAGGTGTGGAATACGCGCCAAGTGCTGATCGCCACATCGCGATCGACGGCGCCGAGCCCGGAGATCTCAAGGCTTTCGTTCGTATCCAAGATGTCGTCAATGCCGTCCAATACGTGTCCAACCGAGGTTGGGACGGCCGATACATATCCTGAAACCCTGGAAAGTATGGAGCGGGCGATGGGGATCGAACCCACGACATCCAGCTTGGGAAGCTGGCGTTCTACCACTGAACTACGCCCGCGCTCGCCCAATTTTCATAAAGGGTCAGGCGTTCCTGCGCAAGGGTTTCGGCGCGCTCGCGGCCTAGGCCGCAACCGCCCGTAAGCGTTGGCAGAGCCGCTGCGCTCATTGGGCTCAGGGAAGGCGCTCGGCCGGCCCGTCCTCGCGCGCCTCGTCGAAGAGCCATTCGGCCGGCACCGAGAGAACCCTCGCAAGAGCCAGCATCTCGTCGAGACGCGGGGGAGACCCGCTTTCGATCCGCTCCAGCCGCTCGATCGACAGGTTGGCGCGCGCCGCGAGGTGCGCGAGGGGAAGTCCGGCTTCCAGCCGAAACACCCGTGTCGGTGAAGTCCCCGCCGCCAGGGCTGCCGCCGCTCGTTGCGAATTCCTGTCCTCGTCTGCCGCCATCATGCTGCTCTGCTGTGTCATGACGGCAGCTACGGGATCCGGCGGCGGGGGATGCAGCCGGCCATCGACAAATCCGGTCTTGTACGGTCTCGATCGAAGTGTCGGCACGCAGGCGGCTGCGGCGATGCGTTGACCCCCGCGTTGGGCGCGCGCTACGCCATACGGGCTAGATCGTCACCGGAAGGGAACAGCCATGGCCAACGCGCTGAAGTTCTATATCGACGGAGAATGGGTCGACCCGATCGTCCCGGCAACGCTCGCCGTGATCGACCCGTCGAGCGAGGAGGCCTTTGCCGAGATTTCCATCGGCACCGCTGCCGACCTCGACAAGGCGGTTGCAGCCGCGCGCCGTGCCTTTGCGACATTTTCGCTGACCAGCCGGGAAGAGCGCCTGGCGCTGATGCGCCAGCTGCTGGCGGTCTACAAGGCGCGCTATGGCGAGATGGCGTCGGCGATCAGCCAGGAGATGGGCGCGCCGCTGGCGATGGCCAATTCTTCCCAGGCGGCCATGGGTTCGCTGCACCTTGAGAAGATGATCGAGACGCTCGAGACCTACCAGTTCGAGGAAGTTCGAGGCACCACGCTGATCGCCAAGGAGCCGATCGGCGTCGTCGGCATGATCACGCCGTGGAACTGGCCGATGAACCAGATCATGTGCAAGGTCGCGCCAGCGCTCGCGGCTGGCTGCACCATGGTGCTGAAGCCGAGCGAGATCGCGCCGATGAGCGGTCTCCTGTTCGCCGAGATGATGCACGAGGCCGGTGTGCCGAATGGCGTTTTCAATCTCGTCAACGGCGATGGCCCCGGCGTTGGCGAGGCGATCTCGAAGCACCCCGGCATCGACATGGTCTCCTTCACCGGCTCGACGCGGGCCGGCATCCTGATCGCCAAGGCCGCCGCCGATACGATCAAGCGTGTTCACCAGGAGCTCGGCGGCAAGTCGGCCAACATCCTCCTCGACGACGTCGATCTTGATACTGCGGTGAGCAAAGGGGTTGCCGGTTGTTTCGGCAATTCCGGTCAGTCCTGCAATGCGCCGACGCGCATGTTCGTCCCCGCGGCACGCGCCGACGAGGCGGCGGCGATCGCAGCGAAGGCAGCGGCAGGTTTCAAGGTGGGGCCGGCCGATGCCGACAGTTCGACGCTCGGCCCGGTCGTCAGCCAGGTGCAGTACGACAAGATCCAGAAGCTGATCCAAAGCGGCATTTCCGAAGGCGCCAACCTCGTCGCCGGCGGTCTCGGCCGTCCCGACGGGCTGAACCGCGGCTATTTCGTCAAGCCGACGGTGTTCAGCGGCGTCACGCCGGACATGACCATCGCCCGAGAGGAGATCTTCGGTCCCGTCCTGTCGATCCTGACCTATGACAGCGAGGACGAAGTGGCCGAGCTCGCCAACGACACCGTCTATGGTCTTGCAGCCTATGTTCAGACGGCGGACCTCGCCCGCGGACGCAGGATGGCGGCCAAGATGCGCGCCGGCAACGTCTACATCAACTACCCCGCCTGGGACGCCGGTGCCCCGTTTGGTGGCTACAAGCAATCCGGCAACGGCCGGGAATATGCCGATTTTGGCCTCGACGAGTTTCTGGAGATCAAGGGCGTCGTCGGCTACGGCGCGGCCTGAAGTTCCGCCCAGCCTCGGCGGCCTGCCGTCGGGGTTGGGCACCCGCTTGACCTTACAGCGAATGGGGCATGCCTGGCGGTCTGCTTAGCTTCGGCAGCCTTCGACTGAGAAAACGCACACGCGCGCAGATCAACGGCATCCGACATTCAGCCATTTTATCGGAGAGTTTCTCTGGGGCCGGCGCTTCCGGTTCCATCCGGACCGATGATCTGAGATAGCGACGCCGCTAAGCTGCCCTCCGGTAATTAAGGCAATGCCGGGACGGTCAATCGATCGTCATGCTTGTTTTTTCTGCCGATTGCCCCATCTCTTACTCTTGAACACACGAGATCGGCACCTATGGGATCTCGGTGTGCAGGCCACGCTGCGAGCGACGGTCGCCTTGGACCCCTGATCGGCGGGTTTTCCGGGTTGTGTTGGGTTCGTCGATCAAGGAGCATGCGGTGGCTTTGGCTAGCGAATTCTATCTGGCACGCGCGGCCGAATGTGCCCGCGAGGCGTCCGAGACAAAGCTCGAGAACGTCAGGGACCGCAGCAAGCGCGCCGAGGCTGCCTGGCTGTTGATGGCTGACCAGTCGTCCGCGCGCGAAGTCGAGCGCGATGCGGTTGCGGCCGAAAAGGCGGCCAAGGTTGAAGCTTCGAAGAGCGAAGAGATGGAAGACGAGGAAGTCTCTTCTTAACCGAGGCCTTTTCCAGGCGATGACATCCGGGGGCTGAGGCCCCCGTTTTCATATCCAGCTGGTCCAGGAGTGAAATTCGCCGGACACGTTTCAGAAGAGCGTCATCGCACGTGGAAGGTTAGGTTCGCTACCCCCGGACTTTGACGTGCAACCTCGGAAACACGTTCTCGTGACAGCGCATCTGTTGCTGCCTATCATCCGTATCCCCCGTGAGGACAGACAGACGCTCAATGGTTCGAGGCGTCCTTTGTCACACTATGGCTGGGGAGAGAGGCCTTGCGCTTGCAGCCGGTAAAGGTCGCGACGACCAGCACGGATGAGAACGGCCTTCTGGTCTACGCGGGCGACCACCTCGTGGCGGTGATCGTGCGTTTGGAGGAACACGTCCATGGCGTTCGTTATGCCGGCAAGTGGAACCTTGAGGCGACCTTCGGGACCTTGCCCTATCCGCCGGACCAGGTCTTCGATGATATCGATCACGCGCAGGAGTGGATTTCAGCGCGGCTGAACGAGCCCATGTGGCAGCAGGAATAACGGAGATAGCGGTCGACTAAATTTGCGCGGCGATGCCGGGGGCGGACATGAAGCGCCGTCATTCGCAAACGGGAGCGCACGAAGGTTGATATTTTGGACGCGGCCATTCGGCTTGACGCGGGGATGCCGCCGCTCAACGATCGCCCGGTGCTATTGCTGAAGATCATCCAGCTTCCTCTCCGACCGGTCGTCGTTGGCGGGCCACTCGGACAGTAAAGCCTCCAGCGTATCGGCGGCATCGACCATCAACCCGGCGGCAAGGCAGAGCTGCAGGCCGTCATCATCATAGTCGTCAACGCGTTGCTGACCTTCCTCGGCGGACCTTCGCAGCCGCGAGATCAGGTGGAGGATCTGTAAAGGGTTGAGCCGAGGCGTCATGTCGATCATTCTCGTTGTCGAATAATCAGGTACGTTCATTCTCGTCGCCGGATGCATGCTGTCGCCAACAGCGCGCGGAAATTGCATTTTGCTGGGTCGTTTTTGAAGCCCGTTGCGACACCAACGGGCAGCGAGCCCTGTCTCGCTGGAGGATCGATAAGGTCGAATAAGCTCAGGCGACAGTTGAAGGATAACACGCGTCTGCCGCCGCAGCAGATCCCTCCCGAACGCCGCCCGTGCAATTCTTTCCGTCCGCGCGTGCGGGGCATCAAGAGATCATCTGGCCTCCCCCAATCGAGGTAGAACGTTCACCCGAATGCCCATCTCGACATGCGCCGTTCTGGAGCATCAAGCGTGGATGCGACGGGCGAGGCAAGCGCTTCGGGCGTTCAGCCGGCGTTTGGCCGGGCGAAAATGGCGGAACGCGGCGGTTCAGTCTGCTGCAGGAGCGGCCAACCTTGGAGCTGACGGGAGCCCGGCCTTTGCCTTGGCGGCCATGCCGTGCGGCGTCTTCTCCCAACGATGCGGGGCGGCCACCAGTTGGACCATGGCGCGCAGCACGGCAAGACTGACGAGCATCCAGTAGAAATAGACCGACACGAACAGTGGCCGAAACAGGTTTCTTTCCTTCGGGGAGAGCGATTTGAGGAGCAGCACGCCGTAGGCAAGATATCCGAGGACCAGGATGACGGAGTCCGCCACGACCAGCGCCTTCAAAAGCGGAGTTGAACCAACGGCCGAGCTTAAGGAATAGAGGATGAACACGAGGGAGAGCGGATGGGCGAGCCCGGACCCCACCATGCCGAAGAACAGGACCTGAAAAGCGAGGAACCCACCGGGACCGAGTTCGCGCCATAGCCGGATGGGTTGGCGCATGTGGACCAGCCAGGTCTGCATCCAGCCTTTCATCCACCGGGTCCGCTGGCGCAGCCAGATACTCCAGCGCTCCGGTGCATCCTCGCCGGTCGGCACGTCGATCGTTCCAACCACCAGCCCGCGGCGGGCGAGGCGGATGCCAAGGTCGGCATCCTCGGTGACGTTGTGGCTGTCCCAGGCGCCGACCGCGACCAGCGCCTCCCGACGGAAATGGTTGGAGGTGCCGCCGAGCGGCAGTGGAAGGCCTTGTCGGGCGAGCCAAGGCAGAAAGCCCCGGAAGAGGGCGGCATATTCCAGCGCGAAATGCCCCGACAACCAGCTGCAGCTGCCGTTGCCGATGACCAGCGGCGCCTGAACGCAGGCAAGGCGCGGGCCGCCCTGCCGGAACGCCTGCCAGGCGGCGTGCAGCTGTTCGGGATGGGGCCGGTCTTCGGCATCATAGAGAACCAGGAATTCGCCGGTGGCGAGCGGCAGCGCGACGTTCAATGCCTTGGGCTTGGTGCGGGGCAAGGAGGGCGGAACCAGGACGATCTGGAAACCCGGTTGCCCGCGAATGGCTGCCTCGACGGCCGAGATGGTCTCCGGGTCGTCGGCCTCACATACCAGCAACACCTCGAGGCGCGAGCGCGGCCAGCGCAGCGCCGCCAGGCCGGCAACCAGCCTTGGTACCATCTCCGCTTCCCGGCGAAGGGCGACGAGGACGGAGTAGACGGGATGCCGCGGGGGCGGGCTGTGATCGTCGCGGTCGGCGGCGATCGGGCGACCGCGGAAAATGTCGGCCGCCGCCCTCAACCGCCAGAGGCTGCCGACGAGGAACAGCGGCACGATCAGCAGGTGAACGGCAAGGATCACCGCGCCGGTAGCAAACCAAAGGGCGGCGATGAGAAGCGCCAGTGCGCCCGCGCAGGCCAGCCCCTGTGGTCCGGTGAGCACCTCGCGCGCGGACAGCGCCGGTGACCAAGCGGCAAGGCTAAGGCGGGCAGCGTCGCTGCGGGACTTTGCCGATGCTTCCGCGAAATGGCGGGCGATTGCCGTCGGCGTCGTGACGCGCAACGAGGACCGGCGTGCGGGATGGCGGCTGAGGATTCCGCGCAAGGTGCCGATGTCCTCGAGGCGCGGCGCAACGAAAAGTTTCCCGCCGAGATCCGCGTCGCAGGTCCGCAGCGATCTCGGGCAGGCGGCAGTTTCGGGGGAGGGCCATCTCGGTTTTCCGACGATGGCATCGCCCGAGGTGATCGACGCGACCGGGATCGACAGCGCTCTGGCGATGACCTCGGCAAGGTCCTCCTCGCTTGCCTTGCCGGCGCAGATCAACTCCAGCCCGACGTCCGAGCCGTTCAGCCGGGCCGCAAGGCGTGCATTGGCGAGATCGGCGGGGGAAATGCCGAGCTGTCCGAGAAGGCTCGGCAAGCGGCTGGCGGAAAGACCTGATGCGCCGTCGGCCTGGTCGGGCGCCTCTCCTGCCGCCAGCGTGGCAGATCTTGCAGGGGACGGATCGTCGAGAGATCGCAAGGAGGGCCTTGTGAGGGTCCCCTCGTCACGCATATCAGCGTATCCTGCTGAAAACGGCATGGTGTGCCACCGCTCGTTGACGCAACCCTACGGCGGTGATCCTCCACTGAAGCGCGGATGGCGTGAACAAACCGCTGAGGGAATGATTGGTGTCTCGACTTCTATTCAAGGTTGCTTGTGCGGGAATGCTTCTGCTAACGGCGGTTGTTGCCGGCGCGCAGGAAGCCGCCACGCCGAACTTTTGGGATCAGCGCCAGCGTCTCGCCAAACCGGCCCTGCCGGCGCTGGAGCGGGTGCGGTTCCTGACCAGCGTGGACTATCCCCCCTTCAACTTCCTCGATGCGCGCGGCAGGCTCGGTGGCTTCAACGTCGATCTCGTCCGCGCCGCCTGCGAGGAATTGGGCCTGATCGATCGGTGCCAGATCGAGGCGCGGCCGTTCGCTGACCTTCTTCCGGCGCTGCGGCGGGGCGAGGCCGAAGCGGTGATCGCCGGCGTCGCGGTCACGCCTGAAAACCGCGGCACACTCGCCTTCACCGAGAGCTATTTTCGTTTCGCTGCACGTTTCGTCACGCGCAACGATCGGCCGCTGGCCGCACCGTTCGCCACGACGCTTGCGCAAAAGCGCATCGGCGTCGTTGCCGGCAGCGGCCATGAGGCCATGCTGAAGGCTTATTTCCCGGTGGCAGAACCGGTGCCGTTCGACAGCCGCGACCTGGCCTTCGCCGCCCTCCGAGGCGGGACAGTCGATGCCGTTTTCGGCGATGGCGTCGGCTTTGCGTTCTGGTTGGAGAGCGATGCGGCCGAGAACTGCTGCAGCTTTTCCGGCGGGCCGTATTTCTCCGAGCGTTTCCTCGGCGAGGGGCTGGCCATCGCCGTCGACAAGAAGAACGCCGATCTTGCCAAGGCGCTCGACTATGCCATCGGTCAGGTTGTCGCCAAGCGGCGGTTCTCGGAGCTGATGCTGCGCTATTTCCCGCTCAGCGCGTTCTGACGGCGATCGATCTCCGGATTTGTTGACGGCGCGCCCGCCCCGCCATAGACGATCCCAGCGGCTGGAGCGCTGCGGCCCCGCCGGGGTTCGCATCGGTGCCGTTCACCGACCGACAAGACCGAGGATCTCATGGCCGCTGCCCGGCACGAATTTCTGACTGTCACCGACGAGCTGGTCACGCAGGCTCAGACCTCGAACGCCTGGCCGTTCGAGGAGGCCCGCAAGCTGGTCGAGCGGCGGGAGAAGACCGGCAAGACGGGTCCAGTTCTGTTCGAGACCGGCTATGGTCCGTCCGGCCTGCCGCATATCGGGACTTTCGGCGAAGTCGCTCGAACCTCAATGGTCCGCACCGCCTTCCGGGCGCTGACCGCCGACGCCGTGCCGACGCGGCTCCTCTGCTTCTCCGACGACATGGACGGCCTGCGCAAGGTGCCGGAGAACGTGCCGAACCGAGAGATGATGCTGACGCATCTCGGCAAGCCGCTGAGCCGCATTCCGGACCCGTTCTCCAACGAGTACCCGTCTTTCGGCGCGGCGAACAACGCCCGGCTGCGCGCCTTCCTCGACCGTTTCGGCTTCGACTACGAGTTCGCCTCGGCCACCGACTACTACGCCGCCGGCCGCTTCGACGAGACGCTGCTGACCATGCTGCGCTGCTATGACGAGGTGATGGAGGTGATCCTGCCCTCGCTCGGGGCCGAGCGCCGTGCCACCTATTCGCCCTTCCTGCCGATCCATCCGCGCACCGGCATCGTGCTGCAGGTGCCGATGATCGACCGCGACGCCGACCGCGGCACCATCACCTATGCCGATCCCGACACCGGCGAGCGGATCGAGACGTCAGTCACCGGCGGCGCCGTGAAGTGCCAGTGGAAGGCCGACTGGGCCCTGCGCTGGACAGCGCTCGGCGTCGACTACGAGATGGCCGGCAAGGACCTGATCGACAGCGTCACGCTGTCCTCGAAGATCTGCCGGGCGCTCGGCGGGCTGCCGCCGGACGGGTTCAACTACGAGCTCTTTCTCGACGAGAAGGGCCAGAAGATCTCGAAGTCGAAGGGCAATGGCCTGACGATCGAGGACTGGCTCGCCTACGCCTCGCCGGAGAGCCTTTCCTTCTACATGTTCGGCAAGCCGCGCGCCGCCAAGCGCCTGCATTTCGACGTGATCCCGAAGGCGGTCGACGAGTACTATTCCTTCCTCGACGCCTTCGGCCGGCAGACGCTCCAGCAGCAGCTGCAGAACCCGGTCTGGCACATCCACAGCGGCGTGCCGCCGACGGAGGGCATCGCGGTGCCTTTCGCCATGCTGCTGAACCTCGTCTCGGCATCGAACGCCGGCGACGCAGGCACGCTCTGGGGCTACATCACCCGCTACGCCCCGGGCGTCACGGCCGAGACGGCGCCGGAACTCGACCGCATGGTCGGCTATGCCTTGCGCTACTTCACCGACTTCGTCGCGCCGTCGAAGGTGTTCCGTGCCCCCGACGAGGTCGAGCGCGCTGCCCTCGAGACCCTCGACAAGAAGCTTGGCGTTCTGCAGGAAGAGGCCGTCGGCGGGACGGTCGACAGCGACACGATCCAGGATGCGATCCTCGACGTCGCCCGCCCGATCGAGCGCTACCAGGACCTGAAGAAGACCGGTCCGAACGGCGGCCCGGGCGTTTCCGGCATCTGGTTCCAGGCGCTCTACCAGACGCTGATCGGCCAGGAGCGGGGACCGCGTTTTGGCTCCTTCGTCTCGCTCTACGGCATTCCGGAAACGCGCCGGCTGATCCGCGACGCGCTGGACGGCAAGCTGGCCGCCGGCTGAAGCCACCCTTTAATCAAGGTGCGGCGGGGCCGCCCGTCCGCCACATGCCGCGACTGGCCTTGCGCGAATTGTCCTCGACGATCGTATAGCGGCTGGTGTCCCGCGCGCGGGCCCAGCCGTTCTCGACCAGCCATTGCGCGATATCCGCGTCGCCGAGCTGGCAGCGGGCGGCGATGGTCTCGTCGCGCCGGCCGAAACCATCTGGGACGCTGCAGAGGATCGAACGCGAGCGCAGCCAGCCGCGCAAGGCGGTGCGGGCCTGCATGCCACAGGGCCAGGCGCTCCCACCCTCGCCACAGACCGCCGACGTCGCCAGCGGTTCGATGCCGATTAGGCGGAGCCTGCCGCTGCCGATCTGGAAGGTCGCGCTGTCGACGGCGATCGGCCGCGGCAGGAGCCGCAGGCGCGGCGCCGGTGGCCCCATCATTTCGGCCTGTGCGGTGACGCTGGTCGGACGCGGGCCGCCAAGGCGGTTGGAGGAGGGCGCTGGCGTTGCAACAGGGGGCGGCGGCAGGACGCGGCCGGCGGGAGCTTCCGCCAGCGAGGCCGGTGGTGCCGACCATGCCTTGGGGGCTGTTGATACGGGTGGCCTGCGGGTGTCGGTATCCGGAGGCCGGCTTTCTGCTGCTGCCTGCGCCTCCGCAGTGGCTTGCGCCCGCCGGCCCTCTGGACCGACCAGCGAAAACACCAGGATCACAAGAACGGCCAGGGCCAGTGCGATCTTCAGGCCGCGCTCGACGTCCGCGCGCGAAGAGGCGCTGCCGGCATCCAGAGACATCAGGCCTTGGGGTCCGTCTGCGCCCGCCTGTGGGCGAGGAGAGAACTGCCAGCGATCACTGGCTGGCCCAGACGATGCGGGCAACCCATTCGATCTCGTCGACCCCGAACTGCAGGTCCGGGAAGTCAGGGTTGACGGAGGCGAGTTCGATCGTTCGCGCGGTCTGGCGCTGCAGGATCTTCGCCATCACCTCACCGGACTTGGTGCGCACCACCACGCGGTCACCCCGGCGCACGGACGTGCCGGGCGAAACGATGACGATGTCGCCCTCGCGGTAGAGCGGCGTCATCGACTGGCCCGCGACCTCCAGGGCATAGACAGGCTCCGTCCCGCCCGCCTGCGGCAGCACGATCTCGTCCCAGCCCTGGCCGACGGGAAAGCCGCTATCGTCGAAGAAGCCGCCGGCACCGGCCTGGGCGAAGCCCAGCAGCGGCACTGAGGAGGGCGCGCGCGACCCGCTCGAGCCCACGCCAGGACCCGGCATGGCCGTCAGGAACTCCTCGATCGTCGAACTGGTGGCCGCCATGATCTTGGAGATCGACTCGGTCGAGGGCCAGCGCGGACGACCATCGACGCTGTTCCGCTTCGACTTGTTGAACGTCGTCGGGTCGAGGCCGGCCTTTTTGGCCAAGCCGGACGGCGACAGCCGGTGCCGCTTGGCAAGGGTATCTATCGCTGCCCAGATGCGCTCATGCGATAACATCGTGACCGTCCGTCGTTACAAGGATGGAGGAATATATACCTCCGAGACCCCTTGTGTAGTGGCCGCAACTCAGCTTGTCCAGTGGCGGGATTCGTTGCCAACCACGTTTCGGCGCGGCCGCTACTCGCCGATGCGCAATGGCCGGCGTCCGCTGTCCAGCGCATGCTCCAGGTCGTCGATGCGGTCCTGGCCGAAGAAGGGCTCGCCGGAGAGCACATAGCCCGGAACGCCCGGAATGCCGGCCGCGACCGCGGCGTCCGCATTCGCCTTGCGGGTAGCGGCCGACTCCGGGGCCTGGGCCTTCGCCATGACCGTCGCGGCGTCGAAGCCGAGCTCTTTCAGATAGGCCTCGATCTGCACGCGGTCGGCGATGTCCTCGTTGCGGACCCAGACGCCGGTGAACACCTTCTCGACGAAGTCGATCGGGTTCTCGCCCAGCGCGATCAGCGCGACAGCGCAGAGGTCGGCGAAGGAGGCATCGACCGGGAAGAACCTGGGCTCGATATTCAAGGGCAACTCGCGGCGCTGTGCCACCCGCTGCAGATCGATTCGTCGGTAGTCCTGGCGGATTTTCGGCCGCTTGGCGAGCGGGACCTGGCCGGATACCGCCCAGATCGCCGCGAGATCGACCGGGATGAGATTGAGCTTGGCATTGTGCCGGCCGGCGACGGAGCGGATTTCCTCGTGCCCGAGATACGCATAGGGGGAGGAGGAGCTGTAATAGTAGTCGATCGTCATCGGTCGCTCCTCGTTGCCGGTCAATCCGCTCGCCTTATCCCTCTCGGGGCCGTGACAGCAAGCGTTTCCTCCAGGAACCTCGGCCGAATTATGGCATTGTTGTGGAGCGTTCTGCGCTGTGCTCTGTGGGCAATGAGCTGCAGGCCTTTGCGCGAAAGAAGCGCCGAAACAGGACAGTAACAGATCATGAGCCTCCGTTTCGGCACCAGTACCAGCGAGGAAATGCGCCGGCGGGCGAGCGAGCCCGGACGGGGGAGGGATGCTGCACATCCGACGGCAATTCCTTGGAAGGGCTGGAAGGACGTTTTTGTCCGGCTCTATGTCTCGTTCTTCGAAGACCGCGTGCTGCTGATCGCGGCCGGCGCCACCTTCTATCTGCTGCTGGCGCTGTTCCCGGCCTTCGCGGTCTTCGTCTCCGCTTACGGCTTCGTCGCCGATCCCTCGACCATTTCCGATCACATCGCCTTCATCGGGCAGTTCCTGCCGCAGGCGGGAACCGAGCTCCTGCAGAATCAGCTGGAGACGCTGGTCAGCCAGGACCCGGCCTCGCTGTCGCGTGGCTTCATCATTGGTCTCGCCGTCGCGCTGTGGAGCGCGAACAACGGCATCAAGACCTTGTTCGAGGCCATGAACGTCGCCTATGGCGAACAGGAGCAACGCAGCTTTATCAAACTGAACCTCGTCGCCTTCTGCTTCACCCTCGGCGCCGTGTTCATCGGCATCATGCTGATCGTCACCGTCGGCGTGGTGCCCGTGATCATGAAGATCTTCGGCCTGTCGAGCTTCAGCGACGTGCTGATCGCCTCGCTGCGCTGGCCCGTGGTGTTCGCGCTGATTGTCGGCTCCATTGCCATGATCTACCGCTATGGTCCCAGCCGAAACCGCGCCCGCTGGAGCTGGGTGTTTCTCGGGGCGCTGCTGACCGCCGTGGTCTGGCTGGCGGCGTCGATCGCCTTCTCCTGGTATCTCCAGAATTTTGCCAATTACGGCGCGACTTACGGCTCGCTCGGCGCGGTCATCGGCTTCATGATGTGGGTCTGGGTGTCGTCGACGATCTTCATCATCGGCGCCGAGATCAATGCCGAACTCGAGCACCAGACGGCGCTCGATACCACGGACCTACCGGCAAAGCCGCTGGGCGAGCGCGGGGCGCGGGTCGCCGATACCATCGGCAAGAGCGCCTCTCGGGGAAAGCCGGCGACCAGCGAGAAGCGCGGCCTCTTCCGCCGTGTGCGCAAGACGCAGAGCGTCTAGGACCGCGGGATTGTTCAATGAAAAGGGGCGAGCCGGCTGGCTCGCCCCTTTTGATTTGTGGCTGCGGGTTGCGTCTGCGTTCAGGCGGCCTGCGCTTCCGCCGGCGCAAAGCGGCCGTAGAAGCTGTCGCCCTTGTCCGCCATGTCGCGCAGCAGCGGCGTCGGGGCAAAATGCGTGCCGTACTTCGCCGCCAGCCGCTCGCAGATGGCTACGAAGTTCTTCACCCCCATGCCGTCGATGTAGGAGATCATGCCGCCGGTATAGGGCGCAAAGCCGAGGCCGAGGATGGAGCCGACATCGGCCTCGCGTGGATCGGTCACGACGCCTTCCTCCATGGTCCGTGCGGCTTCCAGCGCCATGGTGACGAGGAAGCGCTGCTTCAGTTCGGGGAAGTCGACGTCCTCTGCCTTCTTCTGCGGGTAGAGCGCCTTCAGGCCGGGCCAGAGGCTCTTCTTGGCGGGCTTGGCGGGGTAGTCGTAGAACCCCTTGCCGTTCTTGCGCCCCAGCCGTCCCTCGTCGTCGACGAGCTTGTTGATCAGCGCGAAGTGCGCCGGGTTGACCGCGCCTTCGCCCTCGTCGCGGATCGTCGCCTTCATGATCTTCTGCGCGAGGTCGACGGCCGTCTCGTCGTTCAGGGCGAGCGGGCCGACCGGCATGCCTGCGAACTTCGCTGCGTTCTCGATCATCGTCGCCGGCACGCCCTCGATCAGCATGTCGTAGGCTTCAGAGATGTAGCGCAGGAAGCAGCGGTTGACGAAGAAGCCGCGGGTATCGTTGACGACGATCGGGGTCTTTTTGATCACCCGGACGAAGTCGAGCGCAACCGCCAGAGCGGTATCGCCCGTCTTCTCGCCCATGATCACCTCGGTCAGCATCATCTTGTCGACCGGCGAGAAGAAGTGGATGCCGATGAACCGTTCGGCGTCTGGGAAGGCTTCGGCAAGCGAGGTAATCGGAATGGTCGAGGTGTTGGACGCGAAGATCGCACCCGGCTTCAGCACGGCGGCGATTTTGCGCGTGACGTCGGCCTTCACCTCGCGGTCTTCGAACACCGCCTCGACGACGAGATCGGCCTCGCCAAGCGCGGCATAGTCCGGCGTCGGGGTGATGAGCGCGAGCAGAGCCGCCGCGTCGTCCTTGCTGGCGCGCCCCTGGCCGACCAGCTTCTCGATCAGGCCCTGGCTGTGCGCCTTGCCCCTGTCGGCCGCTTCCTGGTCGCGGTCGACGAGGATGACTTTCAAGCCGGCTTTGGCGGTGACATAGGCGATGCTGGCGCCCATGAAGCCGGCGCCGACCACGCCAATGGTCTTGAGGGTGTGCGGGGCAACGGTCTTCGGCCGCCGGGCGCCCTTGTTCAGCTCCTGCAGCGAGACGAAGAGCGAGCGGATCATCATCGCCGCCTCGGTGGTCTGCAGGACGTTGGTGAACCAGCGCTGCTCGACCTTCAGTGCGAGGTCGATCGGCAGCAGCAGGCCTTCATAGACGCATTTCACGATGGCGCGCGCGCCGGGATAGTTGTCCGAGGTCTCCCTGCGGTAGAGCGAGGAAACGGCGGGCCAGAGCTGCGCCCCTTGCGCCGAGTAGACCATGCCGTTCGGCAGCTTGAAGCCCTTCTGATCCCAGGCCTTCACCGGCGAGAGGCCGGCCTTCAGCATCTCCTTGGCCTTGGCGACGAGGTCGGCTTGCGGCACGACCTCGTCGATCAGCTTCATCGCCTTGGCCTTCGACGCCGAGAGCGTCTCGCCCTTCAGGAGCATCTGCAGAGCCGACTGCGTGTCGGTCATGCGCGGCACGCGCTGGGTGCCGCCGGCCCCTGGAAAGAGTCCGACCTTCACCTCGGGCAGACCCATCTTGGCGGTGGCTGCGGCGACGCGGCCGTGGCAGGCCAGGGCCAGTTCGAAGCCGCCGCCCATGCAGGTGCCGTTGATCGCCGCGACCCACGGCTTTCCCGCGGTCTCGAGCTTGCGGTAGATCCAGGACATGCGGCCCGCACGCTCGAAGAGTTCGGCGATGGCACCGTCGGGATCGGCCGCCTTCTTTTCCTCGAACTGGTCGAACATGCCGCGCAGCATTTTCAAGTCCGCGCCGCCGGTGAAGCTGCCTTCCTTGCCCGACGTGATCACCACGCCCTTGACGGCGGCGTCGCCGGCGAAACGGTCGATCAGCGCGTCGAGCTCGCCCATCACCTCCTCGGTGAAGACGTTCATCGAGCGGTCCGGCATGTCCCAGGTGACGAGGGCGATGCCGTCGGCGTCGGTGTCGATGGTGAAGTTCGTCATGGCGATCTCCTGGCCGTCAGGCGACGGCGGTGTCTGTCGAATGTTTTTGCGATGCGTCGGCCTGCCGGCGGCAGGATGCCGGCATCCGATCTCGGACTTTATGCATCCATCGTCAGGTGCGCCCGCTGCGAGCCGAGACTGCGCGTCCTGTCGCTAACCGTATCGCCGGTATGCTTGGTTTCCGCAGGCTCGAAAAGCAGGATCCAGCATTCCGACGGGGCCAGCGGGTGGTGCTCGATGCCCCGCGGCACGACATGGAAATCGCCCTCCCGCAAGTGGACGTCGGGCCGGTCGCGGTAGCGGATGGTGACCTCACCCTTCCAGACCAGGAAGAGCTCATCTTCTTCCGCGTGCGCATGCCAGACGAGTTCACCCTCGATCTTGGCGACCTTGACGCTCTGACCGTTGAGGTCGGCGATGACCCGCGGCGACCAGTGGTCGGTGACCGCGCCGAACTCTTCGGAGATGGATCCTGTGCCGGCCATCAGATGCGCTCGATGATGGTCGCGGTGCCCATGCCGGCACCGATGCACAGGGTCACGAGCGCGGTCGTCTTGTTCGTGCGCTCCAGCTCGTCGAGCACCGTGCCGAGGATCATCGCGCCGGTCGCGCCCAAGGGGTGGCCCATGGCGATGGCGCCGCCGTTGACGTTCATCCGGGCGTGGTCGATGTCGAAGGCCTGCATATAGCGGAGCACCACGGCGGCGAAGGCCTCGTTCAGTTCGAACAGGTCGATGTCGGCCAGCGTCATGCCGGAGCGCGCAAGCAGCTTGTTGGTGACGTCGACCGGGCCGGTCAGCATCAGCGCGGGATCGGAGCCGATGTTGGCGAAGGAATGGATGCGGGCGCGTGGCTTGGCGCCGAGGATGGCGCCGCCCTCCTTCGAGCCGAGGAGTACGCCGGCGGCGCCATCGACGATGCCCGAGGAATTGCCGGCATGGTGGACATGGTGGATCGCCTCGATCTCCGGATGCGCCTGGATGCCGACGGCGTTATAGCCGCCCATCTCGCCCGGCATGGCGAAGGAGGGGTTCAGCGCACCCAGCGACTGCATGTCGGTGGTGGGGCGCATGTGCTCGTCCTTGGCGAGGATCACGAGACCGTTCTGGTCCTTCACCGGAACGACGGACTTGCCGAAGCGGCCTTCCGACCAGGCGGTCGCCGCCCGCTTCTGGCTCTCGACGGCATAGGCGTCGACATCGTCACGGCTGAAACCGTATTTGGTGGCGATGAGGTCGGCCGAGACGCCCTGCGGCATGAAGTAGGAGGGGATGCCGACGGACGGGTCCATGAACCAGGCGCCGCCCGCCATGCCCATGCCGATGCGCGACATGGACTCGACGCCGCCGGCGATGACGAGGTCGTGCGCGCCCTGGACGATGCCGCCGGCGGCGATGTTCACCGCGTCCAGACCCGAAGCGCAGAAGCGCGAAATCTGCATGCCCGGCGCCTTGACGTCGTAGCCGGCCTCGAAGGCGGACGCGCGCGGGATCACAGCACCAGCCTCGCCGACCGGATCGACGCAGCCATAGACGATGTCGTCGACCTTCGACGTGTCCATGCCGTTGCGGTCGCGCAGCGCCTCCAGCACCTTGGCGCCGAGCCGCACGGCCGGCACCTCGTGCAGCGCCCCGTCCTTCTTGCCGCGGCCGCGGGGGGTGCGGACGTGATCGTAGATGTAAGCTTCGGCCATGTTGGAGCCTCCCTTTTCTTTTGGCTTGATCGACCGTGGCGGATGCCCTCGCGCTGGGCGGCAGTTCCGTTTCCCTGGTCGAGGCGATTTAATTCGGGCAGCGTCTACTCGGTGCTGGGCTGAACCGTCCGGTCGAACTTATCGGACAGCCGGCACCATGCCCGCCATCAGAACCAGGCGATCATGGCGGAGAGAAAACCGACCGCCGCTACCAGCATCGACCCGGTCGAGAGCAGCATGCGGCGTTCGAGGGCCGACAGTTCGAGCCGCAGCGTCTCCCGCGTCACCACTTCCTGCATGACGACGTCGCGCATGACCGCGGCATGCGCCTCGGCCACTTTGCGCTCCACGCCGGCGCGTTCCAGCGTCTGCACGTAGGAAAGTTTGTCGAAACTTACCATCGAGGCACCCCGTCACCGCAGCGGTTCCCAAATTCTAGAACGCCTCCGCGTCCAGCGCCATCATCGTGTCCGCGCCGGACGAAATCCGGGCGAGGTGCGCCGCGGTTTCAGGCATCAGGCGTTCCATGTAGAAGCGGGCGGTGACGAGCTTCTTTTCCATGAACGCAGCATCGCCGTCGCCACTTGCGAGCTTGTCCTGCGCGACCTTCGCCATCCGGCCCCACATGTAGCCGAGCGAAACGAGGCCGAAGAGGTGCATGTAGTCGGTCGAGGCGGCGCCGGCATTGTCGGGCTTCATCATGGCGTTCTGCATCAGCCACATCGTTGCCTGTTGCAGGTCCTTCGATCCCTTGTGGATGCCCTTGGTGAAGGGTGCCATCTTCTCGTCGGCGCGGTGTTCCTCGCAGAAGGCGCCGACCTCGGCGAAGAAGGCCTGGATCGCCCGGCCGCCGTTCAGCGCCAGCTTGCGGCCGACGAGGTCGAGCGCCTGGATGCCGTTGGCGCCCTCGTAAATCTGGGCGATGCGGGCATCGCGGACGAACTGCTCCATGCCCCATTCCTGGATGTAGCCGTGCCCGCCATAGACCTGCTGCGCCATTACGGCGTTGTCGAAGCCCTTGTCGGTGAGGACGCCCTTGATGACCGGGGTCATCAGGCCCATCCAGTCGTCGGCGGCCTGGCGCTCCTTCTCGTCTGCCGCGCGGTGTGACAGGTCACCCTTCAGCGCCGTCCACAGCACCAGCGCCCGGCCGGCCTCGTTGACGGCGCGGATGCTCATCAAGATGCGGCGGATGTCGGGGTGGACGATGATCGGGTCGGCCTGTCTTTCCGGCGCCTTTGCGCCCGAAAGCGAGCGGCCCTGGATGCGGTCCCGGGCATAGACGACGGCGTTCTGGTAGGCGATCTCGGAGATGGCGAGGCCCTGGATGCCGACGCCGAGCCGCGCCTCGTTCATCATCGTGAACATGGCCCGCAGGCCCTTGTCGGCCTCGCCGATGAGATAGCCAGTGGCGCCGTCGTAGTTCATCACGCAGGTCGCGTTGCCGTGGATGCCCATCTTCTCCTCGATGGATCCGCAGGAGACGCCGTTCCGTACCCCGGGCTTGCCGTCGGCATCGAGCACGAACTTCGGCACGATGAACAGCGAGATGCCCTTGGTGCCGGCGGGCGATCCCTCGATGCGCGCGAGAACGAGGTGGATGATGTTCTCCGACAGATCGTGCTCGCCGGCCGAGATGAAGATCTTCTGCCCGGAGAGCGCGTAGCTGCCGTCGCCGTTCGGAACGGCCTTGGTTCGGAGCATGCCGAGATCGGTGCCGCAATGCGGCTCCGTCAGGTTCATCGTGCCGGTCCAGATGCCGTCGATCATGCTGGGCAGGTAGGCGTGCTTCTGCGCGTCCGTGCCGTGGATGGTGATGGCCGCGATAGCGCCGGCGGTGAGGCCGGGATACATCGCGAAGGCCATGTTGGCCGAGGACATGAACTCGTTGACGGCCGCCGACAGGGTGTGCGGCAGTCCCTGGCCGCCGTACTCCGCTTCAGCCGACAGGCCGCCCCAGCCACCTTCCCGGAAGGTGGCATAGGCCTGCTTGAAGCCCGCAGGCGTCGTCACGGAGCCGTCGGCATGCCGGGTGCAGCCCTCGCGGTCGCCGACCTGGTTCAGCGGGTGAAAGACCTCGGAGGCGACGCGTCCGGCCTCGCCGAGAATGGCCTCGACGATATCAGGGGAGGCATCGGCAAAGCCCGGAAGGTTCGAATGGCGATCGATGCCAAGAACGTCGTACAGCACGAAGAGCGTATCGGCGACGGGGGCCTGGTAGACCGGCATGCTTGTCCTCCTCCAAGGCGCAAACTTTGACGTTTACGTCAACGTGCAAGACATACCGTTTCGGGCCGGCGCTTTCAAGGGCGGCTTGGAAATGCAACCAGACAGGGTCTGGCAGGAACGGGCGCAAGCGGGGAGGAGTGCTTCCCGTAGAGTTGCTGTTGGGCGGGGCAAGCGCCGCGGATGCTTGATCCCTCACGTGACCCGGAATGATGAACCCGGCGAGGATCAAAAGACGAAACGACGGGCAGCCCCGCATGCCTGATGCGCGTCTGTGCGCGGTGCGGCTGGAGGGATGACCGACTTGTGCTTTCATCACCCGTGACAGCGCCTGCTGCAGCCTCTATCGACGCTGCAAGCCTTTCGGTCGCACTTGCTTTGAAAAGCAAAGCGGATTCGACTGTGCCGCGACGAATCAACGGATATGCGACAGCGGATGAATGCGATCCTGCGCCGGATGCGGCAAGCGGAGTGCGAGGGCATAGAGACATCGCTGAACGGCGGTGCGCTGGTGTGCGACCCCTCCGGCGTTCTCTTTGCGTCAGCGGAGAGCCTGCTCATCGTGTCAGACCTGCACCTCGAAAAGGGGGCAGCCTTCGCGCGCCGCGGCATGATGCTGCCGCCCTATGACACGGCGGCAACGCTTGAGCTGCTGGGTCTGGCGCTGGAGCGCTACCAGCCGAAACGCGTCGTCTGCCTCGGCGACAGTTTTCACGACCGGCACGGCGCGGCCTTCATGCCCGCTAGGTATCGCGAGGTGCTGGTGAGCCTGATGGCTGGACGTGAATGGATCTGGATCTCGGGAAACCACGATCCCGAGCCGCCGGCCTTTGTCGGTGGCGAGACGCTGGAATGCGTTACCATCGGTCCCTGGACCTTCCGGCACGAGCCGAGCGCCGGCCATGTGCCGGGCGAGATCGCAGGCCATCTCCATCCCGTCGCCCGCGTCGGCGGCGGCGGTCGCAGCGTTCGGGGGGCGTGCTTCGCCTCTGACGGCGAGCGGATGATTATGCCGTCCTTCGGCGTCACCACCGGCGGCCTGAACGTCCTGGACCGGGCGTTTCACGGCCTGTTCCGGGCCGGCTGCGCAAAGGCCTACGTAATCGGCATCCGCAGCATCTATCCCATCGCCTTCTCGAGCCTCTGCCGCTGACGCGTCAGTAGGTCGAGAAGAACGCGACGATCATGCAGAGGACGACGACGGCCGTCAGCACGATCCGCAAGGTGCGGAAGGCGAGCGGCAGCTTGCCGCGCTGGATTGCCGTGACGTCCCATGCGCCTTGCGCCAGGAAGCCGACGGCAAGGGCCGCAAACAACCAAGGCGCGGGCAGGAACAGGCAGATCCAGGCGAACAGCGAGGGCAGGACCGACAGCCCGAGCGTCAGCCGCCCGCGGCTCGCCCGCATCAGCGAGGCGCCCCAGCGGATGCCGCCGAGGAAGGACAGGATCACCGCCCCGTAACCCGACAGCGCCTTGATCAGCATGTCGAAGGCGATGAACGCGGTCCCGGCATAGGCGAGCAGCCCCGTCATCACGATGAACGGGATCAGGCCACCCAGCCCAAGAATCCAGAGCATCCGGCTCTGGGCCGGCGCGGCGTCGTCGGCAGTCAAGGTCATGGCATCAGTCCCGTTTGAAGATCAGCCGGCCGAGCCAGCCGGTCACCATGGCCAGCGCCACGGCAAACACGCCGTAGAGAACGCCGTAACGCTCCGCAAGGTTCGATACCGTCGTCTCAAAACCGGATTTCACCACCCAGAGCTTCTCGTCGCGCTCGCGCAGAAAGACCCCGTTGCGGAACAGGAAGGCGCGCGCCGTGTGCAGGCCGACGGGCAGATCGGCAGGCAGCGCCAAGTCGGCGCGGAAGAGCGTCGGGCTGACGAACTCGACGGCGCCGAAGGATTGCGCGTAGAGGCCGCGGCTGATCCGGATGCGGCGCAGGGCCGTCGCGTACTCGTCGCGGTTGGGCGAGTTGACCAGCGGGTCGCGGCCGATATCGGTGCGCAGGTTGTCGATGCCGATGGACAGTTGCTCCAGCGTCTTCTGCGGGGCGACGTCGTTCAGTTGCCGGGTCGATGCAAGCGTGTAGGAGGCCGGGGCGCTGGAGAAGCTCTCCGAGCCGCGGTTGATCCAGAGGCCAAGCACGCGTTCCTTCTCGCGCACCACCAGCGGCGTCTTCGGGCCCTCCAGCGCGACGACGATGTCGTAGCCGCCCTGTCGCAGCACCCGCCCGTCAGCATTGTCGAGCGCGCCGAAGACCACAAGACGGGCGCCGCTGAAGTTGGAGGCGATGACGATCTGCTCGGTCGAGAGGCCGATCTCGAAGGTCTCGGGAAGGCCTGCCGCTGCTGCCGACTTGCCGGGTTCGGGCAGTGACTGCGGAACAAATTTCGGCGTGGTGCGAATGGTGACCTCGGGCGACGAGGGGCTGCTGACCGGCGGCGCGCCCGGCGCCCGCGCGGCTGGCGGCGGCGGCGTCGACGGGGCCGGCGTCTCAGCATCCGCAAGGGTCGAAGGCAGCAGCAGGACCGCGAGGGTTAAAAGCGCCTTGCCGACCACCGGACGCATCACTTCACCTCGCCGCTCGGCAGGCTGATCGAGTAGATGTCGCCGGGACCGACGATGAGTTCGCCGCCGAGGCGCGCGCAGACGGCAAGGACCAGGATCGCGAGGAGCGCCCGCAGCTGCTCGCCGCGCAGCTTGCGGCCGGCCTGCGCGCCGAACTGCGCGCCGACGACGCCGCCGACCATCAGGAGGAAAGCCAGCACCACGTCGACCGTCGTGTTGGTCGCCGCCTGCAGCACGGTCGAGATGGCCGCCGTGAAGATGATCTGGAACAGCGAGGTGCCGATGACGACGCTCGTCGGCACGCGCAGGAGATAGATCATCGCCGGCACCATGATGAAGCCGCCACCAACGCCCATCACCGCGCCGAGAATGCCGATGGCGAAGCCGAGGCCGAGCACGGGAATGATCGACACGTAGAGCTTGGAGCGCTGGAAGCGCATCTTCAGCGGCAGCTTGTTGACCCAGTTGTTGCGGCCATGCCCCGCCACCTCGCCGGAGCCGCCGGCGCCGACCCGGCGCATGGCGTTAATGCTTTCAACCAGCATCAGCCCGCCGACGGTGCCGAGCATCACGACGTAGAGGATGGACACGACGAGATCGAGCTGGCCGATCCGGCGCAGAAGGGTGAAGATCGCAACGCCGACGACCGAGCCGAGCGCACCGCCGATCAGCAGCATGCTGCCGAGCTTGAGGTCGATCGTGCCGCGCTTGTAGTGCGCGAGCGCCCCCGAGAAGGATGCGGCGATCACCTGGTTGCCGCCGGTGGCGACAGCGACCGCAGGGGGGATGTTGTAGAAGATCAGGAGCGGGGTAATCAGGAAGCCGCCGCCCACCCCGAACATGCCCGACAAAAAGCCGACGGCCGCTCCCATGCCGATAATGACCAGCATGTTCACGGAGATCTCGGCAATCGGCAGGTAAAGGTTCAAGGGCACAGTCTCGGTGCTTTGCCGCAATGCGACAAAGGGGCCAGACCGTCTTGGCCTGACCCCTTCCACATGTCAATTTCCAGCGGGTCTCCGGTGTGCCCCAAGGGTTAACCGGGAGGGCCCGAGCCTTAACCGTTCTTGCGGGCGAGCAGCGCGCGGATCAGCGGCTCGTCGATCTTGCCGGTGGCGTCGAGGCCGGCTTCCTTCTGGAACTTGGAGATCGCGCTGACGGTCTTGCCGCCGAGCACGCCGTCGGGTGTTCCGGCATCGTAGCCGAGCTTGGAAAGGATCGCCTGGATGTTGCGCACGGCGCGCTTCATGTCGACGGAGGCGGTCTTCTCCGCCTTCAGTTCGGTCCATTCCTGCGGCACTTCCACCGTGTTGGCACGCTCGTTGCGCTCCATCGGCGTCCAGGCGACGACCGCGGCGTCAGCCGCCTTGCGCTCGTCCGCCGACAGCGATGCCCCAATCTCGTTCTGCTTGGACTCGGCATCCTTGTCGCCGGCCGCGGCCACGATGGCGAACCACTTGTAGGACTGGACGAGGCTCTGCTCGACGCCCGAGCCGCGGGCGTAGAGGATGCCGAGGTTGTACTGGCTGTCACGCATGCCGTAGTCGGCGGCCTTCTCGAACCAGGTGGCCGCGGTTTCGGGATCCGACTTGCCCTCGATGCCGGTGGCGTAGAGGACGGCGAGGTTGTGCATGGCGCGAATGTTGCCTTGCTTGGCAGCGAGGAGATACCAGTCGCGGGCGGCGCCGGTGTCGCGGGTGACGCCGTTGCCCTTCTCGAACAGCGTGCCGAGGCTGTACTGCGCCGGCGCAAAGCCGTTGCGGGCACCTTGCGCGAACCAGTTCAGCGCGGCGGGCGCGTCCGGCTCGGCACCGCGGCCTTCGAGCAGCCGCAGCCCGATCTCGAACTGCGCCATCGGATCGGCCTTCCCGGCAGCTTCGATCAGCGCGGGCGCGGTAATGCTTGCCGGCAAGGCAGGGGCGGCGCCGCTCGCCGAGGCCGGCAGCTTGGCCACCGCCGAGGCGAGGATGATCTGGGGATCGCTGTTGCCGGTCATTTCGGTCTTGGCGGATGCAAGCACCGTTGCTCCTGTGTCTGCCGCTCCCTCTGGGGCCACGGTGGCGGCAGCGGGATAGCTGACCGTCGCCGCGCTGCGGGCGGAAGGGGAAGCGGAGCCGCGGGCGCTGACGGTCGGTGCCAGCGGTCCAGCTATCGCCTGAGGCGGTGCCGCGACCGACGCGGTTTCGATCGTGTCGGAAGCAGCCACGGTCGGGACGCTAACCGAAGAGGGTGTCTCGACGATGGCGGTCTGCATCGACGTCGGCGTCGGCGCGGCATTGCTTTCGACGCGGACGCCTTCGCCCGATCCATAATTGTCCATCAGCGTCTTTCCGACAGGCAGCGCTGCCAGCGCGGCCAGCACCGCGACGACACCGGTGAGGATGGTCTTGCGGCGGCGGGCAATGCGCTGCACCAGCGAGAGCTTGCCGCTGGCAGCGCCGATGCCGCCTGCCGGCGACCGCAGCAACTCGGCCTCGGCGACCGCGGCCTGCGCCGCGCGCCGGGCGGCGGCACGGGTCTCGGCCTCGCCCGTCGGCTCGTTGGTGCCTTCGAGCTTGCTGCGCTGCTGCAGGCGCACGCGCTCCAAGAGGGCGCCGATGTCGGGGGCGCCCGAGCCCGGCTCCAGCGGCCGGTTGACCTCGCTCCGGTCGATCATGTCGGACGCGTCGATCGATGGCGCGGAAACCTGTTCCAGCGAACGGTCGTCGGTGGTACCGGCCGAAAGGCCGACCGTGCGCTCGGCGATGATCGTCTCGGAAGCTTCCTGGGGACGCGTCCGCATCGGCTGCATCGGGGGGCTGCGCAAGCCGGCGGGCTCGCGGCTCTCGGCCGCAAGGTCGAGACTTGCCGCCGCCTTGTGCGCTGCGACGCGGTCATGCCGGGCGTCCTCGAGGTCGTCTTCGCTTTCGGCCTTGCCGCTGATGTCGGTCTCGATCTGCTCCAGCCGGTCGACGATCTTCAGGAGCGTGGCGTGGACCGCCTCGAACACCTTGTTGGAGCGGTCGTCGGTCTCGCGCGACAGGGCTTCGAGCGACCGCAGGTTCTCCGACAGCCGGGCGACGTGCTCACCCTGGCGGCGGTCGCCGGCGGCCTGCATGCGCAAGGCGGTCTCGTCGGCGGCCTCGCGGGCGGCGATGATCAGAGCCTCGCGGTTTTCCTCCATCCGCTGCTCGACGGCGGCAAGCCGGCGATCGAACTCGATCTCGAACTCGTCCGACAGGCCAGCCGAGTTGCCGAGATGCTCCGACAGGCGGACGATCTGGGCCTCGAGCGAGCGCATCATCTCGTTGTCGGCGCGCGGCTGCACCGCATCTTCGAGGCGCAGCGCGAGGGCCGAGAGGCGCTGCTCGATGGCCTCGGTGTCGATCCGCGGCTGCTCCATCTCGGTGAAGGCGATCTCCAGCCGGTCGGCAAGATCCGTCATCCGCTGCGCCAACGCATCGGCGGCAGGGTTGATGGCGAGTTCCTCGACGCGGTCGGACAGCTCGGCGATGCGCAGCGACAGGACCTCGGCATCGCCCTCGTCGGCAATCCGGTCGACCCGCGAGGTCAGCGTCGCGATGCGGGCCTCGATCCGCTCGATCGGGGCCATGTCCAGCATGGGCGCTGGCTGCAGCGAGGTCGCAACGATCGCCCGCGAGATCTCGTCGAGCCTCTCCTCCAGTGACACGAAGTTCTCGAGGTCGGCTTCGTTGCTGCGGCGGGCCAGCGCGTCGACGCCGACGGTCAGGGAGTGGATCCGCTCCTCCAGAGGCCCGATGCCAAGGCTCTGGGGCAGACGGGCAAGGACGGTCTCGATGTCGGCCATGCGGTCGGCGAGGCGTTGGATGCTGAGCTCGACATCCTTGGAGTCAAGATGCTTCTCGATCGCGCCCCAGCGGTCGGGATCGCCGTAGACGGCGGCGGCATCGCTCATGCCCTCGAGCTTCTCGCGAAGGCCCTCGAGTTCATCGCGCAGGTGCTGCGAGATCGCCGGATCCTGCGGTGCCGAAAGGGTCGCGCCGAGGTAGCGGTCCTCGAACTCGTCCCAGCGCTTCTCGACGGCGCGGACCTGATCCTCGCTGGCAAGCGAGCGCAGCGACTCGCGCAGCCGCTCGAGTTCGTTCTTCAGATCGCTGCGGGACTCGGTCTCGCGCTCGGCCTGCACCGAGAAGCGGTTCTCGAAGGCGTCCCAGCGCCGGCCGACGGCGGCCAGCGTGCGCTCCTTGGCGAGCTCGCCGAAAAGGCCGCGCAATTCCTCGAGCTCGGCGCGCAACGTGTTCAGCGTCGAGCGGTCGGCGCCTTCCTCGGTCATGCGGGCGAGCGACTCGGAAATCTCGCTCATGCCGCCGTCGATCGCTTCCGGGCTCTGCCGGGTCTCGATCATCTGGCGCAGCGCGTCGAAGGCCTCGCGCATCGCATCGAAGCGCGGGTCGCTGCGCGGCGTGGCCTCGGCCTTCATCTCCTGGCGAAGGCGCTGCAGTTCCTCGGCGACCTCGGCCATCAGCGAATAATTGCTGCCTTCGCGGCGCAGTGCCTCGACATCACCGGCAAGCGCCTCGAAGCGCTGGCCGATGCCGGCACCGGTTGCCGGTGCTGCGACGCTGGCCTGGGCGCGCTGCTCAGGCTGGCGCACAGGCGCTGCCAGATGCGGCGCCTGGTCCAGCATCTGCCGGCGCATGACGATCTCGGAAACGGCGTCCGCCAGCGTCGAGCGGCGCTTCTCGCCGGCGGCGGGCGCAGGCGCAGGCTGGCCGGCCGGAGCGGCATCGACCGTCGGCGCGAAGGACGGCGCGACCGAGCCGGTCTCCGTTCTCGTCTTGGCAGGGGTGATCTTGGCGAGCCGGATCTCGAGCGCTTCGAGGGTCCGGCTGAGCGATGCCAGGGGCGAATGGTCGTCGTCTCTCTGTGGCAGTTTCAAAGGTGTATTCGACTTGACCATCGTCAGATCCCTTGAGGCTCTCGAGCCCGTTGACTCTCGCCACAGACATTTTTTTGCATCGATACCCGCCGAAACCAGAAATCTTCGAACAGGGTAAACAGTCGGTTAATGACCATTACATTCTGCGGGTTTAGGACGCGAGGAAGGAGCGAAGCTGGATTGCCGTAGACGGCAACCTGTCTTGTAAGCGCCGCAATTGCTGCAATAGTCCCGGGGACTGCCTGATTTCCCGCCCCTATCGCTCACAGGTTCTCCCGACTCCTGTCAGTGCTGCGTTCTGGACTGCTGATGAAAAAACTGACCGAAAATGAGATGAGCGACGCTCAAGCTGTCCCTCTCGACATCGACTTTCTCCTCGGGCGCAATCTCGAGGAGCAGCCCCAGAAAAGTGTTTTCAAGATCGGCGACCTCGCGCGCGAGTTCGACGTGACGCTGCGGACGCTGCGCTTCTACGAGGATCGCGGGCTGCTCAATCCCGAGCGTCGCGGGACCACGCGTCTGTATTCACGCCGTGACAGGGCGCGCTTGCGCTTGATATTATTGGCTAAAACACTCGGCTTCTCGCTGACGGAAGCCAAGCAGCTGATCGAAATCTACCACGAGGCCAATGGCAAGCGCCGTCAGATGGAGACGGCGCTGAGCCGGTTCGAGGAGCAGCAGGAGGTGCTTCTCGAACAGAAGGAAGAGATCGATCGTTCGCTTAAAGCAATGGACGTGGCGATCGCCTTCGTGCGCGAACAGCTCCAGGCCGGCAAGGCCTGATCCGGCGCGCCGGTCATCGGCGCGCCCCATAATACGGCGACAACCAGAAGCCTATTAACGATTCCCGAAAGTCTCAATCGCAGCCGAAAGAGACGCGCTTTTCGTCCGGAAACATCCTTCGATCTGCCTTTCAGTGGCGGAATTCGGGTAACGGGCCGAGGCGAATTGTAACGCTGTATCTCAGCTCAACGCGCGTTCGATCATCGCTGCCTCCGCCGCGACCGACAGAAGCTCGTCCTGCGCCTCGCCGACGATGCTTTCACGCCCGGCCTCCAGCATGATCGGCACCGCCAGCGGGGAAATTTCCGCAAGATCCTGATGGACGATGTGGTGCTTGATGCGCGCCAGGAGGTCCGAGACCCGCGCGACATCGAGAAGCCCGCTCGCCGCATCCGCCCATGTCGCCCGCATCAAAATATGGTCCGGCTCGTGCTGGCGCAGCACGTCGTAGACGAGGTCGGCCGAGACGGTCACCTGCCGCCCGGTCTTCTCCTGTCCGGGATGCCGGCGGTCGATCAGCCCGGCGATCACCGCGCACTGACGGAAGGTCCGCTTCAGCAGGTAGGAGTCGGCCATCCAGGCATCGAGATCGTCGCCCATCATGTCCTCGTCGAAGAGCTCGTCGAGCGAGATCGCGCCTCTCGAGATCATCCCGCCGATGTCGCCGAGCCCCCAGATCGAGATGGCATAGTCGGTGGCGACGAAGCCGAGGGGTTTGGCCCGCGCGCGCTCCAGACGGCGCGTCAGCAGCATGCCGAGCGTCTGGTGCGCCAGCCGGCCCTCGAACGGGTAGGCGACCATGAAGAACCGCCGCCCGACCGGAAAGGTCTCGATCAGCAGCTGGTCGGCGCGCGGGATGATGGACTTGCGCTTCTGGATCTTCAGCCAGTCGCCCACCTGTTCGGGCAAGGCACCCCAGCGCTCGGGATCGGCGAGGATCTGCCGGACCTTCGCCGCCAGGAAGGTAGTGAGCGGAAACTTCGAGCCGGCATAGGACGGGACCTTCGCGTCGTCGGCGACGGTCTTGGTGACCAGGCAGACGTTCTCGAGAATGCCCTCGTAGCGCAGCACCTTGCCGGCGAACAGGAAGGTATCCCCGATCGACAGCGTCTCGAGAAAACCCTCTTCGATCTTGCCGAGCACCATGCCGCCGCGGCTGTTGGTGGCGCGCGTTTTCTTGCCGATCAGCCGGACATTCAGCGACTCGGCCTCGATGATGGTACCCGAATTCATTCGGTACTGCTGAGCGACGCGCGGGTGTGCGATGCGCCAGGTGCCGTCTTCGGCGAGCTTTATCTTGGCGTAGCGCTCGTAGACCTTCAGCGCGTAGCCACCGGTCGCGACGAAGTCGATGACACGCTCGAAGGTCTCCGGGTCGAGATCCCGGTAGGGCGCGGCCGACGTAACCTCGCGGTAGAGGTCCTCGGTCCGGAAAGGCTCGGCGCAGGCCATGCCGAGCACGTGCTGTGCGAGCACGTCGAGGCCGCCGATGCGGATCGGCGGCGTGTCCTGGTGGCCGAGATAGTTGGCGTCGAGCGCCGCCTGACACTCCATCACCTCGAAACGGTTGGCGGGAACGAGGATCGCCTTCGATGGCTCGTCCATCCGGTGGTTGGAGCGGCCGATGCGCTGCGCGAGTCGCGAGGCGCCCTTCGGCGCGCCGATGTGCACGACGAGATCGACATCGCCCCAGTCGATGCCAAGGTCCAGCGTTGAGGTCGCGACCACGGCGCGCAGCTTGTTCGCCGCCATCGCCGCCTCGACGCGTCGGCGCTGCGCGACATCGAGCGAGCCGTGGTGCAGCGCGATCGGCAGCGTCTCTTCGTTGATCCGCCAGAGTTCCTGGAAGAGGTTCTCCGCCTGGTTGCGGGTGTTGACGAACAGCAGCGTCGTCCGGTGCGCCTTGATGGCCTCGTAGACCTCGGGCATCGCGTAGCGCGAGGTATGCCCCTGCCAGGGAACGCGCTCCTTCGATTTGAGGATCGTGATCTCCGGCCGCGCGCCGCCTTCGACGGTGATGAGGTCGGACAGCGGCGAGGTGCCCGGCGCCTGCGCGACCAGCCAGGCCCTCAGATCGTCCGGTTCGGCAACGGTGGCAGACAGGCCAATCGTCTGGAGCGCCGGCTGCAGCATGCGAAGGCGTGCCAGACCGAGGGAGAGAAGCTCGCCGCGCTTCGAGGTGACGAGTGAATGCAGCTCGTCGAAGATCACGTAGCGCAGGTCCGAGAAGAAGCTGCGCGCGTCCTTCGAGGCGATCAGCAGCGCAAGCTGCTCGGGCGTCGTCAAAAGGATGTCCGGCGGTTTCAGCTTCTGGCGCTGCCGCTTCGACTGGCTGGTGTCGCCAGTGCGGGTCTCCAGCGTGACCGCGATGCCGATCTCGGCCACTGGCTTCTGCAGGTTGCGCTCGATGTCGGTGGCGAGCGCCTTCAGCGGCGAGATGTAGAGCGTATGGATGCCGCGTGAGCGCGTGCCGGGCTTCGGTTTGCCGCGCCGGGTGATGTCGACGAGCGCCGGCAGGAAGCCTGCGAGCGTCTTGCCGGCGCCCGTCGGGGCGATCAGCAGCACGGAGGCGCCGGCCTCGGCCCGCTGCAAGAGGTCCAGCTGGTGCGGCCGCGGCGTCCAGCCTTTCGCCGTGAACCAGGCTTGAAAAGCTTCCGGAAAGTCTGCGGCGAGGGGGAGGGGGGAAAGGCTGCTCACCCGGGGAGAGGTAAGCCGGCCGCTGCGCCGCGCAAGGCGCCTACATCGCGATATAGCGGTCGGCGCGGTGATTGATGGCTAGAAAGAGGTTCAGCACGATGACGCCGAGGATGGAGAAGGCGATCGCGACCGGGTCGGCGACGGTGAAGGAGAGCGCCAGCACCAGAAGGTCGATCGACAGCTGCGTCAGCCCGGCACGCCATTTGAAGCGGTCCTGCAGGTAGATCGCAAGAATCCCGACACCGCCAAGGCTCGCCCGGTGGCGGAACAGCGCGAGCAGGCCAAAGCCCATCAGGAGACCGCCGAGAACGGCGCCGGTCGTGCGGTCGATCGGGCCGAAGGCGAGAAGCGCGGGCTGCAGCGCCGTCATCAGCGAGAGCATCGCGACGCCGATGAAGGTCTTGGCGGTGAAGGCCCAGCCCATGCGCTGGATGGCGAGGATGTAGAAAGGAAGGTTGATCAGGAAGAAGAGCAGGCCAAAATTCCAGCCGGTGGCATAGTGCAGGATGAAGGCGAGGCCCGCGGTGCCGCCGGTCAGAAAGCCGAGATGGGCGAGGATGGCGATGCCGAGGGCGGTGAGCACCGTGCCGGTGAAGATCGCCTGCGCGTCCTCGAGCGGCGTGTGCCGCGTCGCTGTCGCTTGCCAGTTGCCGAACAGGCCGCGCCGGCGATCAGCCTTCTCGGCGATGGGGTTCGTCGGCATGGAAGGCTCCCGGCTTGCTGCAGCGCGACAGTGACGGTCGGGCCCATCCACCGTCAATCCTGCGGACGGAATGCGGGGCTCCCGTCCACCGATCAACTGCTATGGCACCGCGCACGGGTCGGGAGACGAGCGGCCTTAAGGCTCACTCGCGGTGGCCGGCCCGCCTGTTCAAGGGCGGCCCCGCACCCGGTTGAAGGGAGACGCGCAGTATTAGCAAATGTGGTCAATATAGCTCACTCTTTCATGCCAACTTCATTTTAATCCTTCGAGCATGCCGCGTAATATCAAATAACACGGAAGCTTCATTTGAACTAAAACGCCAATTAATGCTTAAGATAACGGCGGGCGAGCTGAAGTTCTGGTTTTCAGAAAAAGCAAGAAAGCCTCGCGCCAGTACCTCACACTTAATTGCTAATAATAATTATTATCATTTAGGGATAAATTACATGACGTTTCCGAACATCTTCGGTGCGATCAGCACCGCTTTGCCCAGCCCTTTCCGCTTTGCGCTGGCCGCCATCGGTATGGGTGGCCTGGCGCTTGCCGCCACCGCTCCTAGCCAGGCCGCCGAGAGTATCGGCATCAACCAGAGCGTGGCGCTGCGCGTGATCAACGACTTCCGCGCCGAGAACGGTCTCGGCGCCCTCAGCATCAGCGCCGGGCTGATGCAGGTCGCTGGCGATCATTCCGACGCGATGGCCAACAGCGCCAGCACCAGCCATACCGTCGGCGGCTCGCTCGCCAGCCGCGTTCGTGCCGGCGGCGTTCGCTATTCTGCGATCGCCGAGAATGTCAGCAGCGGCCAGCGCAGCTATGCCTCGGCGATGGATGCCTGGGTCCGCTCCCCCGGCCACCGCCATAACCTCTTGCGCGCGAACCTTACCAGCATTGGCTTTGCCGGTTCGAGCGAGGGTGGCCGCAACTACTTCACCCAAGTGTTCGCCGCCGCGCCGCGCGGCTTCCTGTCGGCCCTGTAGAGCCGGTTTTCCGTCGCGACGAGGTCGAGGCCGACATCGTGGGCCTCGACCGGCACCGACGCGACTTCCTGCACGGCGAAGGCGAGGCCTGCGAGCAAGGGCGTCATGCCCTTGGCCCGCAGCGACTCGATCGCCCGGTCATAGTAGCCGCGGCCGTAGCCCATGCGGTGGCACTGTGCATCGAAGGCTGCCATCGGCACCAGCATGATCACGGGGTCGAGGACGGCCGCCTCCGGTCCCGGCGCGAGCGTGCCGAAACCCTGTGCGACGAGGGGCGAGTCCGGCCGGAGCTCGCGGAATTCCAGCTGGCCGTCGACGATCGCGGGCACGCATATCCGGGCGCCGCGTTCAGCCAATTGCCGCATCAGCGGCTGCGGATCGAGTTCGGAGCGGATCGGCAGGAAACCGGAAACGATCGTGCCCGGCGGAAACTCCAGCGCAGCGGCGATGGCCTCAGCGATGGCAAGCGATGCGGCAAGCCGGGCAGCCGGATCCAGCGCGTCGCGACGCGCCAGCACCTCGCGCCGCAGCGCCGCCTTTGCCTGCCTGATCCCGTCCATGCGCTCTACCCCGTCCGAGACTGGTTCAGCCCGGTTGATACGGCGGTAGATCGGAGAGGGAAAGGTCGACGAGCCACATCGGCCGATGAGATGATCGATCCCGGGAACCTACAATGTAGGTGGGCGCCATATACTCCAGCCCACGGGCCGGAACAGGGACAGCTCCCTAGGGGATGCGTAAGGCCCCGAGGAAATGTTACCCCTGTCGGACCGCGCAGCTCGCCGGCCCCTGATATAGGCGGGATCGTGGAACCCCGCCAGAGCACAGAGCCCGATTTGGCGAATATCCTTGGTCGGCAAGCTGCCCCTTGTTCCCGGGCGCTTTCGACCGACTTGTAGCGTTCGACCAAAGGCCGGCGACGGCCTCTCCGAAGGATACCCCCGTGTCAGCCATATCTCCCCAGATCAATCCCCCGCCAGCGCCGGCGGGCGCGCCGCCCATCATCATAATTTCGGGGCTGGCGAAGACCTACAAGTCCGGCTTCCAGGCACTGAAGAACGTCGATCTCGAAATCCGCCGCGGCGAAATCTTCGCGCTGCTCGGACCGAATGGCGCGGGCAAGACGACGCTGATCAGCATCATCTGCGGGATCGTCACCGCGAGCCAAGGCACCGTGACCGCCGATGGCCATGACATCGTCCGCGACTACCGGGCCGCCCGCGCGACCATCGGCCTCGTGCCGCAGGAACTGACCACCGACGCGTTCGAGACGGTGTTCGATACCGTCAGCTTCAGCCGTGGCCTGTTCGGCCGGCCGTCGAACCCCGCCTATATCGAGAAGGTGCTGCGCGAACTGTCGCTCTGGGACAAGCGCGATGCCAAGATCATGACGCTGTCGGGCGGCATGAAGCGGCGCGTGCTGATCGCGAAGGCGTTAAGCCACGAGCCGCGGATCCTCTTCCTCGACGAGCCATCGGCCGGCGTCGACGTCCAGCTGCGCCAGGAGATGTGGCAGGTGGTGCGCGGCCTGCGCGACAGCGGCGTCACCGTGATCCTGACGACGCACTACATCGAGGAAGCCGAGGAGATGGCCGACCGCATCGGCGTCATCTCGCATGGCGAGATCATCCTCGTCGAGGAGACCGCCGAACTGATGCGCAAGCTCGGCCGCAAGCAGCTGATCCTCAGCCTCCACAAGCCGCTTACCGCGGTGCCGCAGGAACTCGCCGGCTTCGACCTGTCGCTCGCCGAGAACGGCAGCGAACTCGTCTACACCTATGATACCCAAGGCGAGCGCACCGGCATTACGGCGCTTCTGAAGGCGCTGGCCGATGTTTCCATCAGCTTCCGCGATCTTCGGACCAAGCAGAGTTCGCTCGAGGAAATCTTCGTCAGCCTCGTCAAGGAAGAGCGGCCATGAACGTCCACGCGATCAAAGCCATCTACCTCTTCGAGATGGCACGCGCCCGCCGGACCGTGTTCCAGAGCGTCGTCGCCCCGGTCATCTCGACCTCGCTCTACTTCGTCGTGTTCGGCGCGGCGATCGGCTCGCGGATGACCGAGATCGACGGCATCAGCTACGGCGCCTTCATCGTGCCCGGCCTGATGATGCTGTCGCTCCTGACCCAGAGCATCTCCAATGCCTCGTTTGGCATCTATTTCCCGCGCTTCTCCGGCACGATCTACGAGCTTTTGTCGGCGCCGATCTCGGCGATGGAGATCACCATCGCCTATGTCGGGGCGGCGGCGACGAAGTCGATCATCCTCGGCCTGATCATTCTCGCGACCGCGACGCTGTTCGTGCCCCTGCGGATCGAGCACCCCGTCTTCATGCTGCTCTTCCTGGTGCTGACGGCGGTCACGTTCAGCCTGTTCGGCTTCATCATCGGCATCTGGGCGGATGGTTTCGAGCAGCTGCAGATCGTGCCGCTGCTGGTGATCACGCCGCTGACCTTTCTCGGCGGCAGCTTCTACTCGATCTCGATGCTGCCGCCGTTCTGGCAGGACGTGACGATGTTCAACCCGGTCGTCTACCTCATCTCCGGCTTCCGCTGGAGCTTCTACGGCGTCTCGGACGTCGCCATCGGGGTCAGCCTCGGCATGACCGTGCTGTTCATGGCGGTCTGTCTTGCCGGCATCTTCTGGATCTTCAAGACCGGCTACCGCTTCAAGTCGTAACCGGCGGATCGCGAAGGCGGCCGGGCTCAGGCCCGGCCGTCGATCTTCGCTGCGACGCTCTCGATCGCTGCCGCGACCTCGTTCATGTGGGCGACAAAGCGCGTCTCACCGGCGTTGAGGCCGTTGATCGCGTCGGCGCGGTCGTTGGCGGCATCGGCCAGCGCCTGCTCGAGGGAGGCGACCTTGCGGCGCTGTTCGGCCAGCTCGTCCGTCGCCATAATCGCCGCCATCACGACGAGGCGCTGGTCGCCGATCTCGCCGAAGCTTTTGCGCAGCTCGTTGACGCGGTCGTCTACCTCGGCGGCAAGGCCGGTCAGGTGGTCTTCCTCACCCTCGGCGCAGGCCATGCGGAAGGTCTTTCCATCGATCGTCACCACGACTTGCGGCATGTCAGGCCTCCTTGCGGCGTTCGAGCACGCTGCGGATCGTCTCCATTGCCGCGACGAGGCGGCGCGACACCTCGCGGTTGGCGTGTTCCAGACGCTCGGCGCGGGAGAGGCAGGTGTCGAGCTCGCCGGCGAGGCGGCTGCGGTCGGCGGTCATGCGCTGCACTTCGGCCTCGGCCTCGCGCACCAGATGCTCACGCGCCAGCTGGCCGTCCACGGCATGGCCGAGCCGCTGCAACGCCTTGTCGAGACGGCGGGACGCGGCATCGAGCGGGCTTTCTTCGGGCATGGTGTCGGCAACTCCTCAACGCCTCACGATCCGGTCCAGCGGACGATCGTAAGTGCGGTGATTCCTGCGGCATTCGGCCCCGGCTTGCAACTGTCAAAACGGCGGCCCGGCAGATCGCGGTGGAAACCAGCCGGTCCAAAAGACGCTCGGTGGAGGCGCAAAGGCGCAGGCGAGGCGCTCCCTTAGACCGGTGCCGAAGCCCATGGGATTTCGCCGTTTCGTGGCATTATCTTGCCGTGCGGGTCCCCTGCGGGTTTACCTCGGGGGGAATATCGCTAAGAACACCGCGTGTCCGCATGCGGCCATCGCAGACGGCGCGCTCTTTGGGGCACCCCCCTGAACGCGCCGAAAACCGGCCCGCGGATGCCCCGACACCATGGCTGGGCAGATCCTTCTGGAGGAATGACAATGGCAGTTCGCGTCGCAATCAACGGTTTTGGCCGCATCGGCCGCAACGTCCTCCGGGCCATCATCGAGTCCGGTCGCACCGACATCGAGGTCGTCGGCATCAACGACCTCGGACCGGTCGAGACCAACGCCCACCTGATCCGCTTCGATTCGGTCCATGGCCGCTTCCCTGGCACGGTGACGGTCTCGGGCGACACGATCGACGTCGGCCGCGGCCCGATCCGCGTCTCCGCCGAGCGCGACCCGAAGAACCTGCCGTGGAAGGAGCTCGGCGTCGACATCGCGCTGGAGTGCACCGGCATTTTCACCGACGCCGCCAAGGCTGCCGCCCATATCGAGGCAGGCGCCAAGAAGGTGGTCATCTCCGGCCCGCTCTCGGCCTCGCCGAACGGCGAGAAGACGATCGTCTACGGCGTCAACCACGACACGCTGGTCGCCGGCGACACCATCATCTCCAACGCCTCCTGCACGACGAACTGCCTTGCCCCCGTCGCCATGGTGCTGAACGATGCGATCGGCATCGAGACCGGCTTCATGACGACCATCCATTCCTACACCGGCGACCAGCCGACGCTGGATACGATGCACAAGGATCTCTACCGCGCCCGTGCCGCGGCGCTCTCGATGATCCCGACCTCGACCGGTGCCGCCAAGGCGATCGGCCTCGTCCTGCCCGCCCTCAAGGGCAAGCTCGACGGCTCGTCGATCCGCGTGCCGACGCCGAACGTCTCGGTCGTCGACTTCAAGTTCGTCGCCAAGCGCTCGACCACCGTCGAGGAGATCCAGGGCCTCATCCGCGCCGCCGCCGACGGCCCGCTGAAGGGCATCCTCGGCTACACCGACGCGCCGAACGTCAGCCATGACTTCAACCACGACCCGCATTCCTCGGTCTTCCACATGGACCAGACCAAGGTCATGGACGGCACCTTCGTGCGCATCCTGTCCTGGTACGACAATGAGTGGGGCTTCTCGAACCGCATGTCCGACACCGCGGTCGCCTTCGCCAAGGTCTGACCTCGGTGGGCGCGTGGCGCCCGGCGGACCGTCGTGAAATCTAGAACGCCCGGGGCCATGCTCCGGGCGTTGTGCGTTCGTCAGCCGAAGCGTCTGCCTCATCCTGCACGTTCACCCGAAATGCCTTGCTTCGACCACCCGGCCTTGCTGCAATGCGCAGACCGCTTCGACACCACTGATCGGGGATTCGCCCGGCACGTCGACCCGACATCCTGAAGCTTGCCCTTCGAATCCCATCCGGGTTCCAGGGAACGACGATCGCCGTGGCCAAGTCGGGAGCCGCTGCCGACGAGAAGCCAACGCCATGCACGAAACCATGTATCTCGTGATCCTGGTCGGCACGATCCTCGTGCTCGTCGCGGCGTTCTCCAGCTTGCTCGCCTTGCGCTTCGGCGCACCCCTGCTGCTGCTCTTCCTGTCGATCGGCCTGTTCACCGGCGTCGATGGGCTCGGGCTGGAGTTCGACAATGCGCAGCTCGCCTATTTCGTTGGCTCGATCGCGCTGTCGATCATCCTCTTCGATTCAGGCTTCGGCACCGAGCTATCCTCCTTCAAGCACGCTGCGGCACCGGCACTGACGCTTGCAACGCTTGGCGTGCCCCTGACGGCGGCGATCTTCGGCACGGCCGCGTCCTACGTGCTTGATGTTCCCTGGCTGGAAGGCGTGCTGCTCGGCTCGATCGTCGGCTCGACGGACGCGGCGGCGGTGTTCTTCCTCCTGCGCATCGGTGGCATCAACATTCGCGACCGCGTGCGCTCCACGCTGGAGGTGGAGTCCGGCACCAATGACCCGATGGCGATCTTCCTCACCATTGCGCTGGTCGAGATCGTCGCCAAGGGTGGGGGCGCTGAGGAGATCGGCATAGAGCTGCTGGTGCTGTTCGCCCAGCAGATGGGACTTGGCCTTGTGCTCGGTCTCGTCGGCGGGTGGATGATCCGCTTTCTCGTCAACCGACTGAAGCTCGAGCGCGGGCTGACGCCAATCTTCACCCTCGCTTTGTCCTTCCTGGTCTTTTCCGTCACCGGGGCGCTCGACGGCTCGGGGTTCCTCGCGGTCTATGTCGCCGGCCTCTACGCCGGCAACAGCAACATCCGCTCGCACGCCTCGCTGAAGCAGTTCCAGGACGGCATGACCTGGCTCGCGCAGATCATCATGTTCCTGGTGCTGGGCCTCCTCGCCACGCCGTCGCAGTTTCCTTCGATCGCGCTGCCGGCCATCGCGCTCGCCGCCTTCCTGATCTTCGTCGCGCGGCCGGTCGCGGTCTGGTTCTCGATGCTGCCGTTCGATTTCAACAGCCGCGAGACCGCCTTCATCTCCTGGGTCGGCCTGCGCGGCTCGGTCTCGATCCTTCTCGCCATCCTGCCGCTCTTGGGCGGCATCGACGAGAACAGGGTCCTTTTCAACGTCGGCTTCATCATCGTCCTCGCCTCGCTGCTGGTGCAGGGCTGGACCATCGGCTTCGTCGCAACCAGGCTCGGCCTTATCGTGCCGCCCCGCATCGGCCCGGTCGAGAAGGTCGAGCTGGAGCTGCCTGGCACTGCGCACCACGAGCTCCTGTCCTACAAGGTCGTCGCCGGCAGTCCTGTCGCCCGCGGCGAGCGGGTGCCGCGCTGGGCGCGGCCGTCGCTGGTGATCCGCGACGGCAAGTCGATGCGCTACCAGTATGCCGGGCGGCTGCGCGAGGGCGACTACGTCTACCTCTTCATCTCGCCGCGCTATCCTCGCCTGCTCGACCGGCTATTCGCCCACTCGCTGGCGGTCGGCGAGGACGATGCCGAGTTCTTCGGCGAGTTCACCGTCGACCCCGCCAAGCCCGCGAGATTCCTCGATGCCGCCTACGGGATCGGGCTCCTGCCGGAGGCCGCCGAGAAGACCATTGCCGAACTGATGACCGAGCAGCTTGGCGGCCGGGCCGAATACGGCGACCGGGTGCCGATGGGCCCGGTGGAACTCATCGTCAGGGACACCGACGGCCTCGGCAACATCGTCGACGTCGGGCTGTCGCTGGAGCCGGAGGGCGGGCGCCCGCGCATCCCGATCTTCCTCAACATCCGCGACATCGTGCGGATCGCCAAGGGCGGACTGGCTGCCCGCCACGCCCGGCGCGAGGCCCGCGTGGCCGATCGCCTGGATGCGCTTGTGCTGGCCGAGCGCGAAGCCGAAGCCGAGGCTCGGATAAGTCAGGGCGTCGCGGCGGCCGAGCCGCCGGGACGCGCCTGATTGCTTACCCGCGGGCTTGCCGCGATCAGTCGCCCTCGTCCTCGTAGCCGACGAGGTGCAGCGGCTTGGCGGCGATGCCCTGCAGCGCGCACCAGCGCACCAGCGCTTCCTCGCGCCCGTGCGTCACCCAGACCTCGGAGGGGGCGATCTCGGTGATGGTCTCGGTCAGCTCGTCCCAGTCGCAATGGTCGGAGATGATCAGCGGCAACTCGACGCCGCGCTGCCGGGCGCGCTGGCGAACCCGCATCCAGCCGGAGGCGAAGCACGACACCGGATCTGGAAACCGCCGCGCCCAGCGGTCGGCAAAGGCCGAGGGTGGGCCGACGACGACCGCCCCGGCGAAGTCGCCTTTCTTCGCCGTTTCCGATGTGGCGGGAAGCAGCTCGCCAAGCGCGATGCCCTGGCTCTCGTAATAGTCGCAGAGCTTCTTCAGGGCGCCGTGAATGTAGATCGGCGCGTCGTAGCCTTCGTCGCGCAAGAGCCGGATCACCCGCTGCGCCTTGCCGAGCGCGTAGGCGCCGACGAGGTGGGCGCGTTCGGGAAACTGCCGGGTGGACTGGATCAGCTTGCGGATTTCCTCGCGGCCGGAAGGGTGGCGGAAGACAGGCAGGCCGAAGGTCGCCTCGGTGATGAAGACGTCGCAGGCGACCGGCACGAAATCCTCACAGGTCGGATCGCTCCGCCGCTTGTAGTCGCCGGAGGCGACGATCGCGAGGCCGTCCTTTTCCACCCGGATCTGCGCCGAACCGAGTACATGGCCGGCTGGATGGTAGGAGATGCCGACGCCATTGACCTCGATCCGCTCGCCGAGCTCGGCCGCCTGGCGCTCGGCGGCGAAATCCTCGCCGTAGCGGATCGCCATGATCTCCAAAGTCTGCCGGGTCGCCAACACCTTGGTGTTGCCGGGCCGGGCATGGTCGGCATGGCCGTGCGTGATCAGCGCGCGCTCCACCGGCTTCACCGGATCGATGTAGAAATCGCCGGGCGGGCAGTAGAGGCCGTTGGGGGTCGGGCGGAGAAGATCTTCGGAGCGCATCATCGCCAGGGGAGATAGCGCGGCCGGGCGCGGGAGAAAGCACCGAGCCGCACGCTAGTCTTCCCTTGCCGGGAGGCGGAAAGCGGCGCATGCAGCGCCATCGCTGCCTCCGGCAAAAAGCATTCCCATGATCCAGGATTCCAACGGTTCCGGCGAGCCTCTCGCCGACCGGCGTGCCGACTATGCCGCGGAGCTGGCGGTGGAGGGCGCGTTCGCCGCGGCTGCCGATCTGATGCGCCAGGCGCTCGACCTCGCGCCCCGGTGGGCCGCCGGCTGGGTCGTGCTCGGCGGTTTCCTGGAGAAGGCGGGCGATGTCGAGGCAGCGATCGACGCCTATCGCCTGGCGGCGTCGCTCGATGCCCTCGACGGCCACGGCGCGCGGTTGAAACTTGCCGCCCTCGGCGCTGCGCCCGTGCCGGAGACAGCGTCGCCGGCCTTCGTCCGGGGCCTGTTTGACCAGTATGCCGATCGGTTCGAGACCTCGCTGGTCGACCGGCTCGGCTATGGCGCGCCCTTGCAGCTGATGATCGCTGTCGAGGCGGTGGTCGGTTCCGACCATCGCTTTGCCGAGGTGCTCGACCTCGGCTGCGGCACGGGGCTGCTCGGCGAGCGGCTGCGGGCCTCGGCTGATCATCTGACGGGTGTCGACCTGTCCGGCGGCATGCTGGAGAAGGCGCGGCGCAAGAAGGTGTACGATGGGCTGGTGTGCGCCGACATCGTCGCCTTCGATCCCGGCGGGCGGCGCTTCGACCTCGTCACGGCGGCGGACGTGCTGATCTATATCGGCGAGCTCGCGCCGCTCTTCGTCCGCATCGCCGCCTTGCTGAAGCCCGCCGGCTTCTTCGCCTTCTCGATCGAAACCTCTGAAGGCGAACAGCCCTACGCGCTCGGCGCCTCGCTCCGCTATGCCCATTCGCCGGCATCGGTCGAAGCCTTGCTGATCGCAAACGGAATGCGGGTGCTCTGCCGGGAAACGGTGGTGCTGCGGCAGGACCGCGGGCTGCCGGTCGCCGGCATGATCTTCGTCGCCGGGCCAAGCAGCGCCTAACCGCCCTCCGGCATGTTGCCACGGGCCGCGCCCGTCTTGCTGGACCTTGTCATGCCCTGCGTGTTACCCGCCGCAGCCGGGAATGACCTGTTCCCCTCCGCCGCAGCGGCCCGCCCTCGTGGTCGCAGGCCGCCAACCCAGTACAGAAGGCCGCGCCATGCGTTTTCTCTTTCTCGGCGACATGGTCGGCCGCTCCGGCCGCACGGCGGTGTACCAGAAACTACCCGGGCTGATCGCCGACCTGAAGCTCGACTTCGTCGTCGTCAACGGCGAGAACGCGGCAGGCGGCTTCGGCATCACCGAGGAGATCTTCGAGGAAACCCGCCGCGCCGGCGCCGACGTCATGACCACCGGCAATCACGTCTGGGACCAGCGCGAGGCGCTGGAGTTCTCGACCCGGCACGACCGTTTCCTGCGGCCCGCCAACTATCCCAATGGCGCCCCCGGCAACGGCTCCGGCCTGTTCGAGGCGCGCAACGGCGCAAGGGTGCTGGTCGCCAACGTCATGGGCCGGGTCTTCATGCACCCCGAACTCGACGACCCCTTCCGCTGCGCCGGCGACATCGTCGCCGCCTGTCCGCTCGGCGAGCAGGCGGACGCCATCATCTTCGACTTCCACGCCGAGGCGACCAGCGAGAAGCAGTGCTTTGGCCATTTCCTCGACGGACGGGTCAGCCTCGTCGTCGGAACGCATACCCATGTGCCGACCGCCGATCACCAGATCCTGCCGGGCGGCACCGCCTACCAGTCGGATGCCGGAATGTGCGGCGACTACGACTCTTCGCTCGGCATGGAGAAGGAGGAGCCGCTGAACCGCTTCCTTACCAAAATCCCGCGCGGGCGTTTCGACGCGGCGCAAGGGCCTGCGACGATCGCCGGCCTTGCCGTCGAGATTTCCGACAGGACTGGCCTTGCCGAAAAGGTCGCGCCGCTGCGCATCGGTCCCCGGCTGGAAGAGACGATCCCCAGCTTCTGGTGACGGTATTGCCTGCCGCGGTGTCGAGCTCACAAGTCCCTGGTGACGAGATCACCAGCTTCTGATGACAGGTTCATCCGTTGCTGGTGACGAAATGTCGCATCGGCGGCTTGCGGCACATTGCGCTTCCCGAATCCATCGCCATCTGTCGACTGCCGGGCACCATGAGGGTCCCGGTGTCGAGACATGGGAAGAGCGTTATCCGCCGGCAGCAGCCTTGCCGCCGGTCGACAACACCCTCCGTCGTCTCGCTGAGCGCCGTGGCCCCGTGCTGCGAACGAAGAGACGCCGCGATCCGAGCGATCGGGCGCCAAGGAGAATGTGTTGGAGCAGCCGATATCGACCGCAGCGGCGGAAACCGCGCTCACCGGAATATCGCCGGATACGGTGCCCACCTGGGTGTGGCTCGCGACGGTCGGCGCCATCGCCGCCCTCTTCGTCTTCGACTTCCTGACCCATGTACGCAAACCGCATGAGCCGACCTTCAGGGAAGCGGCGCTCTGGTCGACCTTCTATGTCGCTATCGCCTTGCTGTTCGGTTGGGGCGTCTGGGTCTACTGGGACCGCCAGCACGGCATCGAGTATTTCGCGGGCTTCGTGACCGAGAAGTCGCTGTCGGTCGACAACCTCTTTGTCTTCGTCATCATCATGAAGAGTTTTGCCGTTCCGGCCGCCTACCAGCAAAAGGCGCTGCTGATCGGCATCGTCATCGCCCTCGTCATGCGCGGCATTTTCATTGCGCTGGGCGCCGCGGCGATCGAGCAGTTCTCCTGGGTGTTCTACATCTTCGGCATCTTCCTGATCTGGACGGCGTGGAAGCTCGCCTCCGAGAGCCTGAAGCATGGCGCAAAGTCGACGGACGAGGAGTACGAGCCGAACGCCATCGTCAAATACGTCCAGCGCCATCTGCCGACCGTGCCTGACTTTCGCGGCAATGCGCTGACCGTCATCGAGAACGGCAAGCGCTTCTTCACACCGATGTTCATCGTGATACTGGCGCTCGGCATGACCGATCTCCTATTTGCGCTGGACTCGATCCCGGCGATCTACGGACTGACCGACGCGCCCTACATCGTCTTTACGGCGAACGCCTTCGCGCTGCTCGGCCTGCTGCAGCTCTACTTCCTGCTCGGCGGCCTTCTCGACCGGCTGGTTTATCTCGGCATCGGCCTGTCGCTGATCCTCGCCTTCATCGGCGTCAAGCTGATCATCCATGCCATGGAGGCGAACACGCTGCCCTTCATCAACGGTGGACAGTCGATCGAGGGCCTGCCGTACATCTCGACGAGCTTCTCGCTCTCGGTGATCGTCGGCATCCTGGTGGTCACGACGGTGGCGAGCCTCCTCAAGAGCCGCTCGGATGCCCGCAAGGGCAGCTAACTCGCCCGAGCGCAGGCGACAGATATAAAGGGAGCCGGCGCGAGCCGGCTTCTTTCGTTTGTACCAAGCCGGCAAGCGGCGAACGGCACGCGCTTTCCCAGCGGGCTAAGGCGCGCACAGCAATGCCCCGCATTGCAGTGCGGCATGCCGGCCACGCGAAGCGTTCTGGACCTTTGGCGCGCGATTTTTTATAGCTTCGCGATCAACCGACGACACGACGAGACAGGTGCCCCATGGCAGGTCATTCCCAGTTCAAGAACATCATGCACCGCAAGGGGCGTCAGGACGGCATCAAGTCGAAGCTGTTCTCCAAGCTCGCCCGCGAGATCGTCGTCGCCGCCAAGGCCGGTCTGCCCGACCCCGACATGAACTCGCGCCTGCGCCTGGCGGTCAACAACGCCAAGGCGCAGTCGATGCCGAAGGACAACATCGAGCGGGCGATCAAGAAGGGCTCGGGCGCCGACGCCGAGAACTACGACGAGGTCCGCTACGAGGGTTTCGGGCCGGGCGGCGTCGCCGTCATCGTCGAGGCGCTGACCGACAACCGCAACCGGACCGCTTCGAACGTCCGCTCCTACTTCACCAAGTCCGGCGGCGCGCTCGGCGCCACCGGCTCGGTCTCCTTCATGTTCGACAAGGTCGGCGAGATCGTCTTCGCGCCGAAGGCCGGCGGCGACGATGCGGTGATGGAGGCGGCGATCGAGGCCGGGGCGGATGACGTTGTCTCCGACGAGGAAGGTCATACCGTCACCACCAGCTTCGAGAGCCTCAACGAGGTATCGAGCGCGCTCGAGGCGGCGCTCGGCCCCAGCGAGAGCGTCAAGATCGTCTGGCGCCCGCAGAACGGCGTGCCGGTCGACGAGGAGAAGGCGGAAAGCGTGATGCGCCTGATCGCCAATCTCGAGGACGACGACGACGTGCAGAGCGTCTATGCGAACTTCGAGGTCGACGACGCCGTGATGGCGAAGCTGTCGGCGGCCTGATCTCGGCAACCCGCCCCGGCGGAAGGCGGCAACAACGGGAAAATGTATGATCGGTTCTTCCGATCTCCCCAACGTTGGCGATTTGTTCCACTTCGTTCACTCTTTGTCTGCTATCTCCGGATGATTCGAGGTGGCAAGGGGAGAGTAAAGTGTTGCAGCGCGCGGTCATCCGCATCATCGGCATCGACCCCGGCCTGCGCCGGACCGGCTGGGGCGTCGTCGAGAGCATCGGCAATTCCCTGAGCTTCGTTGCGGCCGGTACCGTGACCTCCGACGCGACGCTCGATCTCGCCTCGCGTCTCTGCCAGCTCTACGAGGGCCTCAGCACCATCGTGCACGGCTACAAGCCGGACGAGGCGGCGGTGGAGCAGACCTTCGTCAACAAGGACGCCGTCGCCACGCTGAAGCTCGGCCAGGCCCGCGGCATCGCCATGGTCGTGCCGGCGCTGGCTGGTCTCAAGGTCGCGGAATACGCGCCGAACGCCGTCAAGAAGGCGGTGATCGGGGTCGGTCACGGCGACAAGAAGCAGATCCACATGATGGTCAAGGTGCTGATGCCGCGCGCCACCTTCGACACCGAAGACGCCGCCGACGCGCTGGCCATCGCCATCTGCCACACCCACCACCGCCAGTCCGCCGCCGCCCGCGCGGCCTTCGAGAAGCTTTGATGTTCTTGACTTGTTCTCAATTTGTGGCTAGGTAATACCGCAGCGGTATTACTTCGGGTGGGTGCGATCATGCGGGTGACGGAAAAGGGCCAGGTGACCATTCCCAAGGCCATACGCGACCGTCTGGGCGTCGGGCCGGGCAGCGAGGTGGACTTCGTCGAGCGGGCGGACGCCGTCGAGATCGTCAAGAGCGAGCCGTCCGGGGATCGCGCGGCACTGCGCCAGCAACTGACTTATCATATCGAGCGGATGCGCGGCACGGTCGACACCCGGGGCCTCGACGGAAAAGCCTATGTCGATCGGCTGAGAGGTGGGCGCGATGACCTCGACGCTGATTGATACCAACGTCTTTATCGACATGCTGGGCGATGGGCCGATGTTCTCAGGCTCGGTCGATGCTGCCATCGAAGGCTTCAGAGGCGGTGCGGTCATCCTCAGCGCGATCGTCTGGTCGGAACTAGCCTTCTCCGGTGTTCCGGAGGCGGACCTTCTGGAGCGCCTCGCCTGGTTGAAACCGCGACGCGAAGATTTCCCGTTTGCTGCAGCATTTCCGGCGGGAAGAGCGCATGCCCGGTATCGCGAGCGAGGTGGGCGCCGAGAGCGTACCTTGCCGGACTTCCTGATCGGCGCCCATGCGCTTGTCGGCGGGCACCGTTTGCTGACGCGTGACCCCGCTCGCTACCGCAGCGACTTCCCCGACCTCGACATCATTTCCCCGGAGACCAACCTGTGATCGGCAAGCTCAAGGGGACGATCGACGAGATCGGCGAGGACCACGTCGTCATCGACGTGCATGGCGTCGGCTACATCGCCTTCTGCGGCGCGCGCACGCTCGGCGTTCTGCCGGGTCCGGGCGAGGCGGTGGTGCTGTTCATCGAGACCTATGTGCGCGAGGACATGCTGCGGCTTTACGGCTTTGCGACCGACCTCGAGCGCGGCTGGTTCCGCCTCCTGCAGAACGTCCAGGGCGTCGGCTCCAAGGTAGCGCTGGCCATTCTCGGCACGCTGTCGACCGGCGAACTAGCGAGCGCCATCGCGCTGCAGGACAAGGCGATGGTGTCGCGCGCACCGGGTGTCGGCCCGAAGGTCGCGGCCCGCATCGTCGCCGAGCTGAAGGACAAGGCCCCGGCCTTCGCCGGCGCCCTGGATGCTCCCTCGATGGACCTGAAGCGCAATCTCGGCGACGGCCTCGCCCCGGCGCCGATCACCGACGCGGTCTCCGCGCTCGTCAATCTCGGCTATTCCCGCGAGCAGGCCGCGACGGCCGTCTCCGCGGCGCTGAAGGGGGCAGGGGAGGACCCCGGCTCGGCGACGCTGATCCGCCTCGGCCTGCGCGAACTCGCCCGCAGCTAAGGGCGAACCGAACCGCCTTCTGCCAACTTCGGTATAATGACTGGTACGACATCACGTCCGACTTTCTCGCCGCAAGGATCCCTTCCTTCATGCATTTGCTGACATGACCGAACGCCTGCTCACCCCCGAACTCAGCGGCGACGATGCCGACAGCTCCCTGCGGCCGCAGCGCCTCGACGAGTTCGTCGGGCAAGCGGCGGCGCGGGCGAACCTGAAGGTGTTCATCGAGGCGGCCAAGGGGCGGGGCGAGGCGCTGGACCACGTGCTGTTCGTCGGGCCGCCGGGCCTCGGCAAGACGACGCTCGCGCAGATCATGGCCAAGGAGCTCGGCGTCAATTTCCGCTCGACTTCCGGCCCGGTGATCGCCCGCGCCGGCGACCTCGCGGCGCTCCTTACCAATCTTGAAGACCGCGACGTCCTGTTCATCGACGAGATCCACCGCTTGAACCCCGCGGTGGAGGAAATCCTCTATCCCGCCATGGAGGATTTCCAGCTCGACCTCATCATCGGAGAGGGGCCCGCGGCGCGCTCGGTGAAGATCGACCTCGCCAAGTTCACCTTGGTCGCCGCGACCACCCGCGTCGGCTTGCTGACGACGCCGTTGCGTGACCGTTTCGGCATTCCCGTCCGGCTGAACTTCTATACGGTCGAGGAGCTGGAGCTGATCGTCAAGCGCGGTGCCCGGATCATGGGGCTGTCGCTGTCGGACGACGGCGCCCGCGAGATCGCCCGCCGCTCCCGCGGCACGCCCCGCATCGCCGGGCGTCTGCTGCGCCGGGTGCGCGACTTCGCCCATGTGGCCGAGGAGGGCATCGTCGACCGCAAGATCGCCGATGCCGCACTGACCCGGCTCGAGGTCGACAGCCTCGGCCTCGACCAGCTCGACCGGCGCTATCTCGACCTGATCTCGTTGAACTTTGGCGGAGGGCCGGTTGGCATCGAAACCATCGCCGCGGCGCTCTCCGAGCCGCGTGATGCGATCGAGGACATTGTCGAGCCCTATCTCCTGCAGCAGGGCTTCCTCCAGCGCACGCCGCGCGGCCGGGTGCTGACCGCCCACGCCTTCCGCCACATCGGCCTCGCGGTTCCGCAGGGCTGGCAAGGGGCACAGGCGACGCTGTTCGAGGACGCGCCGGACGTTGATTGATGTGAGGGTTGGAACGGGGCGGCGCCGGGGTGACGTGATCGCCACCTAGTAGCCCGTCCTTTCGGCGTTAAAGCACTTGGCTCTCCGCCCGTTTCGTCATCCCGGGCTTGACCCGGGATCCATTCCTTAGCGGTGAACGAGAACGGTCCGGTGGACCTTCCGTTCTGCACCGACTTGGCAGTGACGGCGATTTGGAATGGATCCCGGATCAAGTCCGGGATGACGGCCTTCTAGCGTGGTTGCTCTCGGTTTGAGCCCCAGCGCAAACTACGCACCATTCGTCGATTACTTCAGCGCCGCCGACTTCTCGGTCGTCTTGCCGACCTCGAAGAACAGCGTCTCGCCCGACGAGTCGTCCACGCCGTCATTGTCGGTGACGATGGTCATCATGCCGTCCGCGTCGATGGCGAGGCCCTCGACCTTGTCGACGACATAGCCGTTGGTCGCCGACGTCAACGCCGGCACCAGATCGCGCACCAGTTCCTTCGTCACTACCGGCAGCGCGCCGCCAAGGGCCGCGGGCTTGAGGTCGGCGATCGCGACGCGGGTGATCGCCTTCAGCTTGGCCGTCTGGCCGATGCCGTTGTCGCGCTCGATGAGGTAGACGTGATCGCCATGCGCGGTGATTTCCGACAGGCCGGTCCACAGGCCGTCTTCGGCCGCGTCGAGCGGGTAGAGTACGGCGCCCCAGGTCTTGGCGGCCGGGTCGTAGGAGACGAGCTTGGTCTGATTCTTCGGGTCGTTCTTCCACGGCCGCTGGATGGCGAGCCAGATCTTGCCGTCGACGAGGGTCACGCCCTCCGTGCCGAAGCGGGTCTCGCCTTCAAGCAGTTCCTTCGGGAAGGCGATCTCCTCGGTGATGGCGCCCTTGGCGTCGACGTGCAGCAGCGCGTGCGGCACTTCCTTCTCGGTGTTGCCCTCGCTGCCGAGCCAGAAGCCGCCCTTTCCGTCGAGCGCGATGCCCTCGAGGTCGAGCTTCTTGGCCGGCTTGCCGTCCCGCGTGACGATGGTGGTCGCGGTGATCTTCGCCGGCTTCTGCGAAGCGTCGACCGTGAAGATGCTCGGCGCTGCCGAATAGACGGAGTCGCTGATGGCGTAGAACTGGTTCGGCGTGCCCGCCGCGACGAGGCCGGACAGCGCGCCAAAACCCTGGATCTTGCCGTCGACGTCCTGGCTGACGATCTGCGGATAGGCGGCCGTGCCCTCGGCGCGCTCGTAGAGCATGATGTGCGAGCGGGCGGCGCCGTCCTCGACGAGATCGTTCTCGTTGGCGGTGACGAGAAGGTTGCGCGACGCGATGGTGGTGGCGCCTTCGGGCGCGATGCCCGACGGCAGGATCTGCGTCAGTTTCGGTTCTGCGCCGGTGTCCTCGTAGACGCCGACGACCGAGCCGCGCTCGGAGAGGACGAAGAGGAAGTCCTTGCCGTCGAAGGTGCCGGTGGCGAGGCCCTCCGGCTCGATGCCCTTCTTGTCGGCGCGCTTGTCGGGGAAGTGGCCGAGGCGGGCGACGGCCTGCTCGAAGGACGGGCCGGACTCGTAGGAGACGCTGCCGTCGCGGTTGTAGATGGTGAACGAGCGCGTGCCGCCCTTCCAGTCGCCCTCGTTGGCGGCGGCGATGCGGTCGCCTTTCAGCCATTTGACGGTGTCGGGCTCGCGGGGGCGTGCCTCGACCGATCCGGAGAAGTCGAGCTTGCCGTCCTTGGCGGTGTCGACGCCCTCGACCGCGAGGCTTCCAGCGGAGAAGTGCGAGGTCACCGTGCCGGTCTTGCCGTCGACGATGACGATGTGGTTGTTTTCCTGCAGCGAGACGACGATCTCGCCCTTGGAATTGATGTCGACGAATTCCGGCTCCGGATCCTCGGGCGAGACGTCGGCAAGGCCTGTCATCTCGATCTTTTTCAGACCGGCGCAGTCCGGCGTGCCGTCGGCGGCGAGCGGAACGGTGACGAGGAAGCCTGCGGGCATCTGCGGCAAGGCGCCGTCGTTGACCTCTTCGTCGCGCTCGTTCTCGATGGCGATCGCGGCAAAGCTGCCGTCCGGCGCAACGGCGACCGAATCCGGCTGGCCGCCGAGCTCGCAGACCGGGCTCTGCGCCTTGGTAGCGATGTCGACGGCGCCGAGCTCTCCCGACGGATTGGCCTTGGTCTCCGACGTCCGGAAACCGACGAGGGCCTTGCTGCCGGCGAAGGCGACCGAGGTCGGCTCACCGTCGAACTTGACGTAGCCGGCGCCCTTCGGCGCCTTGGGGTCAGTGATGTCGACGAAGCCGATGCCGCCATGCGGGCTGTCTGAATAGACGAGCGTCATGCCGTCCTTGGAGGCCGAGACGATCTCCGAAGAGGTCGGAGTCTTCGGGTCGGTGCCTTCCGGAAGGTTGCTGGCGACGGGAAACGAGGCGATCCGGTTGAACACGGGTTCGGCCGCAGCCGCGAGCGCGGTGGACGCGAGCAGCAAAGCGGCGAGGGAGGCAGTCTTCGGGAAGGTCATCGGTTCTCTCGGATAGCGGAACGGTTGTGGTCCCTAAGCAGCTCCGCGTGACAGGCAGATGACACCACCGCCCGGCATGACAAATCCACCGCGATCTCCTATTCCGGCGGCATGACCGATCATCTTTCCGGACGGCTGACCGATTACGGCCATGCGCTCGACGTGCGCGTCTACTTCGAGGACACGGACTTTTCCGGCGTCGTCTACCACGCACGCTACCTGCACTTCCTGGAACGCGGACGGACCGACTTCCTGCGTCTGAAGGGCATCGGCCACCGCGCGCTGGCGGAGGGCGCTTTCGGCGAGCCGATGGCCTTCGCCGTCCGCCATATGGATATCGACTTTCTGCGGCCCGCCCGGATCGACGACGTGCTGACCGTCGAGACGCGCACGGTTCTGCTCGGCGGCGCGCGGATCATTCTAGACCAGCGGATTTTCGCCGGCGATACGATGCTGGTCGAAGCAAAAGTGAAGGTCGCCGTGATCTCGCCCGAGGGCAAACCGCGCCGCATGCCCGAGGCGGTTTCGGCCATTCTGGAGCGGCCGATGCCGCTGCCGTGACGGCACCGCAACAATTCGCAACGATTGCTTAACGTTAATGCTGTTTGAATAGCCGGGCTCAAAGCGCTGATGTCGCTTGCCATTCTTTCGCTTGATTCAAATTGTTAGAGCATGGCGGGTCTTCTGAAGCACTGAGCCTAACAGCGGAACGGACAGGTGGTCCGGGACGACGATGGTGCATCGCGGTCCACACGGCCGCACGGCTGCTTCAGCGGCATCGATTCGAGGGTCAATCGCATGAACGAGATCGCGCAGAGCGCTTTGGCAGCTCCGGAGCACGGCGTGGGACTGTGGGATCTGTTCTGGCAGGCCGGCTTCATCGTGAAGATGGTCATGCTCGGGCTGCTGATGGCCTCGGTCTGGACCTGGGCGATCATCGTCGACAAGACCATGCGTTTCGGTGCTTTCCGTCGCCAGCTCAACACTTTCGAGAACAATTTCTGGTCCGGCCAGTCGCTGGAGGAGCTCTACCAGACCCTTTCCGAGCGCAAGACCACGGGCATGGGCGCGCTGTTCGTCGCCGCCATGCGCGAGTGGAAGAAGTCGTTCGAGAAGGGCGCGCGCTCGCCGATCGGCCTCCACAACCGCATCGAGAAGGCGATGGACGTCACCCTGGCGCGGGAGATGGACAGCCTGGAGTCGCGGCTCGGCTTCCTCGCCACCGTCGGTTCGGCCGGACCTTTCGTGGGCCTGTTCGGCACGGTGATCGGCATCATGACCTCGTTCCAGGCGATCGCTGCCTCCAAGCAGACGAACCTTGCCGTCGTCGCACCCGGCATCGCCGAGGCGCTGCTCGCCACCGCCATTGGCCTCGTCGCGGCTATCCCCGCGGTTATCGCCTACAACAAGCTGTCGGCCGATGCCGGCAAGCTCGGCATGCGCCTCGAGGCCTTCGCCGACGAGTTCTCGGCCATCCTGTCGCGTCAGATCGACGAGAAGACCCCGGCGCGCTGAACGCCCGACGACACGCGAGCGCCACCGTGGCGCTCTCAAGCTGACATGATCGGAGCGTAGAGCTTCGAGGGCGAAGGAGCCGACGATATGGGCATGTCCACAGGCGGAGCGGCATCGGGCGGTTCCCGTCGGCGCAGACGCCGCGGGCGGGGGCCGATGAGCGAGATCAACGTGACGCCGATGGTCGACGTCATGCTGGTGCTCTTGATCATCTTCATGGTCGCCGCACCGATGCTGACGGTCGGCGTTCCGCTGGAGCTGCCGAAGACGGCCGCGAAGGCGCTCAACGCCGAGACCCAGCCCATCAGCGTCTCCGTGCGTGGGGATGGCATGGTGTTCATTCAGGAGACCGAGATCGCCGAGGCCGAAGTCGTTTCCAAGCTCACCGAGATCGCCAAGACCGGCTACCAGGAGCGCATCTTCGTGCGCGCCGCCAAGGACGTCGACTATGGCAGCGTCATCCGCGTCATGGCGCTGATCTCGGCCGCAGGCTTCACCAATATTGGTCTCGTCACCGATACCGAAACCACGAGCTGATCGAACGGCTATGAAGTCCGGCCTCGTCACATCCTCTGTCCTGCACGTCGCACTCCTCAGCTGGGGTCTCTGGTCGATCTCCGGCCCGAAGCCGCTTGACGCGAGCTATGCCGAGGCGCTGCCGGTCGAGATCATCCTGTCGGACCAGTTCGAGGGCGTGAAGGGCGAGAAGAAGGCGCCGGTCTCCGAGAAGCCGGCCCCGACCCCGACGACGCGCCCGGCCACGCTGCCGATGCCGGCGGAGAACACCGGCGACAACGAGGCGGATCTTGACACGCCGCCGACGCCCGACAAGACGCGCAACGTGACCCCGCAGACCGGTGGCGCAAAGCCCGTCGCGCAGCCGAAGGTCGAGCCGGAGCCCGAGGCGCCGAAGGTCGCCGAGGCGCCGCCGCCGCCGCCGAAGCCGCCTGAGCCGAAGCCCGAGCCGGTGAAGGAAGCGGCAAAGCCGACGCCACCGAAGGAAGTCACGCCCGAGATCGACCCGCTCGCCGAGATGATCGCCGAGGATAAGACCGAGCCGACGCCGGAAGAGCAGCAAAAGCCCGAGCCGGCGCTCGAGAAAGTGCCGGTGCCGGCTGCCAAGCCGCGTCCGCCGGCCCCGGTGAAGGTCGCCGACGCCAAGCCAGCGGAGACCAAGACCGAGACTCCGAAGCCTGCCAAGCAGAACAAGTCCGACTCCAAGAAACCGAGCGAAGCCGACAGCGATTCCGACTTCGAGGCGATGGCGGCCGCCGTGATCAACAAGCAGAAGGCCGCCGGTGGCGGTGCCAAGCGCTCGACCGAACAGGCCTCGCTCGGCAGCGAGCGCACGACCGGCACCAAGCTTTCGCGCAGCCAGCTCGGCGAGATCCAGGGTCTTTTGAACGAGCAGATGCGGCGCTGCTACTCGGTCCCCGCCGGCGGCGCGGAACCGGATTCGCTGAAGGTCTCGATCAAGATCCAGTTCGATCCGTCCGGCGGTCTCGTCGGCGCGCCGGAGATCGTCCGCGGCGGAGGCGGCTCGGGTGCCGAGCGGATTGCGGCGGAAGCGGCAGTGCGTGCGATCCGTCGCTGCGCCCCGTTCAATCTCCCGGCCGAGATGTATGCCGGCGGCTGGGAAGAGACGACGCTGAATTTCGACCCGAGCGCGATGTATTGAGAACCTGAGGCCTTGTCGCGGCGCGGCAAGGCACGAGATCGAGGCGCATGTCGACCCGCTCGGCTGCTGTCCTCTACCCGAGTTGATGAAGGTCTGACATGAAAAGAGAACTCAAGCTGCTGTTCGCCGCGCTGGCGCTGTTCGTCGGTACGGCTGCGACGCTGACGCCGGCGTCCGCCGCCATCGAGATCGACATCACCAGCGGCAACGTCGATCCGCTGCCGATCGCGATCAACAGCTTCCAGGCGAGCGGCAAGGTCGGCCAGCAGATCAGCCAGGTCGTCACCGCCGATCTGAAGCGTACGGGCCTGTTCGCGCCCATCGATCCCTCCGCCTTCATCCAGAAGGATCTCGGTCCGGATGCAGCGCCGCGTTTCGCCGACTGGACGGTGATCAACGCCCAGGCGATCGTTACCGGCAAGGTGACGCCCGAGGCGGATGGCCGATTGCGCGTCGAGTTCCGGCTGTGGGACACGTTCGCCGGCACCCAACTCGACGGGCAGCAGTTCTACACCACCCCCGACAACTGGCGCCGTGTCGCCCACATCATCGCCGATGCGATCTACGAGCGGCTGACCGGTGAGAAGGGCTATTTCGACACCCGCATCGTCTTCGTCTCGGAGAGCGGATCGAAGACCGCCCGCGTCAAGCGTCTGGCGATCATGGACCAGGACGGCGCCAACGTGAACTATCTGTCCGATGGTTCCGACCTCGTGCTGACCCCACGCTTCTCGCCGAACCGCCAGGAAATCACCTACATGTCCTTCGGCAAGTCGGAGCCGCGGGTCTACCTCCTGCAGCTCGAGACCGGCCAGCGCGAGGCGGTCGGCAACTTCCCCGGCATGACCTTCGCGCCGCGCTTCTCGCCGGATGGCCAGAAGGTGATCATGAGCCTGCAGCAGGACGGCAATGCCAACATCTACGCGATGGACCTGCGCTCGCGTGCCACGACGCGGCTGACCTCGACCACCGCCATCGATACGGCGCCGTCCTACGCGCCGGACGGCTCGCGGATCGTGTTCGAGAGCGACCGCGGCGGCCGCCCGCAGCTCTACATGATGGGAACAGACGGCTCCGGCCAGCAGCGCATCTCGTTCGGCGACGGCTCCTATTCGACCCCCGTCTGGTCGCCCCGCGGCGATCTCATCGCCTTCACCAAGCAGACCGGCGGTCAGTTCCAGATCGGCGTCATGCGGCCCGACGGCTCGGGCGAGCGTATCCTGACCTCGGGCTTCCACAACGAAGGGCCGACCTGGGCGCCGAATGGCCGTGTCCTGATGTTCTTCCGCGATCCGCAGGGCGGCGCTGGCCCGCAGCTCTACTCGATCGACCTTACGGGGCGGAACGAGCAGAAGATCGGAACGCCGGGCTACGCCTCGGACCCGGCCTGGTCGCCGTCGCGGGAATAGACTGCGCGCTTTCGCGCAAGAGAAACGACCGCTTGTTACGAAGATGACGCCCGCGCAGTGATGCGCGGGCGTCACTGTTTGCGGCAGATCGAACGCCGTTAAGCGGTGCGACGGCGGTTCTCGGCCGCCTGCCTTCATGCGGACTCAAAAGGCTGTGCAGGCAAGGGAATCGTCAATTCGATTCACTGTTTCATTCCCGGCGTTTACTCGGTCTTAAGTCTGTTCAGCGTAAACGTCTGGTAACGACAACATATCAAATACGAAGGAGCTGGCCATGAGCCGGATCGCTGTTTTGGCCCATAGCCGCATTGCCCTTGCCCTCATGGCCGCCCTGGCCGTCGCCGGTTGCGCGAAGAAGAACGGCGGCCTGCCGGACAATGCCTCGGGTCTCGGTTTGGACGGCGCCGGTGGCGCCGGCGGCCTGAACGGCCGCGGCGGCAATGCCGCGCCGGGCACCAGCCAGGACTTCACCGTCAACGTCGGCGACCGCATCTTCTTCGACACCGACTCCTCGGTCGTCCGCGCCGATGCCCAGCAGATCCTGACCGCCCAGGCGCGCTGGCTGAACCAGTATTCGCAGTACTCGATCACCGTCGAAGGCCATGCCGACGAGCGCGGCACCCGCGAGTACAACCTCGCGCTCGGCGCCCGCCGCGCCGCCGCCACCCGCGAGTACCTGGCTCGCCAGGGCGTCTCCAGCAACCGGATGCGTACCATCTCCTACGGCAAGGAACGTCCGGTCGCGGTTTGCGACGACATTTCCTGCTGGTCGCAGAACCGTCGCGCGGTCACCGTGCTGAACGGCGCCGGCAGCTGATCGCTCGCCGACCGTCTACCCAAATGAAATGACGTGGCGGCCCTTCGGGGCCGCTTTCGTTTGTGCCCGATCTTGGTAAAGATGCCACGCGATATGTCGGCAGGCAGGGGCGTGCCGGCCCAACTTTGGCCAAGTCGATCTGCCCAGAATGGCATCGCTGCCGTCCGGAATGCCGGGGTGGCCTGCTTCTGGGCGGCTCAAGGAGAATATGCGGGAATGAAGATGTTGAAGCTGGCCCGCTGGGCGACGACGCTTCTGTTGCTCGGCACAGCCCTGCCGGCCCAGGCGCTGACCTTGCCTTTCGGGCTCGGCAAGGATGACCAGGCGGCGGAACGACGGACCCCTGCGGTGCAGACCGAGGCACCGGTCCGCTACGCCCAGGCGAGCGACCCGATCCAGCGGATCAACCAGCTGGAAGAGGATAACCGCAGGCTGAACGGCAAGCTCGAAGAACTGTCCTTCCAGGTGCTGCAGCTGCAGGAGCAGCTGCGCAAGACTCAGGAAGACAACGAGTTCCGTTTCCAGGAGATCGAAGGCAAGGGCAGTCCCGCGCCTGGCAAGCGCAGCGAGGCTGCACCGCCGGCCGCTACCACGGCGCCTACCGCGACCGCGCAGCTCCCCGCACGTGCACCGGCGGCGGCCACCGCCTCGGCGACGCCGCCGCCCGCCGGTGCCGCACCGAACGGGGACGCGATCGGCGATCTCCTCGGCGATGGCGGGCTTGATACGTCGGGCCTTGGCGCCGGTACCGCTGCCGGAGCCGCCCCGCCGCGCGCCACACCTAGCGCAGGCTCGTCGACGGTCGCCACCGTCAGGCCGAACGGGGCAGGGGAGATGTACGATCTCGCCTATAACTACATGCTGGCGGGCGACTATCAGCTCGCGGAATCCTCGTTCCGGCAGTATGCCGACACCTATCCAGACGCCAAGGACGTGCCGGACGCGAAGTATTGGCTCGGCGAGAGCCTCTTCCAGCAGCAGAAATTCACCGATGCCGCCGAGGTCTTCCTCGGCGCCCAGAAGAGCTACCCGAAGAACCCGAAGGCGCCGGAGATGATGCTGAAGCTCGGCATGTCGCTCGCCAAGCTCGACAACCGCGACACTGCCTGCATCACCTTCCGCGAAGTGAGCAAGCGCTACCCGCAGATGAGCGCCAACGTGAAAAAGAAGCTGCAGGCGGAGTCGGCCGCCAGCAACTGCTGAGCCTGTCTGCAACAGTCCGGGCGGCCTCCGCCGAACGGGCGCCATCGGCGCTTTGGCTGGAGCTTGCGCACGATCGCTTGTCGGCCTCCCTTAGCCTTCTCCCTCATCCCCGAAACGACGCAACCCGAACGATCGTCCTCGCCGTCTCCGGTGGCCCGGACTCGCTGGCGCTCATGGCGTCGGCCGCTGCCTATCCGCAGGCAGGAACGCGTTTTCATGTGGTGACGGTCGATCATGGCCTCCGCCTCCGGTCGGCCGAGGAGGCTCTCTTCGTCGGCGGCCTCGCGCGCGGTCTCGGTCTCGGGCATTCGATCCGGTGCTGGGAGGGCAACAAGCCGGCCGGCAATCTGCAGGGCCGCGCCCGCGATGCCCGCTATCGCCTTCTCACGGAAGCTGCGCGGGATCTCGGTGCGGACGCGGTAATGACCGCCCACCACCAGGACGATCAGATCGAGACCCACTTTCTGGCAGCCGCCCGGAAGGCGGGAGACCGGGGTCTTGCCGCCATGCGGCCGGCGCGGGCGCTGGCGCCCGGCCTTACGCTGCTGAGGCCCTTCCTGGACGTGCCCGGGGCGCTCCTCAAGGCCGCGGCCGCGCCCCTGCAACCGGTTGACGACCCCAGCAATCATGACCGCCGCTATGATCGCATCCGGCTGAGGGGCGCACTGGCAGCAGGCGAGTTCGACCGCGCTGCGATCCTCAACCGCATCGAGCACCATCGCGAAGGCCGCGACCGTCAGGACGCGCAACTCGGTCATGTGATCGATGGTCTCCTTGCCGACGGCCGTCTCGATGTCGACCCTTGCGGAACGGTGACCCTCGATGCCGCGGCGTTCGCTGAGGTCGCTGGAGTTATCGGCCTCGAACTTCTGGCGCGAATTCTGCCGGCCGTCGGTGGAGCGGCTTATTCCCCCCAGCGCGATGCGACGGCAAGGCTCCAGGCATGGCTGGTGACGGTGCGAAAGGGCATGCAGCAGCAGTTTTCGACGCTCGGCGGCGTCGTGGTGGAGGCGGGAAGGCGCGTCGTCTTCCGCCGCGAGTTCGGCCGGTCCGGTCCGGCATCTCTCGATGTGTCGCTGGCACGCCGCCAAGCCGTGTTCGACGGTCGTTTCGACGTCGAATGGTCGCCCCTCGGCGGCGCCGCTCACCTCGTCGCCTTGGGTAATCTCGGACGCGGCAATGCGACACAGCGTTGCTTGCCTGTCCTCGTCGACACCGCTGGTACGCTCTTGGCAGTTCCCGAGGTCTTGCGGGACAAGCTGGACGTCAGCCTCCCAATTCTTGGCCTTTTCCAGCGGGTTTCCTGGCGACTCTCTGCCGACCTCCCCAAAACTTGCGCGATGGACGATCCGCGGAATTGTCGCCTTCGGGATCCTTTGCGTTAACTCCGGAGCCGCAAATCGCGGCAAAAGCGCCAAAGCCTGTTGGCAAGGGGCAACCGGGCTCCTATCTTCGGCGGGAGCGTTGGCGCGGTCTCATGACGCCAGCGGCGCGAATCTCAGGACCTCAAATGAACCAGAATTTTCGCAATTTCGCGCTGTGGGCCATCATTGCGCTGTTGTTGATCGCGGTGTTCCAGTTGTTTTCGGGCAAATCGCAATCCGCAGGGACGACCGATGTCGCCTATTCCAAGTTTTTGAGTGACGTCGACGCGGGTCGCGTTCGGTCCGTCACCATTCAGGGACCGCGGATTTCCGGCAGCTATACGGACGGCGCAACGCCCTTCCAGACCTACGCGCCCGGCGATCCCAACCTGATCCAGCGGCTTGAGTCGAAGAACGTCGCGATCACCGCGACCCCGCCGAGCGACAACTCGAACCCAATCTGGTCGATGCTCCTCTCCTTCGGGCCGATCCTGCTGATCCTTGGCGTCTGGGTCTTCCTGATGCGGCAGATGCAGGGCGGTGCCGGCGGCAAGGCGATGGGCTTTGGCAAGTCGAAGGCGAAGCTCCTGACCGAAGCGCACGGCCGCGTCACCTTCCAGGACGTTGCCGGTGTTGACGAGGCGAAGCAGGATCTCGAGGAGATCGTCGAGTTCCTCCGAGAGCCGCAGAAGTTCCAGCGTCTCGGCGGTAAGATCCCGCGCGGCGTGCTGCTTGTCGGCCCTCCCGGCACCGGTAAGACGCTGCTCGCCCGGTCGGTTGCCGGCGAAGCCAATGTGCCTTTCTTCACGATCTCCGGTTCTGACTTCGTCGAGATGTTCGTCGGCGTCGGCGCCAGCCGCGTGCGCGACATGTTCGAGCAGGCCAAGAAGAACAGCCCCTGCATCATCTTCATCGACGAAATCGATGCCGTCGGTCGCCACCGCGGTGCCGGTCTCGGCGGCGGCAATGACGAGCGCGAGCAGACGCTGAACCAGCTGCTGGTCGAGATGGACGGCTTCGAGACCAACGAAGGCATCATCCTCATCGCCGCGACCAACCGTCCTGACGTCCTCGACCCCGCGCTGCTGCGCCCGGGCCGTTTTGACCGTCAGGTCATGGTGCCCAACCCGGACGTCGGCGGTCGCGAGAAGATCCTGAAGGTGCATGTGCGTAACGTGCCGTTGGCGCCGAACGTTGATCTCCGCACCATTGCGCGTGGCACGCCCGGCTTCTCGGGCGCTGATCTCGCCAACCTTGTCAACGAGGCGGCGCTGATGGCCGCCCGTCGTTCCAAGCGCCTCGTCACCATGCTCGAGTTCGAGGATGCCAAGGACAAGGTCATGATGGGCGCCGAGCGCCGCTCGATGGCGATGACCGAGGACGAGAAGGCGCTGACGGCCTACCACGAGGCCGGCCATGCTCTGGTCGGCATCCACGAGCCCTTCAACGACCCGCTGCACAAGGTGACGATCATCCCGCGCGGCCGCGCCCTCGGCGTGACGATGAACCTGCCGGAGCGCGACCGCTACGGCATGCGCAAGAACGAGATGGAAGCGCGTCTGGTGATGATCTTCGGCGGCCGCGCCGCCGAGGAGATCATCTATGGCCTCGACAACGTCACGACCGGCGCGTCGAACGACATCCAGCAGGCCACGAACATGGCCCGGGCGATGGTCATGGAATACGGCATGAGCGAGAAGCTCGGCCGCCTGCGCTACCGGCAGAACCAGGAGGAGATCTTCCTCGGCCATTCCGTCTCGCAGCAGCAGAACATGTCCGAGGACACCTCGCGCATGATCGACTCGGAAGTGCGCGGCATCATCGAGGCGGCCGAGAACAAAGCGCGCAAGATCCTGAACGAGCATCTCGACGAGTTGCACATCGTCGCCAAGGGGCTGCTCGAGTTCGAGACGCTGTCGGGCGATGAGGTTCGCGATCTGATCGCCGGCAAGACGCTGGCCCGCGACATGGGCGATGATACCCCGCCCTCGCGCGGCTCCGCGGTCCCGAAGACCGGGTCGTCGCCGCGGCCGAAGCCCGAGGCGGGCCTGGAGCCACAGCCGACCGCCTGACGGTGGACATAAACGGCAGATACAGAATGGGCCTGGAGCCCAACTTGAAGCGGCCTCCGGGCCGCTTTTTGTTGTGGTCCACAAGGCTGCGCTCGCGGCGATAAGGCCAGCGAGATATACTGACATTCTATTTTACTTTTTGCGGCATGCTCGGCGCCTTACAGCCTCTCCTTCGGCGGCAGACGTCTCGACCCTTTGCAAGGAAAAGCCATGACGAGGAAGTTTTTCGGTACCGACGGCATCCGGGGTACCGCAAATACCTATCCGATGACGGCCGAGATCGCGATGAAGGTCGGGATGGCCGCCGGTATCGCCTTCCGCCGCGGCGACTATCGCCACCGCGTGGTGATCGGCAAGGACACCCGGCTTTCCGGCTACATGATCGAACCGGCCCTCTGCGCGGGCTTCACGTCCGTCGGCATGGACGTTCTCATGCTCGGCCCGATGCCGACGCCGGCTGTCGCCATGCTCACCCGGTCCATGCGGGCCGATCTCGGCGTGATGATCTCCGCCTCGCACAACCCTTTCGAGGACAACGGCATCAAGCTGTTCGGTCCGGACGGCTACAAGCTGTCGGACGAGATCGAGGCGAAGATCGAGCACCTCGTCGGCGAGGACATGTCGCGGCAGCTGGCGACCGGCGAGCGGCTCGGCCGCGCCAAGCGCTACGACGATGGCGGCCGTGACCGCTACATCGAATTTGCCAAACGCACTCTGCCGAAGACGCTGACGCTCGACGGCCTCAGGATCGTCATCGATTGCGCCAATGGGGCTGCCTACAAGGTGGCGCCGGAAGTGCTGTGGGAGCTCGGTGCCGAGGTGGTGAAGCTCGGCGTCGACCCGAACGGCGTCAACATCAACAAGGGCTGCGGCTCGACCAGCCCGGCTGCGCTTTGCGCCAAGGTGCGCGAAGTGCGCGCCGACATCGGCATCGCGCTCGATGGCGACGCCGACCGCGTGCTCATCGCCGACGAGAACGGCGAGGTCGTCGACGGCGACCAGATCATGGCGGTCATCGCCGAGTCCTGGCAGGAGGATGGCCGGCTCGCCGCGGGTGGCATCGTCGCCACCATCATGTCCAATCTCGGGCTTGAGCGTTTCCTCGGCGACCATGGCATGGCCCTGGCCCGCACCAAGGTCGGCGATCGCCATGTGGTCGAGCACATGCGCCAGCACGGCTACAATGTCGGCGGCGAACAGTCCGGCCACATCATCCTGTCGGACTACGGCACCACCGGCGACGGCCTGATCTCGGCCCTGCAGGTGTTGGCCGTGGTGCGCAAGAGCGGACGTCCGGTGTCGGAGGCTTGCCGCAAGTTCGAGCCGGTGCCGCAGATCCTGAAGAACGTCCGCTTCTCCACCGGCGAGCCGCTCGAAAAGCCACAGGTGCAGTCGGCAATCACCGCCGGGCGCGAGCGGCTTGGCAATTCGGGCCGGCTGGTCATCCGCCCCTCGGGCACCGAGCCCCTTATCCGGGTCATGGCCGAGGGTGACGATCCCTTGCTGGTGCGCAGTGTCGTTGACGATATCGTCGGCGCGCTCGGTCAGGTTGCCGCCTAGGTCGCGCGCAGCGACGTTACCTCATCGATGAATGACGAGACCCGAACCGGGCGCCTGGCGCGTTTGCCGGCGTCGCCCGGTGCGCGCTTCGCGCCAAGTAGCGGCGCGGCAACAGCGGGGGCCATCTTTGGCTCCCTATGCTTTAACCTTCGCTAACGAACGCGGTAAACAAACACAGTTAATCTCCAGTTAAGACTTCTCCTCCACATTGCAGCCAGTCAGTTCGGGGATGTCCCGGTGCAAGGTTGTCAGAGGAAGAGAGCAACGGCGATGAAGACGCTTATCAAGGTACTGATGCTGGGCGTTGTCGGGTTCATTCCCCTCGCAAACGCCGCTCTGGCGGCCGATATGATCGAGCCGGTCTATGACGAAGTGCCGGAGATCGTGCCGGTCGAGATCGGCTCGGGCTGGTACCTCCGCGGCGACGTCTCCTACGACTTCAAGTCGAAGACCGACGGCAACTACCGCACCTACGCTCCTCCGGGCTCGGTGGCTTGCGGCGTCGATTGCGGCGCCGGCTACGACACCCAGGATTACGACAGCTGGAAGTTCGACGCCGGCCCGGATGTCGGTCTCGGTTTCGGTTACCAATTTACCGACTACTTCCGCGGCGATCTGACGGCGCACTACTGGCAGGCGGACGTCGACGGCCGCAACGAGGGCGAAAACTGCCAGCTCGGCTTCTGCGGCTCGGTCGAGACCAGCAAAGCCAAAGCCTGGGAGCTGATGGCGAACGCCTATGTCGACATGGGCACCTTTGCCGGTTTCACCCCCTATGTCGGCGGCGGCGTCGGTGCGGTCAACGTCAGCTACGACGACTTCAAGTCGACCAACTATGCGGCCGGCCAGGACTTCGACACCATCACGCTGGACGGCGAGAACTCCTGGCGCTTCGCCTACGCTCTGATGGCGGGCGCTTCCTACGACCTGACCCAGTCGTTGAAGCTCGACGTCGGCTACCGCTACGTGAATGTCGATGACGGCGACATGTTCGCCTTCGACGACTTCACCGCTGGCCTCGGCGCCACGGGCGTCCAGGGCCGCGACAACGGCTTCGACCGTCACACCATCACCGCCGGCCTTCGCTACTCGCTCTTCTAGGCCAAGCGTCGGACCAGAACCGGACAGGGAACGGCAGGGGGAAACTCCTGCCGTTTTGCTTTGGGGAAGGTGAGGCGAGACGCCCCCTGAAATCTCTGGCTTCACAAAACTGACGCTTGACGGCGGCCCTGGAGAAGCATAGCCCGATCAGTGGGACACATCCCCCCAACGGGATGCAATCTATCTGTGAGGGTAGCAGAGATGACCAATACCGCGAAGCCGGACCTGCGTCCGGCCAATCCCCGATTTTCGTCCGGCCCTTGCGCCAAGCGCCCCGGATGGTCGCTCCAGGCGTTGGAAGATGCAGCGCTCGGCCGCTCGCACCGCGCCAAGATCGGCAAGACCAAGCTCCAACAAGCCATCGACGAAACCCGCGAAATCCTCGGCGTGCCCGCCGACTATCGCATTGCCATCGTTCCCGCCTCCGATACTGGCGCGGTCGAAATGGCCATGTGGTCGCTGCTCGGCGCCCGCGGCACCGATCTCGTCGCCTGGGAATCTTTTGGCGCTGGCTGGGTGACTGATGCGGTCAAGCAGCTGAAGCTGTCGGACGTGCGCACCCTCGAAGCCGGTTATGGCGACATCGTCGATTTCGCGACCGTCGACTTCGACCGCGACGTCGTCTTCACCTGGAACGGCACAACGTCCGGCGTTCGCCTGCCGAACGGCGACGCGATTCCGGCAGACCGCCAGGGCCTGACGATCTGCGACGCGACCTCGGCAGCCTTCGCGCAGGACCTGCCCTACGACAAGCTCGATGTGGTCACCTTCTCCTGGCAGAAGGTGCTGGGCGGAGAGGCCGCGCACGGCATGCTGATCCTCAGCCCGCGCGTCGTCGAGCGGCTGCTCACCTACAAGCCCGCCTGGCCGCTGCCGAAGATTTTCCGCATGACCTCAGGCGGTAAGCTGATCGAGGGCCTGTTCAAAGGCGAGACGATCAACACTCCCTCGATGCTCTGCGTCGAGGACTATCTCGATGCACTCGGCTGGGCGAAGACGGTCGGCGGCCTCGATGGTCTCAAGGCCCGCGCCGACGCCAACCTTGCGGTCATCGAGCGCTTCGTCGAGGCGAACCCGTGGCTCGGCTTCCTCGCGACCTCGAAGGCGATCCGCTCCAACACGTCCGTCTGCCTGCAGTTCGTCGATCCGGCGATCACCGCGCTGCCCGCCGACGCGCAGGAAGCCTTCGCCAAGGGCGTCGTCGCGATGCTGGAGAAGGAGGGCGTCGCTCTCGACATCGGCGCCTACCGCGACGCCCCTCCGGGCCTGCGCATCTGGTGCGGCGCGACGGTCGAGGCGTCGGACGTCGAGGCGCTGATGCCTTGGCTGGCCTATGCCTACGAAGCGCAGAAGGCGACACTGGCTCAGGCGGCGTAGAGCTGCGGTCGCTAGAGGCGCGGTATCGCCATGAGGCTTTCCAATCGCGTCCGTTCCTTCATCGCCGACACACTGGCCCTGGTGCTGTTCTTCACGGTCACCAGCGGACTGAACGAGCGCTTCGTGGCCGGCATGGCCTGGGATGAAGTACTGGTATCGCGCTCGATCGGTGCCTTGCTAATGGTGGTGACGGCGCGGCCATATGGCCTCTGGCGAAGCTGGATCATGGCGAAGGCAGCACCGTCATCGCGAACAGGCCATTTCGCGGCCGATACCGCGGCGCTGCTGATCTTCCAGGTGCCGATCTACGTCGCGATCATCGTGGCCGGCGGCGCGGAAGGGCAGGCGATCGTCAAGGGTACGCTCGGCTTCGCGGTCCTCATGCTGGTTCTCGGCCGCCCCTACGGTCTCTGGCTTGATCTGGTGCGCCGCCTGTTCGGCGTCGACGGTCCCGGACAGAAGCCTATGTCGCTCGGCGGCTGACTCTCAACGAACTCGGCAAGGCTGTCCGCGGCCTGCTGTCCCACGATTCATAACAGCACCCCCCGGGTGCTTACTCTTCAGCGCTGGCACCGCCCAGCAAACCGGTAGGATAGATCAATGGCCCCCCGCGTTCTCGTTTCCGACCAGCTCTCCCCCACCGCCGTCCAGATCTTCAAGGACCGCGGCGTCGAGGTCGACTACATCCCGGACCTTGGCAAGGACAAGGACAAGCTCCTTTCCGTCATCGACCAGTATGACGGCCTCGCCATCCGCTCCGCCACCAAGGTGACGGAGAAGCTCATCGCCGCCGCGACCAAGCTGAAAGTGATCGGCCGCGCCGGCATCGGCGTCGACAATGTCGACATCCCCGCTGCCTCGCGGAAGGGCATCATCGTGATGAACACGCCTTTCGGCAATTCGATCACCACCGCCGAGCATGCGATCGCGCTGATGTTCGCCGTCGCCCGCCAGCTGCCCGCCGCCGACATCTCCACCCAGGCCGGCAAGTGGGAGAAGAACCGCTTCATGGGCGTCGAGATCACCGGCAAGGTGCTCGGCATCATCGGCTGCGGCAACATCGGCGCCATCGTTGCGGCACGCGGCGTCGGCCTGAAGATGAAGGTCATCGCCTTCGACCCCTTCCTCTCCTCCGAGCGCGCCGCACAGCTCGGTATCGAGAAGGTCGAGCTGGAGACGCTGTTCCAGCGCGCCGACTTCATCACCTTGCACACGCCGATGACCGACAAGACGCGCGGCATCATCGATGCCGCGGCGATCGCCAAGATGAAGGACGGCGTTCGCATCATCAATTGCGCCCGCGGCGGCCTCGTCGTGGAGCAGGACCTCGCCGACGCCATCAAGTCGGGCAAGGTGGCGGGCGCCGGCGTTGACGTATTCGAGACCGAGCCGGCGACCGACTCGCCGCTGTTCAACCTGCCGAACGTCGTCTGCACGCCGCATCTCGGCGCCTCGACCGAGGAGGCCCAGGAGAACGTTGCGCTGCAGGTCGCCGAGCAGATGTCGGACTACCTCATTTCCGGCGCCGTGCAGAACGCCCTCAACATGCCCTCGATCTCCGCCGAGGAGGCTCCGCTCCTGACGCCCTTCGTCAAGCTCGCGGAAATCCTCGGCTCCTTCGTCGGCCAGGTCACCGAGGACCCGATCAAGTCGGTCGAGATCGTCTATGACGGCGCGCCCGGCACGATGAACACCCGCGCTCTGACCAGCGCGGCGCTGGCTGGCCTGCTGAAGCCGCTGATGCAGTCGGTCAACATGGTCTCGGCGCCGCTGATGGCCAAGGAGCGCGGCATCCTCGTCTCCGAGGTCCGGCGCGACAAGTCGGGCGTCTTCGACGGCTACATCAAGCTGACGGTGACGACCGAGAAGTTCTCGCGCTCGGTCGCCGGCACCTCGTTCTCGGACGGCAAGCCGCGCTTCATCCAGATCAAGGACATCAACATGGAGGCCGAGGTCGGCCGCCACATGCTCTACACCACCAACAAGGACGAGCCCGGCATCATCGGCGAGCTCGGCTCGCTCTGTGGCCGCAACGACATCAACATCGCCAACTTCCATCTCGGCCGCAACGAGAAGGGCGGTGACGCCATCGCCATCCTCTATCTCGACGAGCCCTTGTCGGAAGGTGTGATGGATGAAATCCGCGGGCTGAAGAAGATCGGCCAGGCGAAGCTCTTGTCCTTCGACATCTGATCAAGCTGAATAACGTTGGGGGAGGGGCGTCCTGTCCCTCCCGCTTCAGCTGGCGAGATCGCGGGGGATGCGGGCGGAAAACGCTCGCTGTGCCCTCGCTTCCCCGGCGCTCCCTGACTATAGTCCGGCCGTTTTGCGAAGCCCCGTTCTGAGCCCTCATCCGGCCGAACATCGGGCGGCGTCGTTTTCCATGGCCTGAGGCCGGGGTGCGATGCAGGAGAGGGCGACCTGCCCGGAGGAGAGTTGCATGGCCAATGTCGTCGTCGTCGGATCGCAGTGGGGCGACGAGGGGAAGGGCAAGATCGTCGACTGGCTCTCCGAGCGTGCCGATGTCGTCGTCCGCTTCCAGGGCGGCCACAATGCCGGCCACACGCTGGTGGTCGACGGGGTCTCCTACAAGCTCTCGCTGCTGCCTTCCGGCGTCGTGCGCTCGGGCAAGCTGTCGGTGATCGGCAATGGCGTGGTTTTCGATCCGCATGCCTTCGTCGCTGAGAAGACCCGGCTCGGCGCTCAGGGCGTGAAGATCACCCCCGAATCGCTGCGCATTTCCGACAATGCCTCGCTGATCCTGTCGATTCACCGCGAGCTCGATGCGATCCGCGAGAACGCCAACACCGGCACCAAGATCGGCACCACCCGTCGCGGCATCGGTCCGGCCTACGAGGACAAGGTCGGCCGCCGCGCCATCCGCGTCATGGACCTCGCCGATTCCGAGATCCTGCCCGAGCGCGTCGAGCGCCTGCTCGCCCATCACAACCCGCTGCGCCGCGGCCTCGGCGTCGAGGAAGTGTCGGCGCAGACGATTCTCGACGAGTTGACCAGCGTTGCCCACGAGATCGTGCCCTATATCGACCACGTCTGGAAGCTTCTCGATACCCGCCGCCGCGCTGGCGACCGCATCCTCTTCGAGGGCGCGCAAGGCACCATGCTCGACATCGACCACGGCACCTATCCCTTCGTGACGTCGTCCAACACCGTCGCGGGTCAGGCTTCGGCCGGTTCCGGCATGGGCCCCGGCAGCCTCGGCTTCGTGCTCGGCATCACCAAGGCCTACACGACCCGTGTCGGCGAAGGCCCGTTCCCGACGGAGCAGCTGAACGAGATCGGCGATTTCCTCGGCGAGAAGGGACACGAGTACGGCACCGTCACCGGTCGCAAGCGTCGTTGCGGCTGGTTCGATGCGGTGCTGGTCCGCCAAGCCGTCGCGATCAACGGCATGACCGGCATGGCGCTGACCAAGCTCGACGTGCTCGACGGTCTCGACGAGCTGAAGATCTGCGTTGGCTACCGCCTCGACGGCAAGGAGATCGACTACCTGCCTGCGACGCTCGGCGCGACCGAGCGGCTGGAGCCGATCTACGAGACGCTGGAAGGCTGGAAGGAAACCACCGCCGGCGCGCGCCGCTGGAGCGACCTGCCGGCGCAGGCGGTGAAGTACGTCCGCCAGATCGAGGAACTGGTCGGCTGTCCGGTGACGTTGCTGTCGACCTCGCCGGAGCGGGACGACACCATTCTCGTCCGTGATCCCTTCCAGGATTAAGGCTGCTTCGGGTCGGCCTGACGCAAGCTGCCTGTGATCGAACACATTGATGCTGCAGAGAACTTGTCGAAAATCGATTCCGGTTTTTGCAGCGATGATGTACTGACCGGCAAGCCGCACCGGCAGCGGCAGCCGCGCTTTCGGTCGCTGGTGATATGCAGTAGGGTCGACGTCGAAATATGCATCTGCAACAAATACCTAGACGATCAGTAAGGGGCTGCGATCCATGGCGGATTTGAGCGCGGTTCTGCGCAAGACGATCGATGGCCTGCCGAATGCATCGCCCGAACTGCGGGCCAAGGTCTATGACAAGGCCCGCGCTGCGATCGAGCGGCAGATCGCTGCCGCCAATCCTCCGCTCGCGGAGGAGCTGATCGAGGCCCGCCGCTCGGCCTTGGCCGACGCGATCGACCGCACCGAAGATCATTATCTCGGCCAGGAAGAAGCGCCGGTTCCTGCGCCGGCGCCGGTGGCTCCGAAGCCGCCAGCCCCTGTGATCGAGCCGCGGGCGGCGACGCCTCCGCCGCCGCCGAGGGCGCCCGTCACTACACCGTCTGCGCCGTCCGCCCCGCTGCCGCATGTCGATCGTGGCCCTCGCCCGTCTGCAGGCGTCCAGAAGCCGGCCTGGCCGACGGCGACCAGCAGCGGCAGCGAGCTTGCCATGCGCGCCGACCCGCGGCGCGACCCGGTGCGCGGCGAGCCTGACGCGCCGCGCGTCCCCGATGCCGGCCGTGGTGGCCTTGACGCCCCGCGGACCGAGGTCCGCACAAACCGCCCGACCGAGCGGCGGGAGCCGAGCGCCGAGGGCATGATGCCGTCGCCGGGCGCCCGGCCGACCGGCGCTTCGGGGCTAGACACCTCCGCCATTCCCGTCGCCGACGTCGCCGCCCCGCGCTATGCCAATGGCCGGCGTCCCAATCAGAAGACCCGCAGCCGCTCCCCGGCGCTGGCCGGCATCGCCGTGGTCATCGGACTCGGCGGCGCGGCAGCGCTTGCCTACGTCTACAAGGACCAGCTCGAGGCGATGCTGGTGGGGCCGAACACGGCCGCCACGACGGCGACCGCCACGGCGACGCCGTCTGCCGGCACCTCCGCCTCGACGCCGGCGACCGTCGATGGCGGCGAAGTCGCAGCCCTCGTGCCGCCGTCCGCTACCGGCACTAGCACCGGCACCGCCGCACCCAAGCGCCGTTTCACGCAGCGGCTGCTGCCGGACGGGACCGAGGTCGACGAAGGCCCCGGTGCCGGCACAGGCGCGGACTTCGGGGAGGGCACCAACATCGCCGCGGCTTCGCCGGACGTGACGCCGGTGCCGCTGGTGCCGCCAGTCTCGACAGCGCCCGAAGCGACAGCGCCGGAGGACGCCGCACCGGAAGGGGCCGATTCGGAAGGAACTGATCCCGAAGCCGAAGCGGACGTGCCGCCGGCCGCTGCCGAGGTGACGCCTGCGCCCGCCACCAGTTCGGCTGCGCTGACGCCCGGCGACGCCGCGGTGCCCGCGGTCGCGCAGAAGGCTGTCTTCTACGAGGAGCGGACCGAGACCGAGCAAGGCTCGCAGCGCGGCGGCAACGTCGTCTGGAGCGTCGTCGAGGAGGCACCGAGCGACGGGGCCCCGCCGGAGCCGGCGATCCGGGCCGTTGCCGACGTGCCGGAGGAGAACCTCCGGCTGACCATGACCATCCGCCGCAACACCGACGACACGCTGCCGGCGAGCCACGTCATCGAGATGATGTTCGACGTGCCCGCGAACTTTGCCGGGGGCCAGATCGCCAATGTGCAGCGCCTCGCCCTGAAGCCGACGGAGGAAGCCCGCGGCGAGCCGCTGATCGGCGTCGCCGGCAAGATCTCGGACGGCTTCTTCATCGTCGCGCTGAACAATCTGGCACAGGCGACGCAGACCAATCTCGGTCTGCTCGGCAAGGAACAGTGGATCGACATTCCGCTGGCCTATTCCAGCGGACGCCGGGCGCTGATTTCGATCGAGAAGGGCATTCCGGGCGACCGCGTGTTCAAGCAGGCGATGGACGCCTGGGCCGCCAAGACCTAAGCCTCGCGCCGGCGTTTTGCGCTGTGATCCGGGTCGAAAAGTCCCGCCAAAAGAAAAGGCCCCGAAGATCGGGGCCTTTTTTGTATCTGTCGTCGGATGGCCGTTGATCAGGCCGGCTCGAGGACCCGCAGTTGCCGCTGAGCGGCTTCGGCGGTGTCCTTCACCGCCTTCTGCACCTTCTCGAAGGCGCGCACTTCGATCTGGCGCACGCGCTCGCGGCTGATGTCGAACTCGTCCGACAGGGCCTCGAGCGTCAGCGGATCCTCCGACAGCCGCCGCGCTTCGAAAATGCGGCGCTCGCGGTCGTTGAGGACGTCCATTGCGCGGTGCAGCATGCTGCGCCGCTGGTCGAGTTCGTCCTGCTCGACGAGCATCGCTTCCTGGCTCTCGGACTGGTCGACCAGCCAATCCTGCCACTCGCCGGACTCGCCCTCGGTCGCGCGGATCGGCGCGTTCAGCGAGGCGTCGCCGGAGAGGCGGCGGTTCATCGAGATGACCTCCTCCTCGCTGACGCCGAGCTGCGTCGCGATGTGCGCCACCTGATCGGGCTTCAGGTCGCCTTCCTCCAACGCCTGGATCTTCGACTTCATCTTGCGCAGGTTGAAGAACAGCCGCTTCTGGTTGGCGGTCGTTCCCATCTTCACAAGGCTCCACGAGCGCAGGATGTATTCCTGGATCGAGGCCTTGATCCACCACATCGCATAGGTCGCGAGGCGGAAGCCGCGCTCGGCGTCAAAGCGCTTGACCGCCTGCATCAGGCCGACATTGCCTTCCGAGACGACTTCGCCGATCGGCAGGCCGTAGCCGCGATAGCCCATGGCGATTTTCGCCACCAATCGCAGATGGCTGGTCACGAGGCGGTGGGCGGCCTTGCGGTCGTCATGCTCGGCATAGCGCTTGGCGAGCATGTACTCTTCCTGCGGTTCCAGCATGGGGAACTTGCGGATTTCTTCGAGGTAGCGGCTGAGACCGCCTTCGCCCGAGGCTATGCTCGGCAGATTGGACTGGGCCATGAAACTGCACCCTCCTTGACGTGACCGGCCGCCTCTTCTGAGGCCGACCGTGCCCTGGACCGCGTCACCGCCGATCCCGGCCAACTCGATGTCCTCATGACATCGCAAAAGTTCGCGCCTGAAATACGGCGTGTCTTCTTAAATAGACCGGTCGGTATAAAACCGCCAGTCCCTTTCACATGATCGTGCGCATTTGCTTGTTCAAAGGCCGAAGACGCCTTGGCAGGGCATCGGGATTAAACCGTCATTCCAAGGGCCGAGGCGAGATTGCGCATGTCCAGAGGGATATCGCTTTCGAACAGCATCGGTTCCCCGGTGACCGGATGTTCGAAGCCCAGCTGGAAGGCATGCAGGGCTTGGCGCCCGAAAGCCTCGACGACGGTACGCTCCGATGGCTCCAGCTTGTTCACCTTGGTCATGAACCCTCCCCCATAGGTCTCGTCGCCGATCAGCGGGTGGCCGATATGGGCCATGTGCACGCGGATCTGGTGCGTTCGGCCGGTCTCCAGCCGACATTCGACCAGCGAGGCCAGCGTATCCTCGCCGGGCGACGAGCGGGCGATGACGTCGAAATGGGTGATCGCCTCGCGGGCGTCCGGCCGATCGGCGGCGACGACGGTGCGCTTGGTGCGATCGGTGTTCGACCGGCCGAGCGCGGCCTCGATCGAACCACTGCGGCGAAGCGGCGCGCCCCAGACCAGCGCCCGGTAGGCCCGCCGCATTCGCCCGTCGCGGCCGTGCGCGGCGAACTGCTCTGCGAGCGAGCGGTGCGCGATGTCGGTCTTGGCGACCACCATGACGCCGGTCGTGTCCTTGTCCAGCCGGTGGACGATGCCGGGCCGTTTCACCCCGCCAATGCCCGAGAGGCTGTCGCCGCAATGGTGGAGGAGGGCGTTGACCAGCGTGCCCGTCCAGTTGCCGGGGCCGGGATGCACGACCAGCCCCGACGGCTTGTCGACGACGACGAAGCTTTTGTCCTCGTAGAGGATCGACAGCGGGATGTTCTCCGGCAGCGGGTCGGCATCGACCGCTTCCGGCACCAGCATCTCGACGACGTCTCCCTCCGCCACCTTGCGCTTGGTGACGCGCGCCGGGGCTCCGCCCACCGTCACATCGCCGGCCTCGATCAGCGCCTGGATACGGCTGCGCGAAAGCACGCCCGGAAACTGTGCGCTGAGAAACTGGTCGAGCCTCAGCCCGCTCGAGGCGGCATCGACGGTGAAGCTGCTTGCTTCTGCATCTTCGGGGATTGTAGGACCGGTAACGATGAAATCCTCCGACATGGCGGGACAGTTCGGCGGCCCCGATGGCCCGCGCCCGCTTCGGCCGCGCGCGGAAGGGTCATTAGGGGCGACGGAAAGAAAGCGACTGATATGACCGACCTGCCCGACGACGAGGCCCCGCTCGATCCCGCCACCGAGCGCCTGCGCCGAAAAATGGTGCGGCTGCTGGCGGTCGCCGTGGCGACCATGCTGATCGGCGTTATGGCGGTGCTCGGCGCCGTTGTCTACAAGATCAACCAGACGCGCGCCGTTCCCAGTACGGCCGAGATCGCCCTGCAGCTGCCCGCCGGCAGCCGAATCGAGAGCATGGCGCTGGATGGCGGCGAGGCGCTGCTGCGGCTTTCGGGTGGTGCGGACGACCTCGTCCGGGTCGATCTCGCCACGGGCATCATCACCGCCCGCTACCGCATCTCTGCGCCCTGACCGCCGCTGTTTCAGGGTTTTTCCACATCCCATCCGCCGGTCGGCAAAAAGGGGGTTGCCATCCCGAAAGCCTCTGGCTATATCCGCGTCACTGGTCACGCGCCCATCGTCTAGCGGTTAGGACGACGCCCTCTCACGGCGTAAACAGGGGTTCGATTCCCCTTGGGCGTACCAGGCTCCCCCATCTAAATAGCTTCTGCATTTTGTATCCGTTTTCGCTGTGATCGTGAAAGCCGTGCCAAATGGTGATATTCGACCGCTGCGGACTAGGCGACGAGTCGCGGTGTCCGGGAGGCGGCCGAGCGGCGACCGGCTGACGTGGCGGTGCCTAGCGCACGCGCGGCGGATGACGAGGGCGCCTCGATTCTAAACCGGGCGATCAGCGCCGTCAGTTCCGCCACCTGTTTTGCCAGTCCCTGTCCCGCCGCGGTCGATTCTTCCGCCATGGCCGCGTTCTGCTGGGTGAACTGATCCAACTGGCCGACGGCGATGTTGACCTCGCCGAGGCCCGTCGCCTGTTCGTTGGTGGCCACCGCGATGGTTGCGATCGTCCCGCTGATCTCGCTGATCCGGCCGACGATCTGCTCCAGGAGCGTGCCGGTCTCGCCGACGAGCCGTACCCCTTCGTCGACATGCAGGCTCGATGCCGCGATCAGCGTCTCGATCTCCTTGGCGGCTTGCGCCGACCGCTGGGCAAGGCCGCGGACCTCTTGCGCAACGATGGCAAAGCCGCGCCCGGCTTCGCCCGCCCGCGCCGCCTCGACGCCGGCATTGAGGGCCAGGAGATTGGTCTGGAAGGCGATCTCGTCGATCGCGCCGATGATGTTGCCGATCTTCTTCGACGATTCGAGAATGCCGCTCATCGCGCCAACCGCCTGCCGCGCGACTTCGCCCGAGCGCTCGGCGTCGACCTTCGTGGCGGCGACGATCTCGCTGGCCTTGGTCGCGCCGCCCGCCGTGCGCCGGACATTGGCGGTGATCTGGTCGAGGGCGGCGGCGGTCTCCTCGAGGCTGGCCGCCTGCTGCTCCGTGCGCCGGGAGAGGTCGTCGTTCGCCTCGGCAATCTGCCCCGTGACCGCCGAGATGGTCGAGGTCTTGTCGCTGATCGTGCGCAAGGTGTCGCGCAGGATCGTCGATGCGGCGGAAAAGTTCAGCTGCAGGTCGCGGTACTCGGCCGGGAACTCGGTGTCGATGCTATGGGTGAGATCGGTCTCGGCGAGGCGCTTCAGCGCGGTCGAGAGGGCCAGCACGACAAGGCGCTGGTCGGCGGCATGGCTCTGGGCGGTTGCCGTCGCTTGCCGGGCCCTGTCGGTCGCGCCGTAGCGCTGGTCCATCGCCTGGTTCTCCGAGATGTCCTTCGCCGCCATGGCCTTCTCCAGCACGGCGAGGGCGGTCTGCATCTGCAGGATCTCGTTGCGCACTGCCGCACCGCCCAATTCGGACAGCCTGTCGGCCGGCGTCTCCTTGGGAACGCCGACGAAGAGAATGCCGATCACCTCGGTTCCGCTGATGATGGGCTCGTAAAGCGCGATATAGGTCGTGCCGAGAATATCGCTGTCGCCGCGGTACATTTTCGACTGTTCAAAGATCGCGGTTAGCGCTGGTCCTGCCGCGAGGGTCGTGCCGAGGGCCCGCGTGCCGTCGTCCTGCTGGACATTCGTCGCCACGCGCGTCGTCCGGTGGAAGACCGTCGCCTTGCCGCCATGCAGCCGCTGGACGTCGTCGACGATGTCGTTGGCCCCGTTGACGAGGTATTCGCCGAAGTAGAGCTGGTCGCCGATCTGGTGCGGCTTGCCGTGCGCGTACAGCTTTTCCCGGAGCGCGGTCAGGTTGGCTTCCAGGCTGGACTGCGTCCGGGTCGCGATCTCGCCCTGCAGCGAGGAGACCGCCCGGCGCGACAGCGAGGCCGCCACGTCGCTGACGGGCTGCACGATGGTGCGACGGATCAGCAGGAAGACCCCGGCGACGATGACGAGGAGGATGGCCGCCGTCGTGGCGACGAGCCAGGTCAACACCGGCGTCTGGGCCGTCGCCGCCGCTTCGACACCGGACGCCCAGACGTTGGCGTCGGTGACGATGGCATCGATGACGGCACGGTGCCGGTCGTAGATTTCGCCGAGGGTCTGGTAGGAGGTCGCCACCGACGCCGTGTCGCCGCGGCTCAAAGCCGGCAGATATACCGTCTCGGTCTCATGCCAGAATTTGTCGCCTTCACTCCCGGACACCTGGGTCAGGGAGGTCTTGAGGGCTTCTGGAATGTCGGAAGCCTGCCAGTAGGCCCGCCGGTCGTCGAAATCCCTGCGCAGCCTTCCAAGGCGCGCGATCTCGGCCGCGCGGTCCCCGTTGCCGTTCCGCAGGAGAGTGATCTGCAGATAGGCCTCGACCAGGTATTCGGGCGGCGGCAGAATGTCAGCCACGAGGTCCTTGCCGGCAATCACCATCCGGTAGTGCTGACCGCCGATGCCCACCGTCTTGATGCCATAGAGCGCGACACCGACGACGATGGCGAGGCCGACGACCATGACGGCGCCAACTCCGCCGATGAGCGAGGCAACGGAAACGCGCCGCGCCAGGGAGGTGAACATCATGCCATTCGCTCCTCGAAAGAGGGTGAAGTCATCGGGCGTGATGCTGCGCGTCGGGACGCGCCAAGCAAGTTCGACCTTCCGCAAAGATAGCCGGCTAAAATTAAAAATGCCTCTAGGGCGGGTCGGGCGAGACGGCGGGGACAATGCGGACGCCACGACCCTCCGACCCGGGGTCGGTCTCACAGGTTCAACTTGCTCGTCCCGTCGCCGCCGTCGGGTGACGCGTTCGGCACACCCGACCTACGACCTTCGACAACCCGGCTGCAGCCGAGGGTCGCCAAGGACGCGCTGGATCAGACGGTAATCGAGCCGCTCGCGATCAGCTTGGTCACATCGAGTTCGCGCAGCTTCTGCGTTCGGCCAAGTTTGCCGCCGAGCGCGAGAACCTGTTCTCCGGAGAGCGGCAGGACGAAGCGCTTGCTGACGATCCGCGGCTCGCCGCCCGGCTGGGCGAATTCAGTCCATTGCAGCCGTCCGGGATACTGCCCTGCGGTCAGCGTGATGCCGCCATCCAGTTCGACGGTTTCGACGACGGTATAGACGCGGTCTTCGTATGCTGCCCTGCCGGCCATGTGTTTTCCCTGATTTGCTTGGTAAACCGTGCTTATGCGCTCTTCCGGCTAAAACACCAATTCAAGCCTTCAGTCAGCGCCGCCGCGTCGGGTTATCGAGTACCGAAGACGTCTGAGAGCCGCATGGCATCACCGAAACTGCGGTGTTTAGCGGGCGATGTCGCGACATCGCCAAGGCCCGCGTCGAGGCAACGGCAGACGACTACCGAAGACCTTACCCCACGAAACATTTTAGTCACCTAAGAAATTAGAAGCGTCTTAGTGATTAGCGCATATCGTTAGCAGGCTAAAGGACGGCGCAGTTGGCGTAGGAGTCCCAGATGGTTTCATTCTTCCAGTCCAGTGCTGCCGACGTGTTGAACGCCATGGGTAAATCCTTCGCGATCATCGAGTTCGATCCCACCGGCAAGATCCTCACGGCCAACAAGAACTTCTGCCACGTCCTTGGTTACGAACTCGCTGACATTACCGGTAAGCATCATTCGATGTTTGTTGATCGGGCCTATGGCAGCTCGGCGAAATACCAGGAATTCTGGAAGCGGCTGGCGGCGGGCGAGTTCGTCTCGGGACAATTCAAGCGGTTGTCGAAGAGCGGCGAGGCGGTCTGGATCGAGGCTTCCTACAATGCCGTCACCAATGCCCGCGGCAAGGTCTACAAGGTGGTGAAGTTCGCCGCCGACGTCACCGCCGCCAAGCGCATCGCCGTCGACGAAGCCGGCAAGCTAGCGGCCCTCGGCCGGTCCCAGGCCGTCATCGAGTTCACCCCGAGCGGCGACATTTTGGGAGCAAACGGCAACTTTCTCGCCGCCCTCGGCTATCGTGCCGAAGAAATCGTCGGGCGGCATCACAGCATGTTCGTCGACCCGTCCTATGCGCGTAGCCCGGAATACGCGGCCTTCTGGACCGCCTTGCGCAATGGCGAGTATCAGGCCTCGGACTTCAAGCGCTTCGGCAAGGGCGGTCGCGAGGTCTGGATCCAGGCGTCCTACAACCCGATCCTCGACGACAACGGCGCCGTGACGAAGGTGGTCAAGTTCGCCACCGATCTGACGGACCGGATGAAGGCGGTCGACACGGTCGGTGTGGCCCTCGGACGACTGGCTGAGGGCGACCTCAACCAGCGCCTCGATACGGCATTCATCCCCTCGCTGGAATCGCTGCGGATCAATTTCAACCAGTCCGTCGAGAAGCTGAACGCTGCGCTGCGGTCGGTCAGCGAGAACGCCACGGCGATCCATTCGAGTGCCGACCAGCTCCGTTCGGCCGCAGACGACCTCGCCCGCCGTACCGAACAGCAGGCTGCGGCGGTCGAGGAAACCTCGGCGGCTTTGACCCAGATGGCCGGCACGTTGAAGCTCTCGAGCAACCGGGCTGACGAGGCCGGCGGTCTCGTGGCCAAGACCCGGGCCGATGCGGAGCGCTCGGGCCTGATCGTCGGCGAGGCGATCGCGGCGATGAGCCTCATCGAGTCATCGTCTGACGAGATCGGCAAGATCATCGGCGTCATCGACGAGATCTCGTTCCAGACCAATCTCCTGGCGCTCAACGCCGGCGTCGAGGCAAACGGGCGGGTGAAGCAGGCAGGGGGTTTGCCGTGGTGGCGCAGGAGGTGCGGGGCCTTGCCCAGCGTTCGGCGACGGCAGCCAAGGAGATCAAGGAATTGATCTCGACCTCCGGCCACCAGGTCGAGGCCGGCGTCCGGCTCGTCAGCCAGACTGGCGAGGCGCTGGAGTCGATCGGCCGGCGGGTGGCCGAGGTCGACAGCCATGTGTCCTCGATCGTGGAATCTGCCCGCAGCCAGTCAGCTGGCCTGCAGGAGATCAGCCTTGCCGTCGGCACGATCGACAAGGGCACGCAGCAGAATGCCGCAATGGTCGAGGAGTCGACCGCGGCCAGCAACGAACTGGCCGGGGAGGCCCGCTCCCTGACGGTTCTGCTTGAAGGCTTCAGCCTCGGAGACGCTGCCCATACCCGCCAGGGGTCGCCGGTGCACCAGCTGAACAGACGGGTCTCCCAGGCTTTCGGGGCCCGGAAATGACGGCCCGGGATCCTACCGCCGCCCAAGACACTCGAAGCGCAGTCCTCAAGAAAGGTCTTTTCATGCGCCTGAACACCACCCCCATTCGGCCAGCCAGCGCCCTTGGAGGCTTCTGATGGCGAGCGACACGTCAAAGGGCGCGGCCGTCGAACTGCCCGCGCGCCTCGATCTGACCGCCGCTGCACCGCTGCATGAGCAATTGCTCGGGCTGCGCGGGGAAGCGCTCGAGATCGATGCCTCCAAAGTCGAAAGCCTCGGCGGGCAGTGCCTGCAGGTGCTTCTTTCGGCCGTCGTCACCTGGAAGGCGGACACGGTTCCGCTTCACATCACCAACGCCTCACCCGGTTTCGAGGGCGGCCTCCGGCTGCTCGGCCTGAGCCTCGACAGCTTGCTCGACAAGGAGATTTCACAATGAAAATGACCATTCTGACGGTCGATGATTCCCGTACCATGCGCGAGATGCTGCGCCGGGCGCTCGAGGACAGCGGCTTCAACGTGGTGCAGGCCGAGGACGGCGTGCACGGCCTCGAGGTGCTCGACGGCATGGACCGCCCGGACGTGATCATCACCGACGTCAACATGCCCCGCATGGACGGACTGACGTTCATCGAGGAAGTGCGCAGCGAGCAGGCCCGCCGGGTGATCCCGATCCTTGTCCTGTCGACCGAAAGCGACGTCGAGAAGAAGGCCCGTGCCCGCAAGGCCGGCGCCACCGGCTGGATCGTCAAGCCCTTCGACCCCGTCAAGCTTGTCGACGCCATTCGGCGCGTCGCGGCCTGACGCTCGCTACGGCGAGACAGGTTTGAAACCGCATCCGTAACCATCCCGTCCGTGCGGCGGGAATGGCCGACCCGCCGACCGGCGCGGCCAAGAGAGCTGGCTAAAGAGGACTGAGCGATGGACGCGATGGCGGAAATCCGGGCGACATTCTTTGAGGAATGCGTCGAGCAGCTGGGTGAACTGGAAATCGGCCTGTTGGCCATGGAGAACGGTGAGGCCGATTCCGACACCGTCAACGCGGTTTTCCGCGCCGTTCACTCGGTCAAGGGCGGGGCGGGTGCGTTCAACCTGAACGATCTCGTCCACTTCGCCCACATCTTCGAAACGACGCTGGACGAGGTTCGCTCGGACCGGCTGGAGGCGACGAACGACGTCGTCAAGATCATGCTGCGCGCCGCCGACGTGCTCGCCGACCTCATCACCGTCGCCCGCGATGGCGGTTCGGTCGATGCGGCGCGCACTAAGGTTCTTGTCGCTGAACTGAAAGACCTGGTGCCCGGCGCCGCCAGCGCCCGTATGGCCGCCGTGCCCGAGCCGGTGGAAGAAGACGAGAGCGCGCTCTTCCCCGATGGCGACGGGGACGGCATGGACGGGTTCGATTTCGTCCCCGTGGCGATCGACTTCGACGATCTGATGGGCGGCACGCTGGCCGGCTTCCGCATCACGTTCAAGCCGACACCCGACATGTACGCGAAGGCGAACGAGAGCGCCCGGCTGATCCGCGAGCTCGCCGCGCTCGGCGCGATCGACATCGAGTGCGACACGTCGGAAACCCCGCTCCTCAGCGACCTCGATCCGGAAAGCGCCTTTCTGTCCTGGACGGTCACGCTGAACACGGATGTCGGCGAGGACGCGGTCCGCGAAATCTTCGAGTTCGCCGAGTTCGATTGCGCCCTCAACATCGAGGCGCTGATCACCGAGAACCCGGAAGGCCCGGATGACGATGGCGGCAACGAGGCGGTCGACGCCGAGACCGCGGCGCTTCTCGCCCGCCTCATGGCCGGCGGCGGTGCCGAGGATCCGGAAGCCCCGCCGGCCCCGGCGGCGGCCAAGCCCGCTGCCGCAAAGCCTGCCGTAGTGAAGGCCGAGGAACCGGCCGCCCAGAAGGCAGCCAAGCCCGCCGCGGCGGCGGCGCCCGCGGCTGCATCCGGCGAGGGCGGCGGTGCCCAGCCGGGCGCCACCATCCGCGTCGATCTCGAGCGCGTCGACCGGCTGATCGACCTCGTCGGCGAGCTGGTGATCCACCAGGTCATGCTCTCGCAGCGGGTGACGCTGGCCGGGCTTGCCCGCGCCACCGATGTCGCCGTCGGCCTCGACGAACTGGAGCAGCTGACCCGCGAGATCCAGGACAGCGTCATGGCGATCCGCGCCCAGCCGGTGAAATCGGTGTTCCAGCGCCTGCCGCGCCTCGTGCGCGAGGTCGCCGACGCGACCAAGAAGATGGTCAAGCTGGTGACCGAAGGCGAAGGCACCGAGGTCGACAAGACGGTCATCGAGCGTCTGTCGGATCCCTTGACGCACATGATCCGCAACGCCATCGACCACGGCCTCGAACTGCCGGCCAAGCGCCTGGCCGCCGGCAAGCCGGAGGAAGGCACGGTCCGCGTCGCCGCCATGCACCGCTCGGGCCGCATCGTCATCGAGATCTCCGATGACGGCGCCGGCATCAACCGTCCGGTTGTCCGCGACATCGCCATCAAGAAGGGCCTGATCCCGCCGGACGCGGCGCTGACCGACGAGGAGACGGACAACCTGATCTTCCTGCCGGGCTTCTCCACCAAGGAGGAAGTGTCCGAGCTGTCGGGCCGCGGCGTCGGCATGGACGTGGTCAAGCGCTCGATCCAGGCCCTCGGCGGCCGTGTTTCCATCGCCTCCAAGCCCGGCGAGGGCTCGATCTTCTCGATGAGCCTGCCGCTGACGCTGGCCGTGCTCGACGGCATGATCGTCTCCGCGGGCACCCAGACCCTGGTGGTGCCGCTCACCGCCATCATCGAGACGCTGAAGCCGAAGGCGAGCGACGTGCGCGGCTTTGGCAGCGACCAGCGGCTGATCTCGGTGCGTGACAGCTTCCTGCCGCTGATCGACGTCGCCCAGCAGCTCGGCTACCGCGACGGCGCAACCGACGCGATGACCGGTGTCGCGATCCTCGTCGAAGCCGAGAACGGCAGCCGATCGGCGCTCCTGCTCGATGGCATCCAAGGCCAGCGCCAAGTCGTGATCAAGAGCCTCGAGGCCAATTACGGCCATGTGCCGGGCGTCGCAGCCGCCACGATCATGGGCGACGGGCGGGTGGCCCTCATCCTCGACGTCGACGCCGTCACTGCCACCTCGCGCTTCGAGGCGAGCTTCTTTTCAAACAACCTTCAGGCAGCGGAGTGACCATGAACAGTCATAGCGAAAATGCCGGCATGCGCGAGCTCATCGCCTTCCGGATCGGCGAGCAGGAATTCTGCGTCGACATCATCACGGTGCGCGAAATCCGCGGCTTCGCGGCGGCGACCCCGCTGCCGCACGCCCCGAATTTCGTGGTCGGCGTTATCAACCTGCGCGGCACGGTGCTGCCGATCGTCGACCTCGCCGCCCGCCTCGGCTTCGGCCCGACGGTGCCGACCGCCCGTTCGGTGGTTATCGTGGTGCGGATCGACCGTCAGCTGGTTGGCCTCCTCGTCGACGCGGTGTCGGACATCCTGACCGTCACCGACGATCTTTTGCAGGCGACGCCGGACGTCGCCTCCGAGATCGCCCGCAGCTTCGTGCGCGGGGTTATGGCCTTCGAGGGGCGGATGATCTCGATGATCGCGGTCGACTCGGTTCTGCCACAGACCGAACTCGCCGCCTGACACTGACTTCTTCAAGGTGCGTCGTCCGGTTCGACCCGGCGACGCCTGAACTTCGCGCAAGGGCGCCCCGATGGCCAGACCAGAAGCAGAGCGAGCCGAAGCCAGCCACCGCGGCGGCTCGAACGAGTACATCCTGTCGGAAAGCGATTTTGCGACCATCGCCAAGATCCTGCACGACGATTCCGGCATCCTGCTCGTGCCGGCAAAGCGTGATCTCGTCTATTCGCGCCTGGCCAAGCGGCTGCGGGCGCTCGGCCTCGGCAGCTTCAAGGAATATTGCGGCTACATCGCCGGCACGGAGGGTGCCAGCGAGCGGATGACCATGCTGGCGGCCCTGACCACCAACGTCACGCATTTCTTCCGCGAGAAGCACCATTTCGAGTTCCTGAAGGCCCAGGTCCTGCCGCCGCTGCTCGACGCCGCCAAGCGGGGCGGGCGGGTTCGGATCTGGTCTGCCGGCTGCTCGAACGGCCACGAGCCCTATTCCATCGCCCTCACCATCCTCTCGATGATGCCGGATGCCGCCGAGCGGGACATCAGGATCCTTGCCTCCGACATCGATCCCAACGTCGTCGCCTTCGGCCGCGCCGGCATCTACGACGAGAACGCGCTGGAGCCGGTGCCGCGGCCAATGCAGCAGCGCTGGTTCCGACCGGCGCAAGGCGGCCTGGAGGTCACCGATCCGATGCGCGAGCTCGTCTCTTTCCGCGAGCTCAACCTGATCGGCGCCTGGCCGATGCGGGGCGGCTTCGACGCCATTTTCTGCCGCAATGTCACGATCTACTTCGACCAGCCGACGCGCGAGAAAATCTGGCACCGCTTCTGCCAGCAGCTGTATCCGCAGGGGTTCCTGTTCATGGGCCATTCCGAGCGGCTGACGGGAGCCGCGACCAAACACCTCGTCTACGAGGGCACGACTTCCTACCGCCGGCTCGAGGGAGAGGTGGCATGATCCCGGTCAAGGTGCTTATCGTCGACGATTCGCGCACCATGCGCGCCCTGCTGAAGCATGCGCTCATTCAGGACGCCGCGATCGAAGTGGTCGGCGAGGCGGCGAGCCCGGTCGAGGCCCGCGACATGATCAAGGCGCTGGATCCCGATGTCGTGACGCTCGACATCGAGATGCCGAAGATGAATGGCCTCGAATTCCTCGAGAAGATCATGCGGTTGCGGCCGACACCGGTGATCATGGTCTCGAACCTGACCCAGCCGGGGGCGGGCGCTACCTTGCGCGCGCTCGAGATCGGCGCCTTCGACTGCATCTCGAAGCCCAGCGGCGCCGGCGGCAACACGCTGGACCACCTGCCGGGGCTGATCAAGGAAGCGGCGAAGTCGAAGCGCCGCATGGCCCAGCAGCACGCGCAGATGAAGGCGCCGCATTTGCAGCGGCCCGACGCTGTCCACAACGCCCGCTGGCCGGATCTCGTGGCCATCGGGTCGTCGACCGGCGGCGTCGAGGCGCTGATCCAGGTGCTTTCGGATTTCCCGGCGGCCTGTCCGCCGACGCTGATCGTCCAGCATCTGCCGGCCGCGTTCACCACCTCGTTCTCGGCCCGGCTCGACAAGATCTGCCGGGCTAGCGTCGGCGAGGCGAAGGATGGCGAGGAACTGAAGGCCGGCCATGTCTACATCGCGCCCGGCGGCCTGCACATGACCGTTCAGGGGCGCCGCGGTCAGCGGCTGCAGCTCGATCAAGAGAATCCGATGACCGGGCACCGGCCGTCGGTCGACCGTCTCTTCCACTCGATCGCGGACAATTTCGACGGACGCGCCACCGGCATCATTCTGACGGGAATGGGCCGGGACGGTGCCGAAGGACTTCTGCGCATGCGCGAGCGCGGCGCGCGGACCATGGCCCAGGACGAGGCGACCTCGCTCGTCTATGGCATGCCGCGGGTTGCCTTCGACATTGGCGCCGCCGCCCAGCAGGTAGCCTTGCGCGACGTCGCGCGGGAAACATTCGGATAAGCGAGCAACCTTTTTCTGCAGTTCGGGCACGTCATGCCGAGAGCTTGTCTGACACCCTTCAATTCTAGAATGCAAAGGAGCCAGCCATGGCTTTCAAGGCACAGCTCAAAGTTCTGGTGGTCGACGACCAAAGGACCAGCCGCATGCTGATCAACGACGCGCTGGACCAGATCGGAATTCGTCAGATCGCCTTCGCTGCCGATGGCGAGGAGGCACTGAAGATGATGATGACCGCGCCCAGCCATGTCGTGATCTCGGACTTCAACATGCCCAAGCTCGATGGCCTGCAGCTCTTGAAGGCGATCCGCGCCTTTCCCGCGACCAAGAAGACCCCGTTCTTCATCCTGACCGGTCGCGGCGACCGCGAGCTGGTTCAGAAGGCGGCCGCCCTTGGGGCAAACAACTTTCTGATCAAGCCGCTGACGGCTCCCGTGCTTTTGAAGACCCTCGAAACCGTGCTGGGGAGACTCCAGTGACTGACGCCTTACCAAGAAGACGCCTGCACATCATTCAAGGCGAGGCCAAATGGGGCCGCGGCGAGGACCTCGTCCTCACCACGCTCCTCGGCTCCTGCGTCTCGGCTTGCATCCGCGATCCGATCGCCGGCGTCGGCGGCATGAACCACTTCCTGCTGCCGGGTGGCGGTGAGGGGCATGGCCAGTCGCGCTCGGAGAGCTATGGGCTCTACCTGATGGAGCTCTTGATCAACGGCCTGCTGAAGCTCGGCGCCCGGCGCGAGCGGCTGGAAGCGAAGCTCTTCGGCGGCGCCCGCACGGTCGGCGGCCTGTCCGACATCGGCGCGAAGAACGCGGCCTTCGCCAAGCAGTTCCTGGATATGGAGGGCATCACCTACACCGGGGGCAATGTCGGCGGCGAGAACGGCCGGCGGCTGGAATACTGGCCGCACACCGGCCGAGCTCGGCAGATTCTGCTCGTTAAATCCGCAGCGCTGCCGGCACCGCCGGTTCGTGTCCAGCAATCCGGCGGCGACCTCGAACTCTTCTAGTGTCTGCTCCCCTTCCGACCAGGACCGCTCCCATGTCGCAAACGCAAGTTTCCTCGATCCTCGCCCGCCTTTCGTACGAGCTGCACGCGCTGGCCGATGCGACGGATGATTTCCACCATCTCGCCTTCTCCGACGATGTGGCGGCCCGCCTGAACGATGCCGACTATATCCGTGCCACGCAGAGCATCGACCACACCCAGCAGATCCTCGCCAACCTCTCGGAGTTCACCGCTTGCCTCGCCATGGCGTCGCCAGTGGACCTGACACTCAACCCGACGCAAGCGCTGCAGCTGATCACCCTCGGCGAGCTCCGTCGCCGCCTCGAAGATGCGCCTGAAGCCACGGTCGAGGTTGAGGACGAAGGCGATACCGAGTTCTTCTGAACCGGCTATAAGTCGCCAGGACGCCATCCACCTTCGGGTTTCTCCGCGCTGTCCCGCTCGTCTCGGCGACTGCTCTTGTCCGCCTTGCGACTGCTTGGTGGGCACTGTGGGCCTCCCCGGCGCGCTTGGTTGATCGATGGAAGGCCGGTGTCAAAGAAGCATCAACCTTAACGGGATTTTATTAGCCGCGACTTATGTTTCAGGCATGCCCCCGCATATCTGAAAGCAGAGTCCATGTCCTTCCAGAACCTTCGCATCTCTCGGAAGCTGCTGATCGCTTTCGCGACCATTTTTGTGATGTCGAGCGTCGCCACCGGCCTCGTCTACCAGAAGATCCAGGCCGTCGCCGCGCTGGACGACGCGAACCGCAACAGCATGCTCCTCTCGGCCGAGGTCGAGCACCTGTCGAAGTCCATGCTCGAGCAGCAGAGCGCGGTCCGGGGCTTCCTTCTGACCGGTGACGAGACTTTCGTCGCCGCCTACCAGGCGGCACAGACGGATTTCGCGGCCAAGGCGGATCGCTTCACGCAGGAGACGGTCTTGCCGGAGCAGCGCGAGCGCATTTCGCAGCTTCAGGAATTCGTGGCGAAATGGCAGAAGGAGCAAGCCGAGCCGCAGATGGCGCTCTGGCGGGAGCCGACCAAGCGCAAGCAAGCCCTGGCCATGACCGGCAAGATCGGGCTCGGCGACGGCGAAGCGATCCTTGTGTCCATCGCTGAGGCCCAGAAATCCATCGTCGCCGGACGGGTCGCCGCCTCCGATGAAGCCGAAGCGACGGCGGTGAAGGTTCTCGCCGGCAGCGCGGTTTTCGAGGGACTTCTGGCGATCGGTCTCGGGCTGCTCCTCGCCCGATCCGTCGGCCGGCCGATCACGCAGATGACACAGGCGATGCGCGGCCTTGCCGGCGGCAACACGCAACTCGACGTTCCCTCGACTCATCGCCGCGACGAAGTGGGCGAGATGGCGAGGGCGGTCGAGAGCTTCAAGCTGGCGGCGCTCGAAAAGATCCGACTCGAGGAGGCGGCGGTTATCGCGCAGCGCTCCCAGGCGGCGCGGCAGGACGAGCAGAAGGCCGTCGACCACGCCAAGGCCGATGACCTCAGGCTCTTCGTCCAGGCGGTCGAGCGCGGCTTTGCGGCCCTCTCGGACGGCGATCTCACCGTGCGCATGGATCAGGCGGTGGCGCCCGAGTTCGAGCCGATCCGCGCGACCTTCAACGAAAGCGTCGGCAAGCTGGAGACGACGATCGGGTCTGTCGTTGGTGCCGTCGGCGTCATCCGGATCGGCCTCAACGAGATTTCCGTGGCGTCCGGGGACCTTGCCCAGCGCACCGAGCAGCAGGCGGCGAGCCTCGAACAGACGGTCGCGGCGCTCAGCGAGGTGACGCGCTCGGTCAACGAGGCAGCGACGAGCGCGGAAAAGGCGCAGGCGACCGCCGCCACCGCGCAGCAGAATGCCGAACGTGGCGGCGAGGTCGCCGGGCGCGCGGTCGAGGCGATGAACCAGATCGAGACCTCCTCCGACAGAATTGGCAAGATCATCGGGGTGATCGACGAGATCGCCTTCCAGACCAATCTTCTGGCGCTGAATGCCGGCGTCGAGGCGGCGCGGGCCGGCGAGGCGGGCAGGGGCTTTGCCGTCGTCGCCCAAGAGGTGCGGGGCCTCGCCCAGCGCTCGGCCGATGCCGCCAGGGAGATCAAGACGCTGATCTCCACCTCGCGCAGCCAGGTCGAGCAGGGCGTCGCGCTGGTGACGGCGTCCGGAAAATCACTCGACGAGATCGTGACGCAAGTGGCGGAAATGGCCGGCGCCGTCGCCGGCATCGCCACCAAGGCACGCGAGCAGGCGGTGAGCCTGCGCGAAGTCTCGGTCGCCGCCGACCAAATGGACAAGGTGACCCAGCAGAACGCTGCCATGGTCGAGGAGACCACCGCGGCGGCACAGAACCTGTCGACGGAGACGACGGAACTCGCCGGCCTCGTCCAGCAGTTCCGGACCAGCCATTCCGCACCCGCCAGGCGGCAGGCCGCGCCGCCACGCGCCCCGCTCGCGCGGGACACCGGAAGGGTCGTCCAGATGCGTCAGACCGGGAGCGGCGGCGCCGCCGTCAAGGCGGTGCCGGCCCAGGACGGCTGGGAGGAATTCTGACCGCCCGCGCTTGCCGCTGATACGGCAGCCTCACGCATTTGACAAAGAAAGGCCACCGGTTGCGACACGCGCTCGGTGGCCTTGGTCATCGTGCTGCAAGGGCGGTGGCGAGCATCCGGCTTATCCGGCCTCAGAGCGTTGTACGTCCTGGAGGACGTACAAAGGACGCTCCGTCTTATTGGTTTTAGAGCACGCCGGCGTCGCGGCAGGCGCTGTAGATGTCGATCGCCTTCGCATTGGCACCGGCTACGCGGCGAGCCTTAAAGGCGAGGGTGCCATCTGCGGTGTTCGGCTTGCCGCTGCCGTCGAACAGCGTCATCCCCGACGCCGAGCCGCTGGCCTCGTTGATGTTGACGAGACCGCAGATTACCAGGTCGCCCGAAGACTGGCGCCGCGCCGAGACCGGGCCGAACTCCAGCGTCCGCCCATCCTCGAATTCGGCGGAGAACTGCGCCTTCACGTCGGCCAGCTGCACCGGCGTCAGCGTGTAGGGCGTCGTCGCCACGCTGGTTTCCGGCACGCCATAGCGAAACAGCTCAAAACGCGGCAACGCCATGCCCGAGAGATCGATCTTCGGGGCGTTCATGCCGGAGCAGCCGCTGAGGCTCGTGATGATCAGGCCGGCAAGGATGAGACGATGGCGCATGCGACTTGGTTCTTCTGATTCACCTGATAAGTAAAGACTTTCGTCCGCGCCGTGCGGACACTTTGTCACGTGGCAGAACGCATTTCGTGAAGCCGCCGGTCGCATGGCCGTCATGCTGCGGCCGGGCGGTTACCCGAAACTGTCGTCCGGCCACGCCGGGCCCTGACGCGGCGACGGGCCGCCACCTTTCGAAAGCAAGCGATGGACGAGCGATATCTGCGCGTAACCGACCCGGACGACCCGCGCGTCTCGGTCTTTCGCGACGTGCGCGAGCGCGATCTTGTCGGGCGCAACGGCTTCATCGCCGAGGGAACGGTGGTCATCGGCCAGCTGATCGAATCGCCACGCTTTGCCGCTACTCGCCTTCTCATTCTGGAAAACCGGCTGGAGGGCCTGAAGCCGCTGTTGGCGCGCCTGCCGGCCTCGACCCCGGTTCACGTCACCGATCGCGCGACCTTCGACGGCATTGCCGGTTTTCCCGTCCACCGCGGCGTGCTCGCCCATGGCGAGCAGCGCTTTCCGGATGCCGGCGAGGACGACGGGACGCTTCGCCGCCTGGCCGCGGCCGGCGGCTGCGTCGTCGTGGCGGTCGGGATATCCAACCACGACAATATGGGGGCGATTTTCCGCAATGCCGCGGCTTTCGGGGCCGGCATGTTGCTCGTCGACGACGCCTCTTGCGACCCGCTCTACCGCAAGGCGATCCGCGTCTCCGTCGGCAGCGTCTTCACCGTCCCCTATCGGCGGGTGGCGACGGGGGCGGCCGCAGCTGAGCAATTGGTCGCGGCCGGCTTCCGCTGTGTCGCGCTATCGCCCGGCGGGCAGCTCGGCGCCGAAGCGCTGGAGCGTCCCGGGGCGACCGCGTTGTATTTGGGGACGGAAGGGGAGGGCCTGCCGGTTTCGCTGATGCAGGCGATGGAGACGGTGCGGATCGACATGGCGCCGGGCTTCGACAGCCTCAATGTCGCGACCTCGGCCGCCATCGCCCTTCACCGGATCTATGCCGGCCGCGCGGGCTCCGGCTGAGCGGCAGCGGCTGCGCCCCGCGCCTCGGGATCCGTCAGCAAGGCCACCCGCTCGGCCAGCGTCCGCGGGCCAGGGCGGGCGGGCGCGGGATCGGTTTTGATCAAAGGGGCCAGCGGCGATGTCGGTCCCTCCGACACCGCCACCATGCGGATGACGCGGGCGGCAAGGTCTGAAATCGCGTCGCCAATCTCGGCGGGACTGGCCGAGGTGACGTCCGCTCGGCCGTTCTGACGCTCGAGCGCTGCCCGCAAGCGCTGCCCGGCAGAGCCGGTGCCCGCCGCCTGCGGCAAGGCTGCTGACGCAGCGTCGGCGTCCTTCTTGGCCGCGTCGGCGATCTGCTGCTTCAAGCCGGTGATCTCGTCGTCGCGGTCGGCAAGTTCGCCGATCTTGGCGTCGAGCTTGACGCGGAGCGCTGCGGCCGCCGCCTTCTCCTCGGCAAAACTGCGCTGGGCAGAGCTGACCTCGTCGTGCAGCCGGTCGATCGCGGACTGCGCCTCGCGCTCGCCCCGTTGGAGAGCGCGGTCATCATCGGCAAACCGGTCGAGCTTTGCCTCGGCAGCGATCAGCTGGATCTTGCGCTCCTCGGCGATCTCGCCGAGTTCGTCGAAGCGGTCGGCGAGCGTTGCAAGTTCTTCGGCGGTGGTGGCGGCCTCCGCCTGAACCGCTGCGAGCTGGGTGGAGAGCGTCTCGTGCTCGGCCGACAGCCGCGCTGCCTCGGCGGACAGGCTGGTGATCTCGGAGTCCCGCTGTTCGATCGTGGCGGTCAGGCCGCGGACACGCTTCAACAGCTCGACGTTTTCCACCGTGCCGCGTCCGAGCTCGGCCTGGGTGCGGGCGGACTTCTCGTTGGCGCGGGCCGCCAGGATTTCCTGACGCCGGACCGACATCGCGGCTTCGGCGCGGACGCGGTCGTAGCCGGCGCGAATTTCATTGGCCGAGGTCGGGATCGTCGCCTCGAAGTCGCGCCGCGCCAGGCTCTGCGCCTTTCGCCACACCAGCGGCATGACGAGGATCGCCACCAGAAGGGTCACGAGCACGCCGAAGAGGAACGTCAGGACGGTGGCAATCATCGAAATCCTGGAGAGGCTGAGGCAAATGTCGTCGGGCAAAGGCGCCGGCGGGCGACCGTAAGGCCATAAACCTACAACACCTCAGGACAAACCGGAACGGTGCGGAGGCCGGTTCGCCCGGTCCGATCATTGGCTGGAAAAACGATGCGTCCGCCCGACGGAAGACGACGAGCCGTCTCCGGTCGCGCCGGCTTGTCCCATGCCGGTCTCCTGTTCTGATGGATCAGAAAGGGTTCCAGGTCGGCATCGGCGTGATCTTGAGGTAGCCGAGGTTGACGCCGAGTCGTGCACCAAGGCCGGTCTTGACCGGCACGATCATCACGTCGTCGCGGGTGAGCAGCGTCATGCCGACGCCGCCGACGAGGTAGGCACTGCCGGTGACGCCGCCGAAGCGGCCGTAGACGCCTTCGACCGACGGCAGATTGTAGACCAGCATCATCGTCCGCGCCCCGTCGCCGCCGGCATCGAGGCCAAGCGAGGGACCTTGCCAGAACAGCCGGTGCTCGCCGGCATTCTTGGTGAACAGCGTGCCCTCGCCGAAGCGCAGGCCGGCGATGAAGGCACCAGAGGCCTCTTCGCCCAGGATGTAGCCATTCGGCAGTCCGTAGGTCTTGAACGCCTTCTCGACGACGCTCGCGAGGCCACCCGAGGTGGAGCCGAAGAAGCGGTGCCCCTCGGCGACGATCTCTTCCATCTGGTAGCCGCCACTTTGCGGCTGCTGCTGCTGGGCCATGGCCGGGGACGCGGCGCCGACGCTGAGCGTGGCAGCGGCGACCGCCAGAACAACCAGCCCGCTCATCTTGTGAAAAAAGCGATGCATGTCGGTTTCCTCTCGATCTTTCGGTCGTGCGGGACCCGCAAGGCATCCGCAAAGCGTGATGCCAAAGACACGTCGGAGCCGCAGGGGCCCGTTTCCCCGCATCTCATCAGAATATGCTTTTCAAACCGCTAACGCCTTTGTCCGGCGCCGTTCGTATGGCGCGCACTGGCCTCGCGCATTGACTGCGGGGGACCACGGACTCATTCTGGCCGCGAACGCCGGGGACGGTGATTCGCGTTCCACGCACGACCCCACTCTTTCAGCATTTCGAACGGATCAACGATGACGGATCTCCCTCACGTATCGGCGCCCGACCTTGCCGCGCTTCTCGCCAGCAAGCTCTGCCACGATATTATTTCGCCGGTCGGCGCCGTGCAGAGCGGCCTCGAGCTGCTCGACGAAATGCCGGGCGACGAGGAGTCCATGGCCCTGGTGCGCAACTCCACCAAGAGTGCGGTGGCCAAGCTGCAGTTCGCCCGCATCGCATATGGCGCGTCCGGATCCTCGGCCGCCCAGATCGATCTCGGCGATGCCAAGCAGGTGGCGGAAGGCCTGATGGGGTTCGAGCGGGCGGCCCTCAGCTGGAGCGGGGAGCGGGCCTATGTCGCCAAGAACATCGCCAAGCTGATCCTCAATCTCGTCGTGATCGCCAATGCCTCGGTCCCGCGCGGCCGCGAGGTGCGTGTCGACATCACCCAGCTGACGCCTGAACCGAAATTTACGCTGCAGGCGATCGGGACGCCGTTGCGGGTGCCAGCGAAGTTCCGCGCACTCCTCTCGGACGAACCGGTAACCGAGCCGATCGACGCGCATGGCGTCCAGCCTTACTACACGCTTCTCTTGGCCCAGGAGCTCGGCTTGACGGTCGAGCTGACGCAGACCGACGATACCGCGACCTTTACCGTCGGCCCGAAGGCGATCGCCGAGGTCGAGGACACGGATGCCGTCAGCGTCACGGCGACCCCGCAACCGGTCACTGCCGAAGCCTGAGCCTTGAGGCTGCCCCCTTGGCACCGGAAAAGGCGGGCATTCACTCAATCTTACCCGTGCTCTCTAACGATAACGCAAACATGATAGGTTAGCTCTCGGGGAAAGCCGGCGGACGCCTCGCATCCGTCGCCCCTCCGGGAGTGAGCGATGCAGACCTGCCTGATCATCGACGAGTCCAGTGTCATCCGGAAGGTCGCGACCCGGATCATCTTCCAGCTGGACTTCACGGTGGCGAACGCCGCTTCGGGCGCCGAGGCGATGGAAATCCTTGGCCAAGGCGAATTGCCCGACATCATCATCGTTTCGGGCAACCTATCCGACGTGCCGGCAGAAACCTTCGTCAAGTCTGTCCGGGCCATGCCGCAAGGCGCCAAGCCCGTGGTCCTCGCCTGTCTCGTCGACGCCAATCTTGGCCTGATGACGCGGCTCAAGCGGGCCGGGTGCACCGGCTTCATCTACAAGCCCTTCACCCGCCAAAGCCTCGGCGACTGGCTGACCCCCTACGTCAACAAGGCGGCCTGACGAAAAAAGACCTGCTCGGTCGTTAAACCGGGCAGGCCTTCTTTAAGTCGGTAGTTCTTTCGGCGCCGCTCTGTTCAGATGTGATGCGTCAAGCGTCGGAATAGGCGCCGCGAACCGCTTGCCACTCAGCCCTGCCCATCGCCATCACGAACGCTGCGATCAGCGCCGAGAGCGCCAGTCCCGAAGGGTAGCTCGCCACCCCGTTGCTGTGGACGAAAGCACTCGCCACCGACAATCCCCATACGGTGCAAAATCCAAGAAGCCCTGTCCAGCTTTGCCGCTGCCGTTCGCCGCGCTGCCGGGCGGCGCCGATGAAAGCTGCCATCACCGCAAAACCGCTGGCGACCGAACCTGCGAGAACAAGCCAAGCGGCATGGATCGCCCAGGCCAGGTCGGAACTCCCGAGAAAAGCGAGATCGGCGACAAATCCCGCGAGGAAACAGGCGCCGGCCATGGCGGCGATGATCGTCTTCGCGGGATAGCTGGGTATGCCGCGGCGCTGCGTGGTTGCGAGTATGCTCATCGGTATCGGGATCACGTCTATCTGCAGCAGGACAATCTGTGCCGAAAATGCGTTCGCCCGCCGCCCCGTTCCGGAGAACCCTCCGCCATGGTTGAGCGTCCGTTAACGCCGTCGAGGACGGCGTGTCTCCGCGGACTTCCGACGGGTCCCCGAACGAAAACACCCGCGATGCCGGGGCACCGCGGGTGTTTTGTCGAAAACCCAGACCTGACGGGTATCAGGCGGCCCTGGTGTCCATTTCCGGCTCGCGCAGCACGTAGCCACGGCCCCAGACGGTCTCGATGTAGTTCTTGCCCTCGGTGGCGGTGGCCAGCTTCTTGCGCAGCTTGCAGATGAAGACGTCGATGATCTTCAGTTCCGGCTCGTCCATGCCGCCGTAGAGGTGGTTGAGGAACATTTCCTTGGTGAGCGTCGTGCCCTTGCGCAGCGAGAGCAGCTCCAGCATCGCGTATTCCTTGCCGGTCAGGTGCACGCGGGTTCCGTTCACTTCGACCGTCTTGGCGTCGAGGTTGACCGTGAGGTCGCCGGTGTTGATGACCGACTGGGCATGGCCCTTGGAGCGGCGGACGATGGCGTGGATGCGGGCGACGAGCTCGTCCTTGTGGAACGGCTTGGTCATGTAGTCGTCGGCGCCGAAGCCGAGGCCGCGCACCTTGTCCTCGATGCCGGCCATGCCGGAGAGGATCAGGATCGGCGTCTTGACCTTGGAGAGGCGCAGCGTCCGCAGGACTTCGTAGCCGGACATGTCCGGCAGGTTGAGGTCGAGCAGGATGATGTCGTAGTCGTAGAGTTTTCCGAGATCTACGCCCTCTTCACCGAGATCCGTCGTGTAGACGTTGAAGCTCTCGGATTTCAGCATCAGCTCGATGCTCTGCGCGACCGCACTATCATCCTCGATCAATAGAACGCGCATCAGCATTTCCTTTTTCGCAGAGCCTGCCGGATTATCCCGTCCGGCAATCGTCTTCGTTCGTCGTGTTCCGTTCCTGAAATTTGGCACGGAATGGTTAACAATTCTTGTAGCCGAACGTCGGCGGGGTCGAGGCAGTCACGTGCGTCCTAGCGTCTCGATGCGGCTTTTGCCACGCATTCCCGGCCCGACATTCGGAAGGAATCCGCGGCTTTCGATTTACCGAGCCTTAAATCCTGACGCCTATGATTAACGTTGCGCGTAAACAGATCGTTAAAGCCATAGGCCGCGAGGCTTGCCTGAAACCTCCGTCGCACGCGCAGAGATAGGTTGCCGCCAAGGCCGCCTCCAGGATCAGGGATGACAGGATGAAGCGGGATAATCTCGTACGCTTGACGCGTTTCAAGGTGAACGAGAAACGCCGGCAGGTCGAGCAACTCGAGCTCATGATGGGCGAGTTCGCGCGGATGGCGGGGGATCTCGAAGCCCAGATCGTCAACGAAGAGAAGAAGGCGGGGATCACCGATATCACCCACTTCGCCTATCCGACCTTCGCCAAGGCGGCACGCGCACGTCGCGACAATTTGATGAATTCCGTCAAGGATCTTCGCGTCCAGCTCAACGCCGCCAAGATCGCCCAGGAGGAATCCGAGGCGGAACTGGTGAATGCCGAGAAGCTGGAACAGCGCGACGAGGCCGAGGACCGCCGCGCCGCGAACGCCTGAAACGGATCGGCGCCCTCAAGGGCGCTGTCCGGCCCCACCGGGAGAGACGGTCTGAACGAAAGCGCGGGTGTGGCGCCCGTCGGCTGCTATCAGGCTGCGCCGCCGGCCGTCACGGCTGTCCGGCCCGCGCTGGCGCGCTTCTCGCAGCGCCGGAGGCTGCGTGCCTCTTGTTGCGCGGAGGTTGGCTGAGCCCGCTGGAAGCGAGCGCGCGACGATGAGGGCAGGGCGCCTCAGCCGCCGAGGCGGCCGAGGTCTTGCTTCGTCAGACAGAAGTGCAACTCCCCGATCGCCAGAAACATCCTCATCCATCAGAACACAAAAAAGCCGGCTAGAGCCGGCTGATTTGTCGTTGCGGTCGCAGACCGCCTTAGTGATGCATGTCGATTTTCTTGCGATATTCCTGCAGCTGGGTCGTTCGAAGCCCGGCAAGACCGTGGCTGTCGATCGAGACCTGCCAGGAGAGGAACTCCTCCACCGTCAGGGTATAGCGCGAGCACGCTTCATCGAGGCTTAGTAGCCCACCGCGCACCGCCGCCACAACTTCCGCCTTGCGGCGGATGACCCAGCGACGGGTGTTCGACGGGGGAAGGTCTGCTATCGTCAACGGGCTCCCATCGGGCCCGATAACGTACTTGACACGTGGTCTAACCTGATCGGTCATTGTACTCTCTACATCAAACTCAAAGACCTAATCGCCATCAAAACCTACCGCGTCGCTTTTAAAATTCCGCTAAACCCACTGTAATCATTTGATAACACGTTGAACGGCCCTCGATGCCGATCAATCGCCACCTAACGATCCAGGCATGCCGCAATAGTCTCGGGATTACAGCACATTGGCGTGAATCGGCCGCGAGCTGCGGTACAAAAGCCGCACTGCGTTGGCATCTGCCGTCCCGGGGGCTAAAAGCCCGTCAGTGATTTATTTTCGCCGTTTTTCGCGGCGGAGGAGCCCAACATGCTGAACAGCCTCGATCTGCCCAAGGCACCGAAAGACACGCGGGTCGTCGTCGCGATGTCCGGCGGCGTGGACTCCTCGGTGGTCGCGGCGATCCTCAAGGGGGAAGGCTACGACGTCGTCGGAATCACGCTGCAGCTCTACAGCAGCGGCGATGGGCCGCGGCGGGCGGGATCCTGCTGCGCCGGCCAGGACATTCACGATGCCCGCCGTGTGGCCGAGACGCTTGGCATTCCGCACTACGTCCTCGATTACGAAGAGATCTTTCGCAAGTCAGTGATCGATCCCTTCGCGGCGAGCTACATCGCCGGCGAGACGCCGATCCCGTGCGTCTCCTGCAACCAGACCGTCAAGTTCCGCGATCTCCTGGCGACGGCGCAGGACCTCGGCGCGGAGGCGCTGGCGACCGGACACTATATCGACAGCCGGCCGGGGCAGGCGGGGTCGCCGCACCGCGGGCTCTACCGGCCGGCCGATCTCGACCGCGACCAAAGCTACTTCCTCTATGCGACCACGCAGGCGCAGATCGACTTCCTGCGCTTTCCGCTGGGCGGCCTGACCAAGCCGGAAACGCGCGAGATCGCCGCAGAGCTTGGGCTGATCGTCGCCGACAAGCCCGACAGTCAGGACATCTGCTTCGTTTCCAAGGGGCGCTATGCCGACGTGATCGAGCGGCTGATGCCGGGCGCGGGCACGCCCGGCGACATCGTCCACGTCGATGGCCGGCATCTTGGCCGGCACGAGGGCATCGTGCACTTCACCATCGGCCAGCGCCGCGGCATCAAGCTGTCGACGCCCGAGCCGCTCTTTGTCGTCGCCTTGGACTCGGCGACCGGCCAGGTTGTCGTCGGCCCGCGCGAGGCGCTGGCGACGCGGCGCCTGGTTCTGCGCACGGTAAACTGGCTCGGCGATGTCGCCCTGGCCGAAGCGGCGGCCGCGGGCGAAGACCTTTTCGTCAAGGTCCGCTCGACCCGGCCGCCGGCGCCGGCCCGGCTCGGCGAGGACGGCGGGGAGATCACCGTGGACCTTGCCGCCGGCGAGGACGGCATCGCGCCAGGCCAGGCCTGTGTCTTCTATGCCGGCGAGGGAGCGGGTGCCCGCGTCCTCGGCGGCGGCATCATCGCCCGCACCGTGTCGGTGGCCGAACAAGCGATGCACCTGTCCCCGCCTGCCCAGCGGGTCGCCGCCAGCGCCTGACCTACTCACGCTTTTCCGAGGGGCCGGCGCGGGGCCGACACCGGGCATCGACCATCACAGCTGGGTCGATCAACTCCCAGCGCCGAACCCGAAGAAAGCCGCGGTGTCCGGGTCGAGCGGAATGCCGTGCTGCTGGCGCTGGCGCACCGTGGCCCACTCCCGGTCGCCGGGCGCCATCACCATGCCGCCCTCGACCGCCGGGCTCGAGCGCAGCGCGTCGAGGTAGCGGCGCATGCCGGCCGCGAAAACATCCGCGCCGGCAAAGCGCTGGGGATCGATGGCGATGAAGAAGTGTCCCATGTTGCGCGGCGTCGAGACGTCCTCGCCCCCCATCGGCAGCATTTCATGGTCGAGCGACGTGCCCATCAGGATCGCGGACAGCAGCGTCGCGACCCCCGCCAGCGCGGCGCCCTTGAAGCCGAAACCTTCGCCGCCGACCGGCAAGAGCATTTCCGCAGCTTCGGCGTCTTCGGTCGGCACGCCGTCGACGTCGGCCGCGACGTTCGGTGGCAGCGCCTTGCCGAGCGAGCGGTAGAGGAGGATGCGGTTGTAGGGGATCGAGGATGTCGCCATGTCGAACAGCCATGGCTTTTCCCCCGGCACCGGGGCGGCGAAGGCCAGCGGGTTGGTGCCGTGGAACGGCTTCTGGCCGGTGAACAGGCCGACGATAGAATCGCTGTTGGTGGTGGCAAAGCCCACCATGCCAGCCTCGGCGATCGCCAAAGCGTAGGCGCCGGCCGCACCGAAATGCGACGAGCGGATGGCCCCGACCGCGCCAATGCCGCTCTCGCGGGCAATCTCGACGGCCGTCTCGGCGGCGCGGTAGGCGGTGAGGTGGCCGAGCCCGTCATCGCCATCGACGATCGCCGTCGCCGGCCCGCTGCGCCGGACCGTGACGCGGGGATCGCCGTTGACCCGCCCCCCTGTGACGACGCTGCAGTAGTGAGGCAGCAAGCGCACGCCGTGGCTGTCGACCCCCGCCAGCGAGGCATGCATCAGCGCCCGCACGGTGGCGGCGGCCGAGACCTCAGAGACACCGGCCTCGCGCAGGCTGCCAGCGGCCTTCGCGGCAAGAGCAGGCGCGTCTATCAGGATTTCCGGCATGACAATTTCCTGCTGATATCTGGCGTTTGGCGCCACACATCTGATATCTCAGTGATAAGACCGTTGCAATATTCGACCCTGCGAGGCTGACCGTGACCCTGGCGCTGACCCGTCATCCTTCCCTGACCGAACAGGCGGCGCAGTCGATCCGCGACCGCATCGTCCGTGGTCTCCTGCTGCCCGGCGCGCCGCTGTCGGAGATCGCCCTTGCCCAGGAACTCGGCGTCTCCAAGACACCGGTAAGGGAGGCGCTGATCGAGTTGAAGCGCCAAGGCCTTGTCGAGATCCACCCGCAGCGCGGCACCTTCGTCTTCGCGATGACGGCGGAGGAGGTTCGCGACCTCGCTGAAATGCGCGCCGTCCTCGAAGGCGCCGCTCTCCGCCTGGCGATGGAGCGGGACGGCGACGGGCTCTGCCGCCGGTGGGAGAAGATCGTCGCCGGCATGCAGGAGGCGGCAACCGGCGACGATGCCGAAACCTACCGCGTTCTCGACGGCGCCTTTCACCAGGCCATCGTCGATGCCGCCGGCAATCGCTTTCTCGGCGAGGCCTTCACCGCCATCGCCTTTCGCATCCAGGCGCTGCGCAGCCGGCTGTCGCTCGCCCCGGCCCTCAACGCCGCCTCGCTCGACGAGCATGTGCAATTGCTGGAAATGGTCGGGAATAGGCGTAGCAAGAAGGCCGCCGACCTGCTCTTGTCGCACATCGAACGGACGCGTGATCTCTATACCGGCTTTCTCGCCGGTGCGGCGGAGGGGGCGGGCGCCGCCCCTCGTTCCGTTCAGGGGGACGCTACCGGCTGACCGCAGGGCGGCCGGTGACGACAGACAGCATGACGGCTTGGGAGGGCCGACCAATGATCGACGAAGAATTCTTTGCCGCCGACGATGCGGGCTTTGCCGCTTTCTTTCCGGAGGGCGCCGCCCTCGAGAAGATCGCCACCGGCTTCATCTGGGCCGAGGGTCCGGTCTGGATCGACGAACTCGCCGAGCTGCGTTTTTCCGACATTCCCAACAACCGGATGATGTCCTGGTCGGAGATCGGCGGCCTGAAGACCTTTCGCCAGCCCTCGCAGCGCACCAATGGCAGCACGCGCGATCGCTCCGGGGCGATCCTTTCGGGCGAGCATGGCGGTCGCTGCGTCAGCCGCACGACCCTCGACGGCACCTACACGGTGCTGGCCAGCCACTGGCAGGGCCAGCGGCTGAACTCGCCGAACGACGTGGTGGTGAAGTCGGACGGATCGGTGTGGTTCACCGATCCCCCCTACGGCATCATCTCCGACCATGAGGGCATCCGCGCCGACAGCGTGATCGGCAAGAACCAGGTCTACCGTCTCGACCCGGAGACGGGGGAGGTGACCATGGTCGCCGACGACTTCGACCGGCCGAACGGCCTGGCCTTCTCGCCGGACGAGAGCGTTCTTTACATCGCCGATTCCGGTAGGGCCCGTGGCTCGGGCTTCGGCTACGAGGACCATCGCCCGCATCATGTGCGCGCCCTCACGGTGGTCGATGGCGTCCGGCTCGGGGAAGGCTGGGTGGTGGCCGATATCGACATGGTGCCCGACGGTCTGCGCGTCGACACCGAGGGCCTGCTCTGGATCTCAGCGCAGGACGGCGTCCACTGCTACACGCCGGAAGGCCGGCGGTTGGGGCGCATTCTAGTGCCCGAGACGGTCGCCAACCTCACCTTCGGCGGCCCCGACCGTTCCCGCATGTTCATCACAGCCACAACCTCGGTCTACGCTGTGCATACTACCCGGCAAGGCGCTCAGATACCGTGAGAGGGCGAGCCGCGGCGGTCTGCTGCCGCGGCCGAGCGAGCGTTTGCGCTGGCGTGATCGCAAGTCCGGTCGCCGCCAACAAAAATTCTGCGCGGTCTTTACGAACGCTTCACCCTTCCCGGGTTTTGTTTGTAAAGGTTCAATGATCTTCAGGTCTCATTCGCGAATTCAGCCTAGAGAAAGCGCATGTTTAGCGCTTTCTCCCAGCTGGTGGCCGATCACTCGCTCGGCTTCATCGCCGTCGCGGCCGGTCTTTGCCTTTCCGCCGCATGGCTCCTGACGGTCCTTGTCGACTGGTTGGAGCAGGACAGTCTCGAATCCAGCTATTTCTGGCTCGCGACCGTTGCGGTCGTAGCCGGGCTCGGCGTCTGGACCACGCATTTCATCGCCATGCTCGGCTACCGCGCCGACATGCTGCTGAGCTACGACGCCCGCAACACCGCCGTGTCCGCTTTGATGGGCATCGCCTTCGTCGGCGGTCCGATCGCTCTGTCTACGCTTCTTTCTCGCCAATGGGGAAAGTGCCTCCTCGGATTGGCGGCCGGATTGGGCGTCGGCGTGATGCACTTCCTGGGCATGGCGGCCGTGGAAGGCTGCACCGTCGAGCAGACGACTTTCGGCCAGGTGCTGGCGTTCGCCCTTGGCGGCGGCTTCATGGCGCTGGCGAGAGGGCTGCCGCGCCGCTTCCTGTCGAGGGGAGCCTCCTGTCTGCTGTTCACACTGGCCGTCTGCGGTGCCCATTTCACCGCCATGGCCGATATTTCGGTGACCAACGTCGTCGTCGGCACGGGAACGAACAGTGGCAAAGCGGTGCTGACCGCGTTCGTCGCGCTTGGCGCCGTCCTGCTGTTTGCCGGTGCCTTCATCTCTCTTCTCGTCGCCCAGCGCTTCGAGATGCAGGAAAAGGCGCATTCGACGGTGCTTTCGACGGCCCTTCACAACATGTCGAACGGGCTCATTTTCGTCGACGGCAAAGGCACGCTGAAGTTGTTCAATGCCCGCTTCCTCGAGCAGTTCTCCCTCGACAGCGCCGCACTGCGGGTCGAGATGCCGCTTGCCGCGCTGCTGGACGAGATGGCAGTGGCGATCGGCTGGGATCGCGAGCGCAAGACGATGGTGACGCGGACGCTGACCGAATGGATGGGCAAGCCGCGCATCAGCAGGACGGAATGGGAACTTGCCGACGAGCGGATCCTCGCCATGGAATGCCGGCCGCTGCCCGACGGCGGCGCCGTCGTGACGTTCGACGACGTGACCATCGAGCGCCGGACCCAAAGCCAGGTCGCTTTCATGGCTTTCCATGATCCGCTGACGGGACTTGCCAATCGGCGCGCCCTGAAGACCCGCATGGAAGAAGGGTTCGACGCAGCCAACCGCTTCAAGCTGCTGCTCATCGATCTCGATCGCTTCAAGGCGGTCAACGATACTTTCGGTCACGGCGTCGGCGACCGGCTGCTGGTCGAGGTCTCCAAGCGGGTGCGCGGCGTCGCCGACGAGACCGGCTTCGTCGCGCGCATCGGCGGCGATGAGCTGGCGGTGCTGGTCTATGGCGACAACGTCATGGCCATGGCGGCGGCCACCGAGATCGTCGCCGCCATCGGGCGTCCGTTCGAGCTGCAGGGCCATCATTTGTCGATCGGCTGCAGCATCGGCCTCTGCTGCACCGACGATGCCGAGGATGTCGACAGCCTGATGCAGCGGGCCGACCTCGCGCTCTACGAGGCGAAGCGTCAGGGTCGGGGCCGGGTGTTCTGCTATGTCCCCGGCATGCTGGAGAAGGTCGCCGAGCGAACCCTTCTCGAATACGATCTGAGGACCGCGGTCGAGAAGGAACAGCTCGTTCTCCACTACCAGCCGGTGTTCGAGCTCCAGACGCAGCGCCTGGTCGCTTTCGAGGCTCTCATTCGCTGGAATCACCCGACCCGTGGCATGGTCTCGCCCGCCGATTTTATTCCGCTCGCGGAGGAGGCGGGGTCGATCCTCGGCATCGGCCAGTGGGTGCTGGAGACCGCCTGCCGGCAGGCCGCCCATTGGGGCCCGGACATCAAGATCGCCGTCAATGTCTCGCCCGTCCAGTTCCGCTCGCCGACCTTGCTGGTCGGCATCACCAAGGCTCTTGCCGACGCTGGCCTGCCCGCCCACCGGCTGGAGATCGAGCTGACCGAGACCGCCATCGTCGAGGACGGGCCGCAGATTGCGAGGGTGCTGGAATCGCTGCGCAGCTGCGGCGTGACGGTGGCGATGGACGACTTCGGTACCGGCTACTCGTCGCTCGCGCACTTCCGGGACCTGCCGGTCGACCGCATCAAGATCGACCGCAGCTTCGTCGACTCGGCCGCGACCGACATGCATTCTATGGCCGTGCTGAAGGCGATCACCCGTCTTGGCCAGGACGTCGGAATCTCGACGCTGGCGGAAGGGGTCGAGACCGAGGTGCAGCTCGGCATGCTCCGGGCCATCGGCTGCGACGCCGCACAGGGCTACCACCTCGGCCGGCCGATGCTGGGGGCAGACGCCGACAGCCTCGTCCACCAGGCCTCGATCCAGCTGGCAAAAGCCGGCTGAACGAGCGGTGCCGGACCCCTCGTTTTGTTAAGCTGCGGTTCAGATTGAAAAGCTCATTGTCCTCCCATCGCCGGAGATGAGACGACCCGAGGGGCCGCCGCCTCCAGAACCACAGGGTGTGACCATGAAGAACGTTATTGCTGCTCTCGGTGCTTTCGCCATGCTGACGACCGGCGTCGTCGCCTCTGCAACGCCGGCTGCCGCCGACGGCTACTACCGCGACTACGGCCGGCACGGCGGCTACCGCGACTACGACCGGCGCGGCTACCGCGGCGACTACCGCCGGCACGGCGGCGGCCATGGCGATGCCGTGGCAGCGGGCGTGATCGGCCTTGGCGTCGGGGCACTGCTGGGTGGCGCGCTCGCCAGCGACGGTGGCCGCCGCTACGATACCTACGAAGGTCCGGTCGGCTACGTCGATCGCCCGGTCCGCTATGCGCCGCGCTATCGCCCGGCCCCGGTCTATCGCGGCGGCTACAGCCATGTCGACGCCTGCCTTGCCCGCTACCGCTCCTACGATCCGCGCAGCGACACCTTCGTCGGCTATGACGGCAACGCTTACCGCTGCAATCTCTAGAGCACGGTGCATCCGGCCGGGCACACAGGCGACGCTTCTATCGTCTGAGTGCCCGGCCACCGTCCGAACTACGGCGTTCGCTCCTGATCGGGGCGGACGCCGTTTTCCGTTCGGCCGCTGGGTTGACCCGAAGGCTGGCCGGCACGATCTGTTCAACGTCTGCCCGACAGGGCCGCATATTCCGGAGTCGGCTGTTGCGGTATGCTGACGGTTGGTCGAACTTCGACGGAGAATTGCCGATGCCCTTGCCAAAAACCCAGCCCGAGGCGACCGGAACCCTCCTGGCCGCCGAGGCGACCGCGATCTCGACCGCTACCCCGGCGCTGACGGCGTCCGCCACGCACCACGGCATCTGGCCGGCGCATCGGACGGATATCATCGACTGGTTGATGAACGAGACGCGGAGCGAGCGTTTCATCGACAACATTTTCGTCGAGATGTGCGATCGCCTCGTGGCAGGGGGAATGCCGCTGGCTCGGGCGACGCTGCATTTCCGCACCCACAACCCGCAATGGCTGGGTGCCCGCCTGCTCTGGCGGCCCGGCCTGAAGCAAGCGGAGATGATGACGTTCGACTACGATGTCATCGACACCCCGCAATATCTGAACAGTCCGATGTACGAGCTTCAGAGCGGCGCCGACGAAGTCCGCCGCCGGCTCGACGCCGAGGGAGAGCAGCCTGGGCGCGACTATCCGATCTTCCATGAACTGCGCGCCGAGGGCCTGACGGACTACATCAGCTGGCCGATCCAGCACACGCTCGGCAAGCGGCACAGCGTCAGCTTCGCGGCCGACCGCGCGGGCGGCTTCAGCGATGCGGACATCGATGCGCTCGCCGATCTGCTGCCGGCCTTTGCCATGGTCAGCGAGATTCGGCTAAAGAACCGGCTCGCCCGGACCTATCTCGAGACCTATGTGGGCCCGCATGCCAGCGAGCAGATCCTCGCCGGGGCGACCACCCGCGGCAGCGGCACCACGGTGGGCGCGGCAATCCTCATCTGCGACCTCCGCGACTTCACCGCGATCTCCGAGATGTGGCCGCGCGACGACGTCATCCGGCTGCTCAACGACTATTTCGACGCAATGTCGGATCCCATCGAGAAGCACGGCGGCGAAATCCTTAAGTTCATGGGCGATGGCCTCCTGGCGATCTTCCCGCTGATCAATCCGAACGCTGCCCAGAACCTCCTGGCAGCGGTGGTCGAGGCACGCGCGGCAGTGGCGCTCTTGAACGAGGACCATGTCCGGCACGGCCGCAAGCCTCTCGGCTACGGCGTCGGGGTGCATGTCGGCGACGTGATGTACGGCAATATCGGCTCGCGCAAGCGGCTCGACTTCACCGTCATCGGTCCCGCGGTCAACGTCGCCTCGCGGCTGGAGAGCCTGACCAAGGAGGTGCACCGCCCGGTGCTCCTCTCCAGTGCCTTCGTCGCCATGGCCGGCTGCCGGAACGTTCTGGAGAGCCTCGGCCGTTTCCCGTTGAAGGGCCTCGGAGAGCCCGTCGAGGTGTTCGCCTTCACCGGTGATGCCAGCACCCTCAAGCCTGTCCTGGTCGACGCCGCCTGATTGCCCCAACTCCTTCAGCCTCTGAGGTAACGGTTACGGCGCCGCTGTCTGCGGCGTCACGCCGCCATTACGCCGGTTGCCTCTCCTCACGGCTGACGCATATGCGCTTGCATGCCGACACGGCCGGCCGCTCCTCGGCCGCTTTACCGAGAGACCCGCCTTCTTGACCTCTTCCGACGCCAGTACCCTCCGCGTCCGATCGCTGTCCAAATCGGTGCCGGGCGGGCGGACACTGTTCGCCGGCCTCGACCTCGATGTGTCTCCCGGCGAAGTCGTGGCGATCATCGGCGAGTCCGGCGTCGGCAAGTCGACGCTGCTCAACATTCTGGCCGGGCTCGACGACAGCGATGCGGGAAGCGTCGCGATCGAGGGGACGGTTCTCGGCGATCTCGACGAGGCGGCCCGCACGCGGCTGCGCCGCCAACGGATCGGCTTCGTGTTCCAGGCCTTCCACGTCCTGCCTTACCTCACGCTGCGCCAGAACGTCGCTTTGCCGCTGGCGCTTGTCTCGGCAGAGGCGCCGGGGAGCGAGCAGCGGGCCGAGGCGATGCTGGATGCCGTCGGGCTCGGCACCCGCGGTGACGGCTATGCCCGCGACCTTTCCGGTGGCGAACTGCAACGTGTCGCCATCGCGCGTGCGCTGGTGCACCGGCCGGCGCTGATCCTCGCCGACGAGCCGACGGGCAATCTTGACCCGGAGACCGCTGAGAAGGTGCTGCATCTCTTCGCAGAGGCGGTGCGGCGCGACAAAGCGGCGGCGATCATCGTCACCCATTCCAGCGCCACCGCGGCGATTGCCGACCATGTGCTGACGCTGACCGCCGGGGGCCTGGTGGCGCTGCATGGGTGAGATCCTCTCCGCCCGTCTCGCCTTGCGCTGGCTCGTCCTCGGCGAGGCGAGGGCGCATCCCGCCCGCTTCCTCGGCACCGCCATCGCCATCGCTGTCGGTGTCGCGCTGGGCTTTGCCGTGCACCTCGTCAACGGCTCGGCGCTCGCCTCCTTCGACGGTGCGGTGCGTGGCGTCAACGGCGCCGCCGATGTGTCGGTGCGCGCGGCGAGCCCGCTCGGCTTCGACGAGGCGCTCTACGCCGATGTGATCGCCGCGCCGGGCGTCACTGATGCGAGCCCCGTCATCAGTCTCGACGCGACAGCCGGCACGGCCTCCTTCAGCCTGCTCGGCCTCGACGTCATCCGTGCCGCAGGCGTGACGCCGAGCCTCATCGGCCAGCGCACCAACGGCATCAGCGGCCCCGGCCTGTTCGACGAGAGCGCTCTCTTCCTGTCGCGGGCGGCGCTGGCGGCGACCGGCACCAAGGTCGGCGCCCCCCTGACGGTCAGCGCCAATGGCCGGACCGCCGATCTCACCGTCGCCGGCATTCTCGCCGCCGCGCCGGACGGGCAGGCGATCGGCGTCATCGATATCGCCGCCGCGCAATGGCGCTTCGACCGGCTCGGCCGGCTCGACCGGATCGACCTGAAGCTCGCCGACCGGGCCGTCGCCGAGGCCGCGCTCGGCCGCATCCTGCCCGGCGACATCGTCCTCGGCAGTTCCGACAGCGAGGCGGCGCAAGGCAGCGCTTTGTCGCGCGCCTACCGCGTCAACCTCGACATGCTGGCGCTGGTGGCGCTGCTGACCGGCGGGTTCCTCGTCTTCTCGGCGCAGTCGCTGTCGGTGGCGCGGCGGCTGCGGGCTTTTGCGCTGGTGCGCACGCTCGGCCTGCCGAAGCGGGGCATCGTCGCCATGGTGGCGCTCGAGGGGCTGGTGATCGGCGTCATCGGCTCGCTCGCGGGTCTTGCCGCCGGCTATGGCCTCGCGGTCGCGGCGTTGACGCTTCTCGGTGGCGATCTCGGCGCCGGTTATTTCAGGGGCGGCGGCGTCAGCATCGTGTTCCAGCCAATGGCAGCCACCGCCTTCTTCGCGCTGGGCGTGGCGGCAGCGCTTCTCGGCAGCATTCTCCCCGCACGGGTGGCCTCGAAGGCGGCGCCGGCGGCGGCTTTAAAGAACAGCGGCGACATCATCGACCCCCGCAGCCCCGTGCCGTGGAAGCCGGCCCTCGTTCTGCTCGCCGCCGGCGGCTTCGCCAGTCTGCTGCCCCCGGTTGGCGGCTTGCCGCTGTTCGGCTTCGGCGGCATGGCGCTGATGCTGGCCGGCGGCGTCGCCGGCGTGCCTTGGCTTGCCCGCCGCCTGCTGGCTCCGCTGGCCCGCCGGACGGGCGGCGGCGTGGCGGGATCGCTGGCGGTCCGGCACGTCCACGGCGCGCCGGGCGAGGCAGCGACGGCGCTCTGCGGCATCGTCGCGAGCACCGCGCTGATGATCGCCATGGCCACGATGGTCACGAGCTTTCGTGGCGCCGTCGACGAGTGGCTTGGCGAGGTGCTCTCGTCCGACCTTTATCTGCGAAGCGAGGCCGGCGCGGGCTTCGACCCCGCGCTGCAGGCACGCCTCGCCGCCATGCCCGGCGTCGCCTCGATCTCCTTCAGCCGGCAGATCCCATTGACGCTCGCCGCCGACCGGCCGCCGGTGACGCTCATTGCGCGGCCGGTCGATACGCCGGCGACCCCTCTGGTGCTGATCGAGGGCGGGCTGACGACACCGCCCGGCGCGACGCCGGTCTGGGTGTCCGAGCCGGCCGCCCGGCTCTACGGCTGGCGCATCGGCGATCCCGTGACGCTGCCGCTCGGCGGCGGCACAAGCTTTACCGTGGCGGGCGTCTGGCGCGACTATGCCCGCCAGCAAGGTGCGTTGGTCGTCCGCAGCGACGATTATACCCGCTTGACCCAGGACGCCGCCCGCAGCGAGGCCGGCATCATGCTGGCGCCGGGCGCCGATCCCGATGCCGTCGGCCGGGCGCTGCTCGAGACCTTGCCTCCCGAGACCCGCGCCGGCGTCTCGCTGGCCCGGCCGGCGACGCTTCGCGCCTTCGCGCTCGACCTTTTCGACCGCAGCTTCCTTGTGACCTACGTGCTGGAGGCGGTGGCGATCCTCGTCGGGCTCGCCGGCGTCGCCGCCACCATGTCGTCGCAGACCATTGCCCGCGTTCGCGAGTTCGGCATGCTGCGCCATCTCGGCCTCGGCAAGCGCCAGATCACCGCGATGCTCGGGCTGGAGGGAGCACTGCTCGGCGCGATCGGGGGCCTTGCGGGCGTGCTCCTCGGCGGTGTGCTGTCGCAGGTGCTGATTCACGTGATCAACCCGCAATCCTTCAACTGGACGATGACGACGCGCCTGCCGCTCGGCACCATCGCCGGCGTTGTCGTCGCCCTGGTGCTGGCCGCGGCGGTGACGGCGATGCTGGCGGGCCGCCGGGCGACGGCGATGAACGCCGTGCTGGCGGTACGGGAGGACTGGTGATGCGTTTTCTGCAGGTTCTCTTCGCGCTGCTCGTCGGCGTCACAGCGGCGGTTCCGGCTGACTATCCGGCCGTGACGCCGGGGGTGGCGCTGCAGTTTCCCGCCGACCACGGCGCCCATCCCGCCTTCCGCACCGAATGGTGGTACGTCACCGGCTGGCTGAAAACGCCAGAAGGGGAGGACCTCGGCTTCCAGGTGACCTTCTTCCGCTCGCGGCCGGAGATCGATGCCGAGAACCCCAGCCGGTTTGCGCCTCAGCAGATCCTCTTCGCCCATGCGGCGCTGTCCGATCCCGCGGTCGGCCATCTCCTCCACGCCGAGCGCTCGGCCCGGGCCGGCTTCGGCATCGCGGAAGCGGCGACGAAGGACGCGGCCATCGTGCTCAGGGACTGGACGTTCCAGCGCAGTGCCGACGACCGGTTCACCACCAAGGTCGCGACCCCCGACTTCACCTTCGACCTCGCCTTCGCGCCGACGCAGGAGATCTTCCTGCAAGGCGAGAACGGCGTCAGCCGCAAGGGCGCCAAGCCCGAGGAGGCGAGCTACTACTATTCGATGCCGCATCTCGCGGTCTCCGGCACGCTTACCCGCGCAGGCAAGCCGGTCGCGGTGACCGGCGAAGCCTGGCTCGACCGGGAATGGTCCTCGGATTTCCTGTCCGCGGACGCCGAAGGCTGGGACTGGACGGGCCTCAACCTCGACGACGGCAGCGCGCTCGTCGCCTTCCGCATCCGTGGCAAGGACGATGCGACGCTCTGGGCCGGCGGATCGTTCCGACGCCCGGATGGGTCGATCGTGCGCCTTGCCCCCGGCGACATCCGTCTCGAGCCGGTCCGCCGCTGGACCTCGCCGCGCACCAAGGCGAGCTATCCGGTGGAGCAGGTGCTGACTATAAGACTGCCGGAAGGCGAGCGCCGGATGCCGCTGACGCCGCTGTTCGACGACCAGGAGCTCGACGGCCGTTCGGGCGGCTTGCCGGTCTACTGGGAAGGCGCCGTGCGGACCCCGGGCGGCCGCGGCTATCTCGAACTCACCGGCTACGCTGCGCCGCTGACGCTCTGACGTTCTGGCGCTTTCGCCTATCGGCCTGCCGCCCAGGCGTCGACACCAAGGGCCGCCACCCGTCCGGACGCGAAGCAGGCGGTCAGCAGATAGCCGCCGGTCGGCGCTTCCCAGTCCAGCATCTCGCCGGCGACGAACACGCCGGGCAGCGCCATCAGCATCGACCGTTCGTCAACCGCATCAAGCGCAATGCCGCCGGCCGAGGAGATCGCTTCGGCGATCGGCCGAGGCCGTACCACCGGTACCGCTAGCGCCTTGATGCGCGCTGCCAGCCGGTCGGGCACCATCAGCTCGGCGGCTGACGCAAATTCGTGCAGCAACCCGGCCTTCACGCCGGAAAGCCCGGTGCCCTTGCGCAGCCGGTTCGAGAAGCTCGCCTTGCCCGGCTGCCGGGCGAAATCGCGCGACAGCTGCTCGGCCGTCCGCCCCGGCGCCAGATCGAGCAGCAGCTGCGCGGCGCCGTCCGCTGCGAGCTGGTCGCGCAGCGCTGCCGCATGCGCGTAAACGAGGCTGCCCTCGATGCCGTCCTGGCTGATCACGAACTCGCCCTGGATCGCGCCCGCCGCCGACGTCGCGACGACAGACTTCACCGGCTCGCCGGCGAAGCGGTCGCGGAAATGCGGGCTCCAGTCGACGTCGAAGCCGCAATTGGCGGGTTGGAACGGCAAGATGTTGACGCCGCGTTCCGCCAGCCACGGCACCCAGGCGCCATTCGAGCCGAGCCGCGGCCAGCTCGCGCCGCCGAGTGCCAGCACCGTCGCATCCGGCTGGACCGTTAGCGGTCCGTCGGGCCTGTCGAAGACGAGCCCGCCTGCGGCATCAAAACCGGTCCAGCAGTGCCGGGGCCGGAGGCGGACGCCAAGGGCGGCGAGCCGGCCGAGCCAGGCGCGGAGCAGGGGCGAGGCCTTCATCGCCGTCGGGAAGACCCGGCCCGAGGAGCCGACGAAGGTTTTTGTGCCCAGCCCCTCCGCCCAATCGGTCACTTCCGCCGGGCCGAAGGCCGCGACGACCGAGCCCATCCGCCCTTCTGCCGCGCCATAGCGTGCGATGAAGCTGGCGAGGTCTTCGGAATGGGTGAGGTTCAGCCCGGACTTGCCGGCGAGCAGGAATTTCCGGCCGAGGGTCGGCATGGCGTCGTAGACGGTCACGGCGTGACCCTTGCCGGCCAGCGTCTCGGTTGCCATCAGCCCCGCCGGCCCGCCGCCGATGATCGCGACCTCCATGATCTCCGCCCTTTCCCGATCGCCTACGCCGCCGACCTCCGACGATGGCGGGCGGCTTGGCTTAGCTTGCCTTGGCTATATCGGGTATCCCGGCGGTCGCAAGCGTTTCGGCGCCGGTCAGGCGTGAAGGCGCCGCAGCGGCTCGGCGGGGATATCGCGCAGCAGGAGGCGCAACTGCGTGGTGGCGCAGAGAACGGCAAGGTCGGTCTGGGAGATCGGCCGGGACAGGAGATAGCCCTGCAGTTCGCCGCAGCCGAGCGCGATCAGCCCGTCACGCTGCCGTGCCGTCTCGACGCCCTCGGCGGCCACCGCGATCCCGAGGGCGCCCGCAAGATCGACCATCGCTCGGACGATGGCCGGGGAAACCTCGGGATTGCCGACGTCCTGGACGAAGGACCGGTCGATCTTGATCTTGTCGACGCTGTAGCGGGCGAGATACTGCACGGAGGCATACCCCGTCCCGAAATCGTCGAGGGCGACGCGCACCCCAGCCGAGCGGAAGGCGGCAAGCGCTGCCACGATCGTCGGCGTCGGGTCGATCAGGACGCCTTCGGTGATCTCGATCTGGATGCGACGCGGATCGATGCGCGCCTCCTTGAGGATCGCCATCGCCTTCGCCGCAAAGCCCGCTGTTTTCAGCTGGATCGGCGAGACGTTGACCGCGATCCAGGGGATATCGATCTCGTCGAGCGTCCGGCATGCCTCCCGGATCACCCATTCGCCGAGCGCCGCGACCAGACCGCGCTCCTCGGCGATCGGAATGAAGTAGGCGGGGGAGACGTTGCCGCGCTCCGCGTGCCGCCACCGGATCAGCGCCTCGGCACCGACGATGGTCGCGAGGTCGGCGCCGAACAAAGGTTGATAGGCGAGGCTCAAGCCTTGGCCGGTCTCCAGCGCTGCCCGGAGATCGGCCTCGAGCAGACGTTTCTCGCGTGCCAGCGCAGCGAGAGTCGCGTCGAAGATGAAGCTGCGCGCGCGTCCCATCGCCTTCGCCTGGTAGAGCGCGAGGTCGGCGCGGCGCAGGATCTCGGTGCCGGTCAGCGAGGGATCGGCGATCGGGACGCCGCCGATGCTGACGCTGATCCAGGCGGGCGAGCCGCCGAGGTCGAAGCGCTCATTGGTGACGGCGATGAGCCGGGCCGCCAGGGCGTCGATCGTCGAGATCTCCGGCGTCAGAATGGCGAATTCGTCGCCACTCAGCCGCGCCAGCAGGTCGCGCGGGCCGATGACCGACTGGAAGCGCCGGGCGACCTGGCGGATCAGATCGTCGCCGGCGGGATGCCCTAGCGTATCGTTGATCTCCTTGAAGCGGTCGAGGTCGAGGCAGAGCAGTCCGAAACCGCGATCATTGGCCTTCCGGGCGTCCAGCATGGCGTTGAGGCTGGTATGGAACTGCGACCTATTGGCAAGGCCCGTCAGGCTGTCGTGGAAGGCGATGTGATTGGCGTGGGACTCACTGGCCTCCAGCCGCGATCCAGAGCGCCGCAGCCGCTCAGAGAGAATGGCGATGAGGAGGACGATGAGCACGAACACTGCGCCCATCACCGGCGCCGTCTCGTTCATCAGACGGCGGCCAGGCCGGCGCTGCTCCCAGGTGATGAAACCGATCTGCTTGCCGCGGCTGGTCCGGAGTTCGAGGCTGGCACGGACCGGCGAATAATTGTCGCTTGGTGAGAAGGCGATGTTCGGAATCATGTACTCCATTCCGATGCCGTCGAGCAGCTTGGTGTCGATGGACCGGGTGGAGACGATAAGGGGCGCGCGGTCAGACTCGCGTTCCGTCGGATCCCCTGACCGAAGGATCGCACTGACGCCGATGATCGCCGGCAAGGTTCCGACAGTGCCGATGTCGGCGACCGCATTGCTCGTCCGATACCGCCCAATGTCCATCTGGGAGCGCAGCTTGCGCACCAGCGGCCCCACCGTGCCGGCGATTTCGTCGAAACGTGCGGCTGCGACAGTTTCGCCATTCTCCATGGCATAAATCGGCCGATCGTCGGGCCCAAGGACGTAAGTCCGGTCATGGCCGAACAACTGGCGCATGCGGCTGCTGATGTGAGCCTCGATCCATATGAGGTCGCCATCCCGTATCCGCGTCACGGCCTCGTCGTTGACGGCGACCGTCTGCTGGTCCCGGCTCATCTCGCGCTTCGCCTCGCTGACCGCCTGCGCCAGCAGCGAGCGGTCCCGCTGCAGCGAACTGGCGTCAACGGTCGATGCGCCCGACAGCACGTAGAAGACCAGCATGGCGAGCGACGCCAGGAAGACGGCCCCCATCAGCACCGCTAGTTGTCTTGAAAAACGGGCGCGGACCTGGGGCAAAGGGCTCTACTCACTGGCTACATAGTGTTGGTAGCCAGCAATGTTTGAGGAAGCCTTTCGTTTCCCCTTGGGTTTCGATCCATTGCATTATCGGGCAGCGAATGGTTAGCGGGCGTAGAACGCCTTAATTATCTAATGAAACTGGAAAATCCGTCTGCAGTATTTACCATGTGCTCAGGAATGCTTTAGCGCCAGGGCTGTGAAATTCGACAAGCTCGCGGTAGATCGGTTAGCGTAACATGGCATCCGCCGGTTGAGAAAATGGTGGCGCTGGGAGCCGCAGGGTGTCAGCGTTTTGTGGACGGATTTCGCGGCTGGCGACGCGGATGTAGAGGGTCCAGGGGATAGGCCGTGAACGCAGCGCTTCTGGAAACCATCTACGAGAAGCTGTCGGTCACCGGGCTCGTGGCCACCGGCCTGCTCTTCCTGACGGCGCTGTTTTCGGCGATCGTCGCCTATTTCCGCACCAGTGAGCATCGCTCTTTCGGCGAATTCTTCGAGTTCGCGCTGCCGAAGGGAGTCGCGCTCCACCCTTCGGCGAAGGCGGATCTCCTGTTCTGGATCACCAAAAAGGCGCTGATGCCCTTCCTGCTGATCCCGGCGGGTATCACGTTCGTCGTCGCCGTCGGCTATGTCACCAAGCTCGCGATCACCAGCGCCTTCGGCATCGAGGCGCCGTTGATCGCCGGCCCGGCGGGCCCGGTGACGGTGGTGCTGTTCACCATCACCATGCTGCTCGCCTACGACATCTCCTACTATCTCTACCACACGGCCCAGCACCGCTTCCCGATTCTCTGGGAGCTGCACAAGGTGCACCACTCCGCCGAGGTCATGGTCGGCATCACCAAGGACCGGGTGCATCCGCTGGACGAGCTGATGAACCGCATCTGGGACGGCGTCATCCCCGGCATCTGCTTCGGCATATGGGCGGTGCTGCAGCTGAACCTCGTCGAGCTGACGGTGTTCGGCATCAACGTCTACGTCATGCGCAACATCCTGATGATGGACTTCGTGCGGCACACGCATTTCAAGATCTCTTTCGGGCCGCTCAACAACGTCGTCCTCTGTCCGCACTGGCATCAGCTCCACCACAGCGTCGACCCCCGGCACTACGACAAGAATTTCGGCCTCCTGTTCTCGTTCTGGGACCGGCTGTTCGGCACGCTCTGCGTTCCCGAGCGCGACGAGGACTTCAAGTTCGGATTGGTGGACCGGGACGTCAGGGACTACCAGTCGCTGTCCGGGCTCTACCTCCTGCCGCTGAAGAAGATGGGACGCCTGATCGCCAAGGGGTACCGCCGCCGCGTCAAGCCGGCCGCGCAGCCCGAAACCCTCTCGTGAACGGCGCGGCGCCGGCAGTCTTTGCAGACTCCGGGCCTGCACCGGAGCGGCTGGAGATCGTCCGCACCGCCGATCGCCTCACGGCGGTCGCCGACGCCTGGCACGGGCTCTGGTCCGAGGCCGGGGCGCTGATTTTCCAGAGCCCGCACTGGATCGGCGCCTGGTGGCGGACGCTGCCGGACCCCGAGCGGCGCAAGCTCATGATCGTCCTCGCCTGGCAGAACGAGCGGCTCATCGCCGTGCTGCCGCTCGCGACCTGCCGCCGGCGCGGCTTGCGCCTCCTGGAATGGGCGGCGAAGGACCATACCGACTACGGCGACGCGCTTCTCGCGCCCGGCGCCGATGCGGCCGTCCTGTCGCGGATGTGGGATCACCTCTCGGCGGCCGGTGGCTTCGATCTCGTCTACCTCAACCGCCTCCTGCCGAGCGCCACGGCCCGCGCGCTGCTGGCGCCGGGGCGCCGCAGCCGGCTGCGGCCGCATCACCGGGCCGAGACCAGCTACCGCGTCGCAGGCCCCTTAACCAATGGTGCCGCCTGGCTGCAGGGACATTCCAAGAAGACCCGGCAGAACTATCGCCGCGGCCAGAAATCCCTCGGCGAGACCGGCACGCTGGCGTTTCGCTTGCTGCCGCTAGACGCGCCGCGCGGCCCCATCCTGGAGCGCCTCGGCGTGTTCAAGCGGCAATGGCTCGCCACCACCGGCAACCGCTCCGACCTCTACGACGACGGCGCGCAGACGCTGTCGGCGCTCGTCGACGTCCTCGCCGAGGCCGGAATCCTGCGGATCTTCGTGCTCGAATGCGAGGGCGCCGTCATCGCCATCTCCATCAACTTCGAACAGGCCGGCACGATGATGGCCTTCGTCACCAGCTACGACCCGGCGGTCGAGCGCGGCTCGCCCGGCATGGTGTTGATGATGGACTACATCCAGTGGTCCATCGACCACGGGATCGGCATGGTCGACTTCCTCTGCGGCGCCGAGCCGTTCAAGCAGCGTTTCGCCAATACCAGCGTCCGGCTGGATTCGGTCATCGGCCAACGGACCTTGCCGGGCGCGCTGGCCGTGATCGCCGAGCGCTCGGCCGAGACCCTCCGCGTTCTGCGGGCACGGCAGGCGCGTCCGGTCTCGGTGTCGGTGGCTGAAGATGCTTAGGGTGAATGCGGGGGTGCCGGTACAGTTCTATCGCGCCAGCTTCGCGCATTCTGCCGAAGCCACACTCGCCTAGATTGTGCGGGCGTGTCGACCTTGGCGATGAATTTGGAGCAATTCGGCACTGGTATGCTTTGGATTGCGGCTGGTATCGCGGCAAAGGGCTCGCCTTTGCTGCATTCTTCAGCGGGACTGAGCGTTTCGTTTCACCTTCCTCGTCTGCGGGAAAGGGCGTGAGCGACGCAGGCGGCCGGACCGCCCACCTCTGCGCTTGGGAAAAAGCATGGTGAGAGAACAGGCGCTCCGGGTGCGGGTCTTGCTGCAGGCGCAGGCGCTGCGGCAATGGCAGCTCGACCTGCTCGAGCGGATGTCGGCCGCGTGCGGGCTGGCGGTGGAAGCGGTGCTCGTGGACGACGGATCGGGTCTGCCGGCCGGGGCCGAGCGGATCTTCCGCCTTGAGGCCGCCGCCTACGGCCTTTCGCCGCCCGCCGCCAGCGCGTGTGTCCTGCCCGGCGCCTTCGCCGAATTCGATAAGGGCGCGGCAAGGCCGGACCTCATCCTCGACCTTACCGATGGCGGGTCTCGCTCACCCGAAGACGCCGCCGAGGCATTGGACCGCACGCGCCGCTGGCGTCTGACCTATGACGGCGTCGCGGGCGAGGGCGGACTTCTCGCCTCCGTCCTCGCGCATCACGCCCCGGTCGCCGAAATCCGCGAGGGCGCCGATCTCGTCATCGCCGCCCGGCTCGGAACGGAGAACCCGGGTGTGACGCGCGAGGCTTTCGAGGACGGGCTGTCGCGCGTCATCACCGTGATCCTCTCGGCCGTTGCCACGCTGCGGGCGCCAGCAAGGACACCGGCTCCGGCGATCGCCTATGCCACGCCCTGCCACCACAACTTGCAGCCCGGGCGCCTCGCGGTGCGGGCCGCCAAGACCGTCGCGCGCGCCGCGGTCCGCCACAGCTACAGACTGTGCTTCGCCTCGCCGCACTGGCGAGTCGGCTGGCGCCGGATCGACGGCCCGGATCTCATCGACCGGCCGCAGCATCCCGCCGGCGGGTGGACGGACCTTCCCGACGACGGAAAGCGGTTCTATGCCGATCCCTTCGCCATCGAGCACCAGGGCCGGACCTTCCTCTTCGTCGAGGATTTCCAGCATGCCCTCGGCCGGGGCATCATCTCCGTGGTGGAAATGGGCGCGGAGGGTCCGATCGGCCGGCCCGAGCCTGTGCTCGAGCAGCCTTGCCATCTCTCCTATCCCTTCGTCTTCGCGGCCGAGGGCGAGATGTGGATGATTCCGGAAAGCAGCGGCGCGGGCACCGTCGATCTCTACCGCGCGACCGCCTTTCCCGGCGGCTGGGTCAAGGAGGTGACGCTGCTCTCCGGGATCATCGCGAGCGACGCCACGCTCATCGAGCGCGACGGGCGCTTCTGGATGTTCGCGACCGTCCGTGACGGCAATGCCGGGGCGTTCTCCGACGTGCTGCACCTCTGGTCGGCGGAGAGCTTCCGCGGCCCTTTCCGCCCGCATGCCGGCAACCCGGTGCTGATCGACATCGCCGCGGCGCGGCCTGCCGGCCGCATGGTCGAGCGCGACGGCGTCCTCTGGCGCCCGGTGCAGGACTGCCGCAACGGCTATGGCGCGGCGCTCGGGCTGGCGCGGGTCGAGCGGCTCGACGATGGCGGCTTCGCCCAGACGGTGGAGACGATCTTGAGGCCTGGTCCCGGCTGGCCCGGCCGGCGCCTGCACACCCTCAACCGCTCGGGCTCCTTCGAGTTCATCGATGGTTCCGCCCCGGCACCGCGGCGCTTCTGACTTCGGCCGATAGGCTTTGTTTCAGAGGCCTTCGGTCTGCGACGGCATCTTGCGCACTGTGTCAGGAAGAGGCGGGGGCGGACCGTCCGGCGGGCTGCCAGTCCGCCCGGGAGCGGTTGACCGCTGCCCAGCAGCACACGAGGACAAGGATCTCCGAGGCAAGGCTTCCGGCCAGCGAATAGACCGGCGTTGTCAGCACCAGCAGCACGGCCACCAGCGCCATGCCGAGGACCGCGCTGACAGCGCTGATCGCCGCCAAGGTGCGAAAGCGGTGGCGGACCTCCAGAAGGATCTTCGGCATGACGTACAGGAGCGGCGCCATGGAGATGCACCAGGCAAGGCCCGCGATCAGCGTTCGCGGCTGGCCGTCGAAGATCGGCGTCGCCAGCATCGGCATGCCCACGGCTACCGCGAGGCCGTAGACGACGCCGATGCCACCGGTCGCCACCGTCCAGCGGCGCGTCAGGGCGGCGGCCCGCCCCCCTTCGCCGCGGGCGGTGAGGGCGGAGAGCTCCGGCTGGATCATGTTCGCGAGCGCCGAGGAGACCAGCCGTAAGGGGGCGAAGAACACCAGCATCGCGGCCACCGGCGCATAGGCGGCCGGACCGGCGATCGCGGCGATCAGCAGCACCTGGCCTTGCGCCTGGATGTTGCCCATCGTCGTTCCCGCCGTCGACCAGGCGATCTGCCGCGACATCCGGGCGTAGTGGCGCAGCCGTTGCCGGCGGTAGGTGAGGCGCGGCCGCTGGCGCTGCAGCAGCAGCGCGGCGAGGATGGCGATGGCATTGGCCAGCGCCAGCACCAGGAACACGCCCTGCAGCGGGTCGACGGCCGGCAGCCCTGTCAACAGGACGGCCGACAACAGGGCGCCGCTGGCGGTGAAGGCCATGTCGCTGAGGCTGGCGAGCCCCTGGTTGTTCTTGGCGAACATCGTGCTGCGCAGTGAGCTGCGGAGAGACCAGAGCCCGACGAACAAGCCGCCCGCCACCGCATCGGCCTGCAGCCAGAAATGCAGAACCAGCGCGACGATCAGCCCGATCAGCACGGCATAGGCGAGTGCTGCGGAGCCGAGCGCCACCTCGTGCGGCAAGGTGCGGCGCGTGCCGGCATGCGGCGGGATCAGGAGCGCCGCGGGCATGCCGACCAGCGAGCGCATGTAGGTCAAGGACAGCCCGCCCATTAGGAGGACGATGGCGAAGACGCCGTAATCGTTCGGCGAGAGGGCATGCATCAGGACGATGCTGAGCCCGAAATGAAACGCGCTCTGCATGATCTCGCCGCCCAGCATGATGGCCGAGCGCTTGCCGAGGTGGATCAGTTTGGAGATCATGCCGCTGAAGTCTCGCCCGTCGCCGGCTGAGAGTTCTCGGCTTGCGCCGCCATCTCCGAGATCAGCGACGCGATGGCCGCCGAGACCGCCTCGGCGCTGAATACCGTCTCGTAGCGCCGGCGACCGGCGGCGGCAAAGCTTGACCAGGCCGCCGGGTTCTCGATTATGTCGGCAAGGTTTGCCGACAGCGCGGCCGCATCGTCCGGCGGGACCAGCCAGCCGGTGACGCCGTCCTCGACGATCTCCGCCAGTCCGCCGATGGCGGAAGCCAGTGGCGGCCGCCCGTAGGCCATCGCCTCGATGGCGACGCGCCCAAGCGATTCCGGTCGGCGCGACGGGATGGCGAGAATGTCCGCCCACTCGAAATGCGCCGAGGGGTCGGGCGTGAAGGGGGAGAAGGCGATGGTGCGGGTGAGGTCCTTTGCCGCGACGAGATCCCGCAGCGCCTGCTCGCGCGCCGGGTCCTCGAACGCATCGCCGACGACGCGCACCGCGAGCCGCGCCTTGAGGTCGGCCGGCAGACGGTCGACGGCGTCGATCAGCACTTCCTGCCCCTTGATCCGATTGATCCGGCCGAGCATCAGCACGTTCAGCCCCTGTCCGGCGTCGCGCGGAGCGCGAGGCGGCTGCGCGGGGATCGGGATGCCGTTGTAGATGATGCGCGTCGGCGTTGCCGGCGGAAGGGCGTAGGCATCGCGCGTCGCGCGGGAGTTGAAGACGATCCGTGCACGGCTCCAGAGCAGGAGCCGGCGAAACACCGCCATCGCCCGCCCTTCCGGGATCTCGTGCACGTGGAGCGCCGCCTTGCCGGGAAATAGCCGCGACGCCAATGTGTAGTCGATTACTACCGTCGTATTGATGTAAATGATATCGGCGTGCCGGAAGCGGCGGACCGCGCGCGCCACGGCCAGCGGAAGCCGTACCGACGCGGTGACGAGCATGCGGACGAGGCCGCGCCGACGAAGGATGAAGAGCGGTTCGAAGGTGATGCGGGTCGCCAGCTTACGCAGCGGTTCCACGATGGGGCCGTCGCGTGGCAGGACGACCTCGATGTCTTCAGCAGGATAGGCCGCGCGCATGGCCGCAACGCTTTCGATAAAGCTGCGGTCGGAGCCGTAGAGTTCATAGCCTTGATGAACGCAGACAATTTTCATACAATTCTCAAGTTCTTGAGCGGCGTGAGCTAACGGTGCGCTTATTAATGAGTATTGATGCCCGTGATGAGGCGTATTTAAGGATGATGACGGAAGCTTTTATAGCTTATGTACTCGTGCGGTGATAGGCGGGATGCCTGCATGAAGGAATTTCAATCGTGCCCATTGATAAACACTCCGTGCTCATTTTGGGAACGCGCGGCGTGCCGGCATCGCACGGCGGCTTCGAGACGTTTGCCGAAAACCTCGCGCTGTTTCTAGCCCGGCGCGGCTGGGATGTCGGCGTCTATTGCCAGGAGGAGGTTCTGGCCGGCGAGGATGAGAGCATCGTCTCGCATCGCTGGAACGGCGTCGAGCAGATCGTCGTCAAGGTCGCGGCCAAGGGGCCGGCGGCGACGCTGCTGTTCGACTGGCGCTGCATCCGGCATGCCGCAGGTCGGTCCGCCGTCTGCCTCGTCCTCGGCTATAACGGCGCCGTCTTCCTGCCCTACCTTCGGATCCGCGGCCGGCGCCTCCTCACCAACATGGATGGCATCGAATGGCGCCGCGAGAAATGGGGCCCGCTGGTCAAGGCCTGGTTCTGGGTCAACGAGTGGATCGCCGCCTGGACGTCGAACCGTCTCATCGCCGATCATCCGGCGATCCAGGACCATCTGGCGCGCCGCCGCCCGCGCAGCGCCAGCGTGATGATCCCCTACGGCGCCGACGTGTTTCACGAGGCCCCGACCGAGCCTGTCGAGGCCCTTGGCCTGACCCCCGGGCGCTATCTGGTCTCGATCGCCCGCCTTGAGCCCGACAACAGCATCCTCACCATGGTCGAGGCCTTCTCGCGCCAGCGGCGCGGGGCAAGGCTGGTAGTGCTCGGCACGCTCGACGAGGCCAATGCCTATCACCGCGCCATTCAGGCCGCGGCCAGCGACGAGGTGCTGTTCCCCGGCGCGATCTACGAGGCCGAGACCGTGCGCGCGCTGCGCTTCCATGCCGCCGCCTATCTGCACGGCCACATGGTCGGCGGCACCAATCCCTCGCTCGTCGAGGCGCTGGCGGCCGGCAATGCGGTGATCGCGCATGACAACCCCTTCAACCGGTGGACGGCCGGCCAGGCCGGGTCCTTCTTCGCCGATGCCGACAGCTGCGAGCGGTTGATGCAGGCCGCCCTCGAAGGCGGGCGTTCCCAAGGCGAAACCCGTGCGATCGCCCATGCCGAGGCGGCCCGCTTCGACTGGACGGAGATCCTCGAGACCTATGAGCGCGAGATCATCGCGCAGGAGCGGCCCTTGCGGCGCGGTGCGGCCCGGCGCCCGACCGAGGTCATGCAACGCGACGCTCCCCGCATCGTGGTGCCCGAGGTGCGCGCGCCGCTGGCTGTCGCGGGCAAGGCTGCGGCCGCGCCGGACGAAGAAAAGCGCGTCGCCAGCGGATCGCTTCGGCCGCGATGAGCGCCGGCGGGACGGGGTGGAGCCGCCGCCGCTTCCTCGCCGCCGCCGGCACCGCGGCGGCGCTGCTGCCGCTCGCCGTTCCCGCGAAGGCTGCCCCGCCGGCGCCTTCCACCGCGGCGCCCGCGGTCTTTCGGCGCGGGATCAGCACCTGGCCCTGGTTCTCGCTGACCACCGAATACCCGGCGCCTCGCACCGACTATGCCTGGCCACCGTTCCAGGCGGATCGTCCGGTGCCGACCTCGGCCGATCTTATGGCTCTGCGGTCGGCGGGCTTCGATTTCATCCGCTTGCCGGTCGATCCCGGGCCGTTTCTCGCCTTTTCCGGCCGCCGCCGCGCCGCGCTCCTCGCCGAGCTCTTCGACGCAGTGCGCCTCGGCCTGTCGGCCGGCCTTAGCGTCATCATCAACCTGCAGGCGAATGCCGCGACGCACTATTGGCGGCCCGAGCAGATGTTTGCGAGCGTCGACGCGCCGGCCTTCGACGCGTTCCGCCGTCTGGTCGGCGATGTCGCTGCCGGCCTTGCCGGGTTCCCACAGGACCGCGTTGCGCTGGAGCCGGTGAACGAGCCTTTCCAGGCCTGCGGTGCGCGGGAATGGCAGGCGGTGCAGCGCTCGCTTGTCAGGGCGTCGCGGGGGGCGGCGCCGGACCTCACCTACGTCGCGACCGGCGCCTGCGGCAGCATGGTGTCGGGTTTTGCTGAGGGGCAGCCGCAGGCGGCGACCGATGGCGGGCCGATGCTCTTCACCTTCCACTTCTACGAGCCCTACCTCTTCACCCACCAGGGCGCGCCGTGGATGTCGGAACCGGTCTACCGCGCGCTCAACGCCGTGCCCTGGCCGGGATCGGCCGGCAACCTCGAGGGCACGCTCGCCGCTGTGCGCCGGCAGATGGCCGCCGATCGCGACACCCCGGCGGCGGAAAAGGCCAGCGCCTATGCCGAGACCGAGGCCGTGCTCCGGCAATATTTCGAGGCGCGGCCGGACCGCGGCTTCATCGATGGCTTCTTCGCCGACATGCGCGCCTTCGCCGACCGCAACGCCATTCCGCGCGACCAGGTCCTGCTCGGCGAGTTCGGAGCGTTGAAGAGTGGCGGGCGCTACGTCGCGGCGGATCCGGACGACCGCGCGCGCTACGTCGGCGATGTCCGCCGCGCGGCCGAGGAGAGCGGCTTCGGCTGGGCGTTCTGGAACCTTTTCGACGGGCTCGGCATGATGGACGAGACCACCCGCCGGCTGGATCCCGCCATCACGTCGGCGCTGGGTCTCGCGGCGCCGGGCTGAGCGCCCGAGAGGGTGGGTAGAAGCACAGCATCATCACCGCGAACTTCGTCAGCAGCGTCGTCTTGGCGCCGATGCTCTCGGCGGTGTTGAGGAGGATGACGAAGCCCAGCATCGGCAGGAAGATGCCGCGGCGGGTGAACTTCGCGATCTCGAACAGGAACCACGTCACCGCAATGGTCTGCAGCACGGTGATCAGCGCGCCCTGGTAGAGGAGGGTTCTGACGATCGGGTTCTCGATGCCCCATTCCAGCCCGTTGATCCGCCGGACGCTGTCGACGAAGGCGGCGTCCGGGCCGAAGATGATGTCGCTCGCCGGCAGGTAGCCGAAGATGTCGAACATCTTCACCCGCGCATTGGCGCTGCCGCCGTCCTCGACGAAGCGGTCGGTCAGCGTCGAGAAGAAGCCGGAGACGGCGAGGCCGCCGAGCGCGATCGGCAGCATGGTGAGGATCAACGCTACCGCAGCGACCGCGAGCAGCGGAATGCGCCCGCTCGACAGCGCCCGGTGCGCGGCGACGACGAGGTAGCCCCCGCCGAGCACCAGCGTCACCACCATGCCCGAGCGCCCGCCGAAGGCGACGAGGGCGAGGCACTGCAAGGCGAAGAGGACGAGGCGCGTCGGCCCGGACAGCGTGCCGCCGCCGCTGATCACCGCCAGCGCATAGGGCGCGGTGATCAGCGCATTGGCGAGCGGATGGCCCTGCAGCGCCGAGGAGCGGAGGTCCGTCTCGAACACCGCGCCGTCGAAGCGGTAGGGAAAGAACAGGTGCCCGCTCGCCAGTTCGACCAGCGCCATCACTGCGTTCACCGTCATGACGACGTGGATGAGAAGCTCGGCGTCGCGAAAACTGCGGTCGGTGAAGCGCGCCATCATCATCACGACGAGGGCGGCCGGCAGGAAGGTATCGAGGAGGCCGGCCATGCCCGGCCCGTGGCGGAGTACCGTCTGCACGAAGGTGATGAGGGTCGCGACCACGAGGAAGACGCTGGCCGGCCGGCGGGCCGCAACGTCGAGGATATAAGCGACAATATTGCCGGAGGTGAGGGTCATCCAGCCGAACAGGAGGATCATCAAATAAGTCGACGGGTGGATCTTCGAGGCGCCGCTGCCGCTGAGGCCTTCGTAATTGATGCCGAGGTCCCAGAGCAGGCCGCCGGAGACCGCGAACAGCACCGCCAGCGTGACGATCACCAGAAGGCGCGTCACCGGGCGGCGAGGGGACTTCGTTGTCGACAGCCCGATGCTTCCGGCCGGCGGCAGGTGGCTCCGCGGCGGGAAAGGACGGGCCGCTGGCGTCATCTCAGACGAGCGACGCCGGCTTGATCAACAGCGTCGCCGAAATCCGCCGGCCGAGCGTCGACAGGACGTCGGCTGCCATCGTGACCTCCTCGCGGCGCGTGGCGCCAAGCCGCGCCACGAACACCACCTCGTCGGCGCCGCCGGCGATCGGCAAGGCGCCGAGATCCTCGGTGATGACGCAGCCGTCGATGAGCACGAGGTCGAACCGGCTGCAGGCTTCCGCGAGCACGCGTTCGAACCCGTTGCCGCCGCCGCCGGGGATCACGCCTTGGCCGCGGCCGAGCACGGCAAGGCCGGTCGCGTGGTCGATGGTGATCGCCGAGGCCAGCGACTGCTCGCCGCGCAGAATCTCCAGAAGCCCCGGCGATTGCGGGTTCGACAGCTCGACCGAGCTGCCGTCGATGAACAGCACGCGCTTCGACAGCCGCAGCGCGATCGTCGCCAGCATCAGCACGATGGTGACGCGCTCCTCGTTCTCGCCGTCGCCCGAGGTGAGGAAGATGCTGCGGCCGCCGCCGGACGCGCCTTGCAGCAGCTGCAGTGCGCGGGCCATCGCGACGTCCGTTTCGCGGTGGAACGAGCGCCGGGCCCGCGACCGCGGCCAGGACCAGCGGCGGCGACGGGCCCGGTCGAGCGAGATCAGCCCGAGTTCGGACGCCCCTGAAATGCGGCGCATGTCGATGCGCGAGACGATGGTCGGCGCGCGGTATTCCGCCAGCAGCGCGGCAAAGACGCCGAGGCCGAGCCCGGCGGCGGCGGCCGCGACGACGAACAGCGTTGTTTTCGGCCAGCTCTTGTCGAGCGGCGGCAAGGCCCAGGAGATGACCCGCGCATTGGTGGAATCGATGCCGGACTGGTCCCCGGTCTCCTGCGCGCGCTGCGAGAAGGAGGCATAGACCGTGCGGTTCACGTCGAGGTCGCGCTCCAGCGCCCGCATGCCGATCAGCAGCTGGTCGCTCTCGGCCTTCTTCACCTTGGCGGCGGCGAGAGCGTCGGCGAGCGACTTTTCGTAGGCGAGCGCCCGCGCATAGTCGTTCGAGCTCGACCGCTTCAGCCGCGCCAGCTCGCCGGCGATCAGCTGGCGGAGGTCCGACAGCTGCAAAGCGGCATTGCGCAGCGATGGGTGCCGCGGGCCGAACTGGCGCTGCAAGGCGGACATCTGCTGCACCAGCGTCGCCTCCTGGCTGCGCAGCTGGGAGATGGTCGCCGAGGTCATCGCCTCGGCGGTCGCCGCATCGTCGCTGGACCGGCGGATGCGCGTGCGCAGGAGAGCCGTGCTCGCTTCCGCCGCACTCAGCTGCGAGGCGAGCCGCGCCAGTTCCTGGTCGCTGACGAGGAGGTTGTTCGCCTCGACGATGCCATTCTCGGCCTTGTAGCGCTCGAGCGCGCTTTCCGCCTCGCGCACCTTGTCGCGCTGCCTTTCAAGGCCGCCCGTCAGCGACTGCGATGCCTCGACCGCTGCGTCGGTGCGCGCCTGCGCCTGGTCCGCGAGGTAACTTTTCAGAATGGCGTTGACGATCTCGGCGGCCTTGTCGGGATCGCGGGCGGTCATCGCGACATCGATGACGAAGACCTTGTCGGCGCGCTGGATGCCGAGCTTCTGGCGGATCGCCCGCAGCACGATGGCGCTCGCCTCGCCCTTCGGCGCCGCGGCCGGCGGCAGGCCGAGGAGGCTGCGCAGGGTGCCGCCGAGCGAGGCGATGGTGCTGGGGCGGACGCCGAACTCGTCGTCCTCCTCGAGGTTCAGCATCTCGATGGCGCGCAAGAGGACGCCCGAGGATTCCAGCACCTTGGTCTGGCTCTCGACCTGCGCCACGCCGCCATCCGGCGACATCGCCGCCGGGTTGACGTCGTTGGCGACGACCACGCGGTCGCGCGGGTCGATCAGGATCTGTCCGTGCGCGGAATACTGCGCCGGCGTCAGCAGGCCGTAGGCGGCAGCCAGAGCGACGAGGACGGCAGCGACGGCCGCGACCAGCAGGCGGCGGCGCCAGATGATCCACCAGATATCGGCGACCTCGACGGAGGCGTCCGGCGCCTCGCGCGGTCGCGGCAAGGCCGACATCGGAAGCGCCGGTTCACTTTGGGTCAGGGCAGAACGCGTCATGACATTCCGACCGGTAACCGCCGCGGCGCATTTCGGGCGGACGCCATGCTACACCTCTGCCGCGGAAAAGGACGAACAGGCTCGACCTTAGTATCCCTAGGTTAACATTCTGCACAAACCCGGGCCGAGCGCCATGCCCAGCAGGCTTTGCGATCGAGTGTTTGACGTAGCCGGCGCTTATTTGTCGACCGGCGTCGCCTCTTCTGCCTCCACTCCATTGAAGCGCCCCGAAGCTTGGGCCTTTCGTCGAGGGCCAGGCCTAGCTGGCGGGAGTTCCCAGCGACAATCACCGTTTGAAAATGCGGCTGGCCACAGGCTGCCGGGCCTCCCAGCCTTCGGTCTCGAGTTCGGGAATGTCGGCAGGGCGCCGGGGATAACCGAGGCAGAAATAGCCGATCAGAGTCCAGCCTTCTGGCACGTCGAGCGTCGCAGCGACGGCGCGGGGGTCGAGGATCGAGACCCAGCCGAGGCCGATGCCGACGGCGCGCGCGGCGAGCCACAGCGTATGCGCCGCCATCGCCGCGGAGTAGCGGATCGTTTCCGGCATGGTCGCCTTGCCGAGGCCGGCGCCCTGGCGCGTCGTTTCCTCGGCGAAGATCGCGAGGTGGCACGGCGCCTGGCTCAGCCCTTCGAGCTTCAGCCGGGCGTAGAGGCTTGCCTGTCCGCCGTCGTACTCGGCCAGCGCGGCGGCGTTGCACGCCTCGAAGTTTTCCCGGATGGCGGTCCGGCGCGCGGCGTCGTCCACCAGCACAAAGCGCCAAGGCTGGCTGAGGCCGACCGAGGGCGCGAGATCCGCAAGTTCCAGCAGGCGCACGAGGATCTCCGGTGCCACCTTGTCCGGCCGGAAATGACGGACGTCGCGACGCCACCGCAGGAGGAGTTCGATCTGCGCAAGGAACGCCTCGTCGAAGATCGGTCCACCGTCATCCGTCACGCTTTTGCCCGCCTCAGAAAATCTTCTCGCGCCGTCAGAGCATATCTCGCCGCCCGGGTCCCGCGGAAATCCGGTGCGGGGGCGCTGGTATCCGCCTGGTTGCGGCCGCCGGCCGGGCAAGCCGCACGCTGTCATCTCGATCCTCGCCGTCCCGGAAGAGGCAGGGAGATGGACCGACCCGGCGGACAGGTCAGCCGTCGCTATCTCGCCCGCGAGACTGGAGCACGGCAGGGCTAAGTCTCGACGGTTTTGCCGAGATGGGGCGGAACGGGGGCGGTTGGCTGCCGTTCAGACTGCACCCTCAAACGGACGGACATTTCAAAATGAGCATTTTCGACAAGATCAAGAACGCCCTGTTTCACCGCCATGCAGAGGCTGCCGAGACCCCGGCTGCCGCAACGCCCCCGACGGCAGGAGCAGCACCTGCCCCGACACAGGCCGTCTCGCCGTCGTCGCCGAACGCGCCGACGAGCGTCGTTGCCGAAGCTGCCCCGACGCCCGCACCCGCCGTGGGCGCACCTTCGACGCCGGCGGCCTCTGCGCCCGCCGCAGTGCCGGCGGACGTCGACGTTGCCGCCATCATGGATGCCGCGGTGAAGAAGTCCGGCCAGACGCTGAACTGGCGCACCTCGATCGTCGACACGCTGAAGGCGCTGGGCCTCGACAGCGACATCGCCGCTCGCAAGGAGCTGGCGAAGGAGCTGAACTACACCGGTGACACCGGCGACAGCGCCACGATGAACGTCTGGCTGCAGAAGGCGGTCATGAAGAAGCTCTCGGAGAACGGCGGCAAGGTGCCCGCCGACCTGATGGACTGAGCTTCAGGGCTCGCCTTGGCGGGCCCTCTTACACCGGCATCGGCGACGACCGCCGATGCCGCAACCGACCCAACCACCGCGAAAGTGACCGAGATGTCCCAGACTGATCACTCCGACAAGGCGTTGTCGATCCTGACCTTTGCTGCCTACCACGCGCTGTCGAGCGGCGAGACCGTCGGTCAAGTCGTCATCGATGACGGCAACGGTCATGTCGCCGATCCCGACGGCCTGAGCGAACTCGCAGACGCTGACCTTATCGAGATCGATGGCACGAGGGCTCGCTTCACGAGCGCCGGCGAAGCCAAGCTCGCGGCTGTCATCGCCGCGATCCGCGCGGCAAAGGGCTGACTGATGCCCGATTATCCCGGCACGCCGGACGGGCGATACTTCGTCGTCCGCGGCCGGCTCTGGCGCTGCAGCAATCCCGGTCTTGCGCCAGAGCACCGACAGGATCTGGTCAAGGACCTGATGAAGGCGCGCCGCGCCGTTAGGGATGCCAAGGGTGACGCCGCAGCCGTTGCTGCTGCGCGCCAGCATGTGGACGAGGCCAAGACGGCCCTCGGCGAGCGTGGGCCGGTGTGGTGGGCGAATGGGGCGCCCGATTACAACCGGCACATGGTGAAGAATACCCCCTATGCCGACTGGTTTGCGGCGCTCACTCCCTCTGCAATAGCGGCGTGAGAGGCTGTATTGGCAAGGTAAGCCAACGCGGCGAATTGGCCTTTGCCAAAGGGGATGATGCTGGTCCCGTTTGTTGGCAGAGGCCGATGCTCCCTCGCGGTCCGGCGTGCCGGTGCCGCGAAGATAGTGAAGTCGTAGCGTTTTCTAAAGGCTTGGAAAAAACTTGCCGAGATCGACAGGAGATACGCCGTCGGGCGTCTCCATCACAGCGAAGCGGCCGTCCGGGTCGTCCTTCCACTGGGCGATGTTTTCCTCGGTGATGGTGAGGGTCAGATCCCCGAAACTCGCGGGGCCGGGGGTCTCGGTGGAGGCTACGTCTTTCCAACTGACAGTCGACATTGAGGCTCGTCCTTGCTGCGCTAATTCAACAGCTTAACACCGCGAGCCGGTTAAGGCTCCGGTCGGAACGTAGTAATTGGGATGGTGATGATGACGATTGATAACACCCCGAAAGTTCGCGACAGGGCGTACCACCTCTGGGAGGAGGCCGGCAGGCCGCAGGGCCGTGAGCATGAGTTCTGGGCGCATGCCGCGCAGGAGATCGAGGGAGAGAGCGACCTGCAGCACAGGACTTCGGATGGCAACCCCGCCGGCGGCGAGCGGCGCTAGTCCATCCGGTGATCTGAAGGGCTCGGCCCGCAAGGGGAGTTCAAGGCTTTACCGCCGGTGCCCATCAAGGCGCCGGCGGTCTCACGCGGTTGGTGGCGGCTGCGAAAGTGCTTCGGCCTTTCGCCTTCAACCTTTCGCCGCCTTCACAAAGCGGTCGTCGAAGGTCTGTGCGAACGTCAACTCGGCATTGCCGAACTCGGCAGGCTCCAGCGTCTTCAGCATGGCCAGCATGGAGGTGAAGCCGTCCTCGGTGATCAGGCCATCGGGCGAATACATCGGCCGGGCCTTCTCGAACGCGGTTTTGTAGAATTCGCGGTCGCCGAAGAGATAGTCCTCAGGGACGGTGTCCGCGACCTCGTCGGGCGTCGCCGACTGCAGCCAGGCCAGCGACTTCAGGAAGGCATTGACGATGCGCTGCGTCGTCACCGGATTGGCTTCGACGAAGTCGTGGCGGAGGTAGACGGTCGCTGCCGGGTTGGTGCCGCCGAACAGCTGGCGGGTGCCTTCTTCGGTCCGCGTATCGATGAGCGGCACGATGGCGCCGTCAGCCTCAAGCCGCGACGTCACAGGATCAAGGTGCGACAGGCCGGCGATCTCCCCGCGCTTGACCGCCGCCACCGCGCTGGTGCCGCCGCCGATGCCGACGATCGAGACGTCGTCTGGCTTCAGGCCGGCCTTGACCAGCGCGTATTGCAGCATCAGGGCCGTGGAAGAGCCCGGCGCCGTGACGCCCATGGCGCGACCCTTCAAGTCGGCGATCGACTTGATCTCGCCGGCGAGCTCCTTGCGGATGGCGATGGTGATGCCGGGAAAGCGGCCAAGGTCAGCGACGGCGCGGATGTCCTGGCTGCGGTGCTGCATGCGCAGCGTGTGCTCATAGGCACCGGTGACGACATCGACCGATCCGCCGACCAGCGCCTGCAGGGATTTCGCCCCGCCGCCGAAATCATTGATCGCGACCGTCAGGCCTTGCTCCTCGAAGAAGCCACGCCGCTCGGCGATCGTCAGCGGCAGATAGTAGAGCAGCGGCTTGCCGCCGACGCCGAGCGTCAGCGAGGGCTTTTCGATCGCCGCGCCCGCATCCTGCGCGTAGGCAGGCAGTCGGGCGGACAGGGCGGCGAAGGCCGCGGCGCTGGCGCCAGCGGCCAGGAATTCTCTGCGTTTCATGTTGAAAGCCCCTCCCAAGGCCATGTTTTAGTTCTGGATCGAACGGCGATAGCTCAGCTGGTCGACACCTGCGCCTGCGGGCGCCAGACCAGCAGCCGGTCCTCGACGACCGTCACGAGGGCATCGATGACCAGCACGAAGCCCATCAGCACGAACATGCCGGCAAAGACGCCGGTGACGTCGAACACGCCCTCGGCCTGCTGGATGAGGTAGCCGAGGCCCGCCGAAGAGCCGAGATACTCGCCGACCACCGCACCGACCATGGCAAAGCCAACCGCCGTGTGCAGCGACGAGAACATCCAGGACAGGGCGGAGGGCAAATAGACGTGGCGCAGCAGCTGGCGCTCCGTCATGCCAAGCATGCGGGCGTTCGACAGCACTGTCTGGTTCACTTCCTTCACGCCCTGGTAGACGTTGAAGAACACGATGAAGAAAACGAGGGTGACGCCGAGCGCGACCTTCGACCAGATCCCAAGACCGAGCCAGAGCGCGAAAATCGGCGCAAGGACCACGCGCGGCAAGGCGTTCGCTGCTTTCACATAGGGATCGAAGACCATCGCGAGGAGCGGCTTTCTGGCGAACCAGAAGCCGATCGCGACGCCGCCGAGCGAGCCGATCGCAAACGCCAGCGTCGACTCCGTCAGCGTGATGCCAAGATGATACCAGATCGATCCGGAGACGAACCACTCGACGATGCGCGCGCCAACGTCGATCGGCGTGGCGAAGAAGAAGCGGGCATCGGCAGGGTTGCCGAAGAGGCTCGTCGCGGTGAACAGGTGCCAGACCAGCAGCACCGCCACGCCCACCGAGATCTGCAGCAGAAGAAGAATCGGCCTCGTCATGCCGGCAGTCCGTTTGTCTGGCGATAGCCCTTCACGACCTCTTCCTTCAAGGCGTTCCAGATCTCGCGGTGGATGTCGTGGAAGAGCGGGTCGAGACGCACATCGGCGATCTCGCGCGGCCGGCTGATCGGGATCTCGTAATCGCCGATGATGCGCGCCCGCGGACCGGCCGACATGATGACGACGCGGTCCGAAAGCGCGATGGCCTCCTCGAGGTCGTGCGTCACGAACATCACCGCCTTGCGCTCCGCCGACCAGAGGTCGAGCAGCAGCCCGCCCATGATGACGCGCGTCTGCGCGTCGAGCGGGCCGAAAGGCTCATCCATCAGAAGGATGCGCGGGTTGCGGATCAGCACCTGGGCAAGCCCGACGCGCTTGCGCTGTCCGCCCGAGAGCATGTGCGGATAGCGGTCGGCGAAAGCCGAGAGGCCGACGCGGGCCAGCCATTCGCGGGCGCGTTCCTCGGCCTCGCGCTTTGCGGTCCCCGCGATGGTCAGCGGGATCGCCACATTGTCGAGCACCGTCTTCCAGGGCATCAGGGCGTCCTGCTGGAAGAGATAGCCGGCCTCGCCGTTGAGGCCGGAAAGGCCTTGCCCGTAGATTTTCACGGCGCCGGCGGAGGGTTTTAGCAAGCCCGCCGCGGCGTTGAGCAGCGTGGACTTGCCGCAGCCGGTCGGGCCGACGACGGCAACGAACTCGCCCTCGCGCACTTCGAGATCGGTCGGGGCGACGGCCTCGAAGCGGCTGCCATTGGCAAGCCGGAACGCGATCTCGACCTGCGACAGGCCGATCGCCTGCGCCCGGCCCGGCGCCACGGATGCGGCCGAGTGCGCGCGCATAGTGTCGGCAGTGCTCAGCATGCCGCCGAACTCCGCAATTTTTCGAGATGCCACGGCCTCCCGGCGCGTGACGCGTAGAAATAATTCATCGCCGTCCTCCCGACGTCGTCAGATGTTCAGCCTAGATGATCGTCGGGCTTAAGGAACATGCGTTTGGGCGGAACGCGCGTTTCCCACCGGAGAATGCTCAGGCGGCGCAGGCCTCGGGCCGCGAGCGCAGCGCATCGCGCACCCGTCCGCCGGACTGGGCGCCCGGCAGCCGGGCAGCGTCCTCGGCAACGCGACGCAAGGCCTCGATATCGACCCCCGTCGAGACGCCCATCCGTTCGAACATCCAGGCGACATCTTCGGTCGCGACATTGCCCGTCGCCCCCGGCGCGAACGGACAGCCGCCGAGCCCGCCGGCAGCGGCATCGAAGACGCGCACGCCTTCCTCATAGGCGGCAAAGACGTTGGCAAGGCCCAGCCCATAGGTGTCGTGGCCATGCATGGCCCAGTGCCGGACGCCGGGAAAGCGGGCCATGGCCTCGCCGAACAGGCGGCGCATCATGTCCGGCGATGCGCGTCCCGTCGTGTCGCAGAGGCAGATCTCTGCATCCGGGCTCACCGGCACCAGCCGGTCGAGAAGCGCCAGCACCGCCGCCGGATCGACGCGGCCGTCGAACGGGCAGTCGAAGGCGGTGGCAAGACTGAGCCGCAGCGGCACCTCGGGCGGCACGCGGGCCGCGAGACGCTCGTAGTCCTCCGCGGACTCGGTCGGCGACCGCCGCACATTGTTGCGGTTGTGGGCTTCGGAAACCGACAGCACGTAGGCGATCATCGGCGCGCCGGCGGCGAGCGCATCCGTGCCGCGCCGCTCGGTCGGCACCAGAAGCTGGGGCAGGAGGCTTGCCGTGCCGCGCACCGCGCCGAGCACCGCCGGCGTGTCCGCCATCTGCGGCACGGCCGAAGCGCTGACGAAGGACCCGATCTCCATCCGGCGCAAGCCCGCCGCGTTGAGGCGCCGGACAAAGTCGACCTTCACGCTGGTCTCGATGAACGGGCCGATCGGCTGGAAACCGTCGCGCGGCGCGACTTCCACGATCTCCACGTCGGTCTTGCGGTCGAGAAGGTTCATCGCACCACGCCTTGCTCTCTCAGTTCCTGGATCTCGCTGGCGCCGAAACCGGCCTCGCCGAGCACCTCGTCGGTATGTGCGCCGATCGCCGGGCCGGTCCAGCGCACGGTGCCGGGCGCCTCGGGAACGTGCGGCACGATGCCGGCCTGCAGGACCTTGCCGATCAGCGGGTCCTCCACCTCGCGTACCATGCCGCGCGCGCGGTACTGCTCGTCGCTGGCGATCTCGGCGGCATTGAAGCAGAGCGTCGAGGGAATGTCGGCCTCGCGCAGGATCCGGTCGGCCTCGGCGGCATCGAAGCCGCGCGACCAGTCCGCGATGATGCCGTCGAGACGCTCGACATGCCGCAAGCGACCGGGATTGCCGGCAAAGTCCGGATCGTCGGCGAGTTCGGGGCGGCCGATCGTCCGGGCGAAGCGCCGGAACAGCGGGTCCGAGTTCGCCGCGATCAGCAGCCATTTGCCGTCGCGCGTCGGATAGGCGTTGGTCGGCGCCGCGGTCTTGATCCGCGACCCCTGCGGCTGGCGCACCGTGCCGAACACGCCGTATTCGGGCAGCGTGCCCTCCATCATCGAGAGCATCGCTTCGGTCAGCGCGACGTCGAGCGTGAACGGGCCCGGCGCCCCGCCGGCGCGGTCGCGCTGCCAGAGCGCGGCCATGACCCCGAAAGCGGCATAGAGGCCGGCGATCGAGTCGCCTATCGAGATGCCGACGCGGGACGGCGGCAGGTCGGTCTCCTCCGGCGGATGGTTGGTGAGGTAGCGCAGCCCGCCCATCGCCTCGCCGATGACCCCGAAAGAGGCACGGTCGCGATAGGGGCCGTCCTGGCCGAAGCCGGAGATGCGGGCGATCACGAGGTTCGGACGGGCTTCGCGCAGGACCGCCTCGCCAAGGCCCAGCCGGTCGAGTTGCCCCGGCCGGAAATTCTCGACCAGCGCGTCCGCGCTGCCCGCAAGCCGGAGGACGACGCTGCGCGCGCCGGGATGCTTGAGGTCCAGCGACAGGCACCGCTTGTTGCGCGCGTGCATCGACCACCAGGGCGACTGGCCGTTGGCTTGCTCGCCCCATTGCCGGACCGGGTCGCCACCCGGCGGCTCGATCTTGATGACGTCGGCGCCGAGGTCGGCCAGCAGCCGCGTCGCGAAGGGGGCGGCGACGAAATGGCCGAGTTCCAGGATCTTCAGCCCCGCAAGGGGGCCGGTTGCCGCCGTGGACGGCGTGCTCTCATGGTTCGATGCGGTCATGGCTGCTCTCTCCCGTCGCACCCGGTCGGCATGGTGAGCGTCATCTTCCGCGCGGAGCGGGGGAGGGGTCCAGTCGTCTCCGGTCAACCGTCGTTCGCGGCCTGCGAACTGCCGCGCTGGATAAGGTGCGCGCGCAGGAGGCGCGTCGCCTCCGGCAGGCCGGCGGGATCGCGCGAGACGAGCTTCAGCTCGCGCGACGTCCAGGGGTCGGACAGCGGGATCGCCACGAGGTCCATGCCCCGGGCCACCACGGCGAAGGCCCGGTCCGGAATGAGTCCGACGCCGAGGCCGCTCTCCACCATGCGCAGGACGGCGTCGAACCCAGGCACGTGGATGCGCAGCTTCACGTCCCGCCCGGCATGCGCCGCCTCGACGGCCGAGCGGCGGTAGATCGCGCTGTCCTGGTGCAGGCCGATGTGCTCGTAGTCGAGCGTCTCGAGAAAGCCGACGCGGGCGCGGCCGGCGAGCGGATGGTCGCGCCGGACGGCCAGCACCAGCCTATCGCGCCGGTAGGGAGCCGCCACCAGGTCGCGGCTGTCGACGGTGGAGACGCAGAGGCCGATGTCGCCCACGCCCTCCTCGATGCCCTTCACCACGGCGTAGCTGGTGCGCTCTTCCAACTCGATGCGCACGCGCCCGTTCGCCTGGTAGAAGTCGGAGAGGTCCTCGGGCAGAAACTGCACGATCGACGAGATGTTGGCGAGGATGCGGACATGGCCGAGGAGGCCTTGTGCATGGTCGGCCAGTTCTGCCGCCATCTTGTCGACCGAGCGCAGGATCGAGCGCGCATGGTGCAGCAAGGTCTCGCCCGACGCCGTCACCGTCATGCCGCGGGCATGGCGCTGGAAGAGTTCGCTCCCGAGCGTCGCCTCGAGCTCCGCCACGCGCTTGGAAAGCGCCGACGGGGCGATGCCGGCGCGGTCGGCGGCCCGCGTCAGGTGCTCCTCCTCGCAGACCGTCACGAAGAGCTGCAGCGTGACGAGATCGATCCGGCGAGCCAGGGAGGATGAGATCATGGGCGGTTCACAGGCCATACTCGGTGCTCCCTGCTTGTGCGTCGCGCGGACGGCGAGAGCAAGGGGCGAACGCCGATCCGCGCATCGGGGAGGAAGGGAGCCGGCCCTTTCGGCGAAGCGCGCGAACTGGCTTGCCGCCGGCCAGATGGCGCCGGAGGCCGGCCTGCTGCGGCGTCGGCGCAGGCCCGGTCGCGCGGCAGGGCGGCGACCAGAAGACATCGGCCTTGGTCCTCTGATCGACAAGCCGCCTCCCGTCTCCGCTTCCGTATCCATCCGCGCAGTATCGGCTTCTGGTGCTTCCGCACAAACGAGAAGGTGTATTGCTCAATGGTTTCGCGAGGTGGGAGTAAATATAAACCACGGACTTCGTAATCATTAAAAATCTAGAGTAAAAATACAAAGGCCTACGTATCAAAATACAATATTCTAACGCAGTCGATGACCGAGCATAAAATTTGAATGACCTTAAGACATTAACCTTCGGCCGAGTTTGGGAAGAAGATAACGCGTTTTCATTTGCCTGATAGCGATCCAAGATGCTCAGTAGCCAGATACCGAACGGACCTTTCGAGGCCGCGGGAAAAAGCTGCAATCTTGATGAGGTGGATGACATGCGCGTCGTGCTGCTCGGAATTCTATGGCTTGCTTCGGCCCTCGTCGGCCTGTTGCTGATCACGCAGCCGGTCAGTGTTCAGGCGCAGCTCGGCATCGCGCTTTCCGCTATTGCCATCTGTCTGACGATCTATCTCCTCCGGCTGCGCGGGCCCTGGCGCTATGTCTTCCTGGCGACGGCAACCGCGGTGATCCTGCGCTACGCCTACTGGCGGACGACGTCGACCTTGCCGTCGCCGGACCACCTGCTCTACTTCGTCCCGGCGGTCCTCCTCTACGTCGCGGAGATGTACTGCCTGCTGATGCTGGCGATGAGCCTCTTCGTCATCGCCGATCCGATCGAGCGGCCGCGCGCCCGGCAGCTGAGCGACGACGAGCTGCCGACCGTCGACATCTTCGTTCCTTCCTATAACGAGGGCGCCGACATCCTGTCGCTGACGCTCGCCTCCGCCAAGGCGCTGGATTACCCGGCGGACAAGTTCAACGTCTATCTGCTCGACGATGGCGGCACCGACCAGAAGCGCAATTCGCGCGATCCGGCGGTGTCCGGTGCCGCCCACCGCCGCCGCGCCGAGCTGACCGAGCTCTGCCGCCAGCTCGGCGTGCACTACCGGACCCGCGCCGCCAACTTGCGCGCCAAGGCCGGCAACCTCAACAGCGGGCTGTCGGGCACCAGCGGCGACCTCGTCGTCGTGTTCGACGCCGACCATGCGCCGGCCCGCGAATTCCTGCGCGAGACCGTCGGCTACTTCGTCGACGAGGCGAAGCTCTTCCTCGTCCAGACGCCGCACTTCTTCTCCAACCCCGATCCGCTCGAGCGCAACCTCGGCACGTTCGACCGGATGCCGTCGGAGAACGAGATGTTCTACGGCACCATCCAGAAGGGCCTGGACAAGTGGAACGCCGCCTTCTTCTGCGGTTCGGCGGCGGTGCTGCGCCGTGCCGCGCTGGAAGAGGTCGGGGGCTTCTCCGGCGTCTCGATCACCGAGGACTGCGAGACCGCGCTCGACCTGCATTCGCGCGGCTGGAAGAGCCTCTACGTCAACCGCCCGATGATCTCCGGCCTGCAGCCCGATACCTTCTCCAGCTTCATAGGCCAGCGCTCCCGCTGGTGTCGCGGCATGATCCAGATCCTGCTCTTGAAAAACCCGCTGCTGCGCAAGGGTCTCAGCCTGCCGCAGCGCATCTGCTACCTCTCCAGCGCGCTGTTCTGGTTCTTCCCGTTCATGCGCATGGTGTTCATGGCGGCGCCGCTCCTGTTCATCCTCTTCAACCTCAAGATCTACGACGCCTCGGTCGAAGAGTTCGTCGCCTACACCATCACCTACCTCGTCATCGGCGAGATCCTGCGCAACTACCTCTTCGGACAGGTGCGCTGGCCCTGGGTGTCCGAGGTCTACGAGTACGTCCAGTCGGTCTACCTGTTCCGGGCGATCATCAGCGTGCTGATCAACCCGCGCCGCCCGACCTTCACCGTGACGGCCAAGGGTGAGACGCTGCAGGAAACGCGGCTCTCCGAGCTTGCCTGGCCCTATTTCGCGATCGTCGGCGTACTGCTCTTCGCGCTCGGCGTTACCGTCTACCGCTACAACACGGAGCCACAGGTCGGCGGCCTGCTGCTCGTGGTCGGTGCCTGGAACGTCTTGAACCTGTTCGTTGCCGCCGCCGCGCTCGGCGTCGTCACGGAACGCCGCGAGCGCCGGACGTCGCCCCGCCTCGTCTGCCTGCGCGACGCCGTGCTGATGATCGACGGCGTCGAGACGCCGGTCCTCGTCGACGACATCTCGCTCGGCGGTGCCAAGGTCGTCGCAGCGCCCGGAATGGCGGTCCCCTTCGGCGGCTCGCAGCAAAGCCTGATGGTGCTGTCGGCGCGCGACGGCGGTGTCTTCGGCAGCATTCCGGTAACGGTCCAGGACAGTGCCGGCGACGGCGTCATCGGCCTGCGCTTCGATGCGCAAGCGGAGCACTATCCGATCATTGCCGAACTGATGCTGGCCGACATCGGCGCGGTCCGGGCGCAGCGCTCGGCCCGCCAGCGGCGGCAAGGCATCATCGCGGGAACCCTTGGCTTGCTGAAATGGAGCCTTCTCTACCCGCTGGTCGCCACCCATCACCTGATCTTCGACCGCGATGTCCCGGCGCAGGACGCCGATCCCGTCGCGCCCGAAAAGCTGGAGCCGGGCAAGAACCCGCTCGCCACGCCGCTTGCCTGACCTTGGAGAGTGAGATGTCCCGTTATTCTTCGTACTTGAGCAAGAGCCTGGCCGGTCTGTCGCTTGTCGCCCTGACGGCGGTGACCCTCTCGAACGCCGAGGCCGGCGCGCCGTTCGCCATCGCGGGGCCGGCTGCCGTCACCCCCGCCGCGCCGGTGGCGACCAGGCGGCTGGCAACGCTGTCCAGCAGTGCCGAACAGCTGATGATCACCGGCGAGAATGCGACACGCCAGTTTGCGGTCTTCGTGCGGCCCGGCGAGACCACGAAAGCGTCGAAGCTCTCTCTGTCGTACCAGAGCACGGTGTCGATCATGCCGGAGTCCTCGTCGCTGCAGGTCTTTGTCAACGATCGCCCGGTGGCCGAGACCCGCCTGGGGCTCGGCGGCGTCCGCAGCCTGACGGCCGACCTCTCGCCCGGCACCTTGCAGCCCGGCTTCAACCAGGTCCGCATCGTCGTCGATCAGCATCACCGCGTCGACTGCTCCATCGCTGGCACCTATGAGCTTTGGACGGCGATCGACCCGGCGCAGAGCGGCCTCCAGTTCGACGGCGACATCGGGCCGGTCTCGGCGATCGAGGACTTCCCCGCCCTCGCTCGGCTCGATACCGACGGCGTCACGCGGATCCACGGCGTGCTGCCGGAAGGTGCGACGTCGAAGGATATCGAGCGGACCTTGTCGGCGGTCCAGTCGGCCGTGCTGCTCGGCGGCTTCCGCCACCCCTCGGTCGATTTCGGGACAAGCGCCGACGGCGCGGCGCTCGCTGTCGAGGTCGGCATCGACGCCAACCGCCCTGTCGGCAACACCACCATTCCGGCCGTCAGCTTCGAGCCGGGGGCCGCCGGGGGCCCCCCCCGCCTGATCGTCACCGGCACCAGCCCGGACGAGATCGACCGGGGCGTCGCAGGTCTTGCGGCCGCCTCGCAAAGCCACGCGCCGGTCGGCACGCCCGAAGGCCTGCAGGCGCTGCGCGATGCCGGCGGACGGCTGCTCACCGGCGGGGAGGTGGTGACACTGCACGATCTCGGCCTTGCCGACCGGCAGTTCGCCGGCCGGTTCTTCCGCGACAGCGTGCGCTTCCGGCTCCCGGCGGATTTCTACCCGGCCGATTATGCCGAGGGCAGCCTGACGCTGGATGCGAGCTATGCCGCCGGTCTCGACCGGCATGCGCAGCTGGTGATCCGGGCCAATGACCGCGTCATCTCCACTATTCCGCTGAGCTCGAGCAAGCGCGGCCTCATCGATCGACAGAAGATGCGGCTGCCGCTTGGCGCCCTGCAGCCGGGCAGCAACGTGCTGACGTTTGAAGCAATCGTCTCGAACGAAAGCGATGCCGCCTGCGACCCGGCGGCACAGGCGAACCCGCCGACACGGCTGTTCGTCTCCGGCACCTCCGCGCTGACCTTGCCCGTGCTCGCGCGGGTCGGCCACACCCCGGATCTCGCCGCGATGGCGATGGGCGGCAGCAACGGATCGTCCGATCTGTCGCTGCTCGTCGGAGACCTCTCGCCTCAAAGCCTCGGCACAGCGGCGACCTTCACCGCCAAGCTCTCCGCTTCGTCCGGCAAGACCTTCGACACGCATGTCCTCACCGCGATGCCGCGCGAGGCGACCGGCAATCTCGTCGCTTTCGGTACCTTTGCCGGCCTGCCGCGGGAATTGCTGCAGACCGTTCGCCTGGCGCCCGCCGGCCTCGAAAGGAAGGCTGCGCGCGATGGCCTTCTTGTTTCTCCCGCGGATGCAGCGGAGGCCGGCAACGGCTGGAAGCTCCTGTTCAAAGGCGGCGCCGATGAGCCGGCGGCGCGCGGAGCCTCCCCTGCGCCCTCCGACGAGACTAAATTCGATCGTTTCCTCCCAGCCTCCTCCGGGAGCGAAGGTCTCGCCGACACGCTGATGTCGATGGGATCGGCTGCGGCCGACGGCTTCTTCGACTTGATCGGCTTCCAGCAGAACCCGGGCTCCGACACCGGCGATCCCGCAAACTTCTTCCAGCCGGCCGCGGACACGTCGCTGGTGGTCGCCCAGGGATCGGCGCCGGAGCAGCGGGGTGCCGCCTGGACGGTCGTCGCGGCCCGGGATGCGGCGACCCTGTCGGAGGATGTCGGCTTGCTGACGTCGACGGGCCGCTGGGATCGGCTGGCCGGCGCCGTGACCAGCATGAGCGGCGAAGGCAAGGTCATGACGAGCGTTGCCGCCCGCGACGAAGAGCTGTTCGAGACCCAGGCGACCTCGCTCGCCAATGGTCGCCTCGTCATCGCCGGCTGGTTCTCGCGCCATTCCGAAAGCTACATCGTGGCGCTGCTGCTCGCGTGCCTGGCGCTCGGGCTGACCACCAACCTGTTCCTGCGCAACATCGGCGAGAAGCGCCGGTGAGGGCGTTGATTGCGGCAATGGCGACCGTGCTTCTGGTCCTTGGAGGGCCGGCATCGGCGAACGACGCACCGCTGGCGGTGCAGCCGGAGGACTATGTCGTCGGCTCCTGGGAGCTCTACCGCGCCAAGTTCGTCACCGCGGAGGGCCGCATCACCGACGACGACAATGGCATGATCAGCCACAGCGAGGGACAAGGCTACGGACTCCTCTTCGCCGCGGCCGCAGGCGACCGCCCGTCGTTCGACCGGATCTGGAAGTGGACCGAGTCGGAACTCTTGGTGCGCGACGATGCGCTGGCCGCCTGGCGCTGGGATCCCAACGCCTCTCCGCATGTCACCGACAGGAACGACGCGACGGACGGCGACCTTCTGATCGCCTGGGCGCTGCTGCGCGCCTCGGAACGGTGGGGCGTCAGCGCCTTTCGGCGCGAGGCCCGCTCGATCGTCGACGATGTCGTCGACCTCGCGGTCATCGACAGCCGCTACGGCAAGATCCTTTTGCCGGCCGTGGCAGGCTTCGACGCGGCCGCGCAGCCGGACGGCCCGGTGGTCAATCTGTCCTATTGGGTGTTTCCGGCGATCGAGGAACTCAGCGCCATCTCGCCGAAACTCGCGAAGGCCAAACTCCTGGAGAGTGGCCTCGCCCTCACGAAAGCCGCCCGTTTCGGTCCGGCGGCCTTGCCGAGCGACTGGATCGCGCTTGGCGGCGGCACCGCGGCGCCGGCGAAGAACTTCCCCGCCCAGTATGCCTACAACGCGGTGCGCGTGCCGCTCTACCTCGCCTGGACTTCACGCGTTGACGACGCCTTGCTGATGCCCTTCGCCGACGCCTGGACGGCGACCGGCACGATCGCCCCGCGCGTCGTCGACGTCGCCAATGGCGAGACCGTCAACCCGATGGCTGGACCCGGCTATCTCGCCATCGCCGACCTGATGGCCTGCAGCCTGAAGCGAAAGGCGCATGCGGCCGCCGCCGCGGCCTTCGTGCCGACCAGCTACTATCCCAGCACTCTCCACATCCTCAGCCTGATGGCGCTTTCGGAAAGGTATCCGCAATGTTTGTGAGGAAGACGCTTCTTCTCGCCTCGATCGCCGCCATCGGCGTCTCGGTCGCCACGGCGCAGCAGGCCGGGAGCAACAGCCAGATCGCGGGGCTCGCCCTGTCGGATCCCTTCAGCGCGCCGCCGCTGCCGCCCGTTGCCGTTGCCGCGCCGGCCGCGCAGTCCGATGCCGCGGCGCTGGCTTTCGGCGCCGCGCCGGCGCCCGGCGCCGCCGCCTTCTTGCCGGCACCCGGCCTCGGGGCTGCGCCGAGCCCTGGTCTCCCAACGCCCGTCGCCATCGCGCCGGCACCGGTCCCCGTGGCGAAGGGCTTTGCCATCGGCACCGCGCCCCCGCCGGCCGCCGCAACGCCCATGGCCAACCCCTTCGCTCCGGTCCGCGCGGCGACAACGCCCGCCACCAGCGGCGGCGCCGGGGACGCTCCCGCCGCCGCCTCGGCCAATGATGCCGACGATACCGCGCTTCGCTATTACGCCGCGCAGCGCGATCTCGTTCGGGTCGGCGCCGAAATCCGGCGGCTGAAGACCCTCTACCCGAACTGGGCCCCGCCGAGCGATCTCTTCGCCCCGCGCGGCGGCGCCGACGAGCAGCCCTTGTGGGCGCTGTTCGCCAAGGGCGAGTTTGCTGCGATCGAGGCCGAGATCGAGCGGATCAAGACGGAAAAGCCTGGTTGGGCGCCGACCGACGACCTCGCGCAGAAGCTCGCGGACGGCAAGGCCCGTCAGGCGGTGGCGCGCGCTGCCGCCGCCGGCGACTGGACGGGGGCGATCGCGGTGGCGCAGTCGCGTCCGAGCCTTCTCGTCTGCAGCAGCATCGACGTTCTCTGGACCGTCGGCGAAAGCTTCGCGCGGATGTCCGACATGGCCCGCGCCTACGATCTCTACGCCTATGTTCTGGCCAATTGCGACGGCGCGCCGGAGCGCCTCGCCACGTTCCAAAAGGCCAGCGCCTTGCTGCCGGCGGAAGGCGTCACCGCGCTCCTGTCCTATTCGCGGGTTCTGCCGAACGGCCAAGGCGAGTTCGACAGCCTGCGCTTCGACAGCCTGCGCCAGCGCATGGGGGAGATCAGCTCCGGCAAGACGGCGCAGCTTCCGCCCACCGAGGAACTGCTAGCCTATGCCGACTATGTCCGCCGCTCCCGCTCGGCGTCCGACATGGGACTGATCGGCTGGTACCTCTTCGGGCAGGAGAACTGGCAGCGGGCGGCGGAGTGGTTCCAGGCCGGCATGGCGGCAGGTGGCGACGCCAAGCTGACCGAAGGCTACATTCTTGCGCTGCGCAATGGCGACCACGTTGCCGAGGCGCAGGACATCGCGGCAGAGAACTACAGAAACTCGCCCGAGATCGCCAAGATCTACGTCGAGATGGTGTCCGACGACCTGACGGCCGACGACGGCGCGAAGAAGATGCCGGACGCGGCGGTGGCGCGCTTCGAGACGATCGTCGAGGACCTGCGATCGCCCTTGGGGGCACAGTCGCTCGGCTGGCATCTCGTCTATGCCAAGGACTATCAAGGCGCCCGGGAATGGTTCCAGCGCTCGGTCGACTGGAAACCGACGGAGGAAGCCGTGATCGGCCTTGCCGTCGTCGCGACGCGGCTGAAGCAGCCAAGCGAACTGAAGAAGATCAAGGCCGCGTACGCGGCGGACTTCCCGGCCGTCGCCGAGTTCAAGGACGCCGTCAGGCAAGCCTCGCGGACGGCATCCGGGGCGAAGGGGGGGCGGTCTTCCGCCGCGAACGGTCGCGGCAGCGGCAAGGAACGGGGCGGGTCCGGCGACCCGCTGATGGCGGAGGCCAACCGTCTCTACCAAGAGGGCGACTTCCAGGGCACGCTGCAGGCGCTCGACCAGCGGGAGGCCCGCAGCGGCAAGGAATATGGCGCCGAGCTCCTGCGCGGCTGGGCCAATCACCGGCTCGGCCGCTGGACGGAAGCGCGAAAGGTCTTCCTCGCCCAGGACAAGCAGCGCTCCACCAAGGATACCCGCTTCGGCATCGGCGCGACCAGCAATTCGCAGTACCGGATGTGGTCCGACAGCGAGAACAAATGCAAAGTTTGGTCGAAATGCTAGAGCGGAGAATAAAACATCAGCCGGCTGACGGAAGAGCCGTTCGCTGGTGGCAGCCACTTCACACGGGCGTCACGCGATTGGTTGATAAATCGTTGCGTGTCTTTGCACAGGAAGAAAGAGCCCCATGTCGATCACGCCGCCAGCTGCCGTTGCGACGACCTCTCCCCGGAACGCCGCCGCTTCGGCGTTCGAGCAAAATCTGAACGCGGCGAAGTCCAGCCAGATTCTGGTCGACTACATGAAGCAGAGCGGCAAATCCGCGATCAACGCGGGCGAGTTGACGCGGCTCGCCAACGCCAGCGGCAACGTCCCGTCCGATGTCTCCGCAGCAGCGTCCTACATGACCCGCCACAGCGACGTCTTCACCGCGATCGAAACCCACGACGTTGCCGGCAAGGACGGCCTTTCCGGCGTCTGGAACTTCGAATGGGCGGCTGGCGGCGGCCTGCAGAACAGCTCGGTCGAGGCGATGGCGGCCATGACCGACGCCTTCGACCGCGCCATCTCGGCCTCGGCGGAGATCACGGAAGTCACCACGGGCAAGAAGACCGAAATCGACGCCACCAAGCAGCGTCCGCAGAACTAAGGGGCTCGCCGTCCGGAAGGACGCAGAAGCGCGCCTCTGACATCATGGCCGGCTGGCTGCAGCCGGCCCGCGGCCACTGCGTCTTCCCCGCGAGGAAGTCGGTTCATCTCGCAGACCGCATGGTGTCCGCGAAAGCCGCGGGTGACGCCGGGGTGCTGAGCGCTCTGGACTGGCCGTTCCCCCGATCCGAGCGGCACCCCCGCTGTAACGCCGCCGCCATGCGACGGCCGGTCGGATACCCCTCTCTCGTCAGAAGACGACGACCTTCGCGCCGATCCCGACCCTCGCATAGAGATCGATGACGTCGGTATTGGTCATGCGGAAGCAGCCGGAAGAGCTGGCCTGTCCGACCGATTCCGGCTCGTTGGAGCCGTGAATGCGATAGAGGGTGCTTCCGAGATATAGCGCACGGGCGCCGAGCGGATTGGCCGGGCCGCCGGCCATGTGCCGTGGCAAGTCGGGACGGCGGGCCAGCATGTCCGCCGGCGGGCGCCATTCCGGCCATGGCCGCTTGGCGCTGACCTTCTCCGTTCCACGCCAGCCGAAGCCTTCGCGGCCAACGCCGACGGCATAGGACTGCGCCCAACCGCCGCCCTCGACGAAATAAAGCCGGCGCGCCGCGGTGTCGATCAGCACCGTTCCCGCCGGCTCGCGGGTATCGTAGGCCACGCGCTGCCGCGACGTTACGCCGGACACCGAGGATGCCGGCATTTCCGGCGCACGGTCCCCCGCGGCAGCTCCATTGCGGCGGCCAGGATGGAGGAGAAAGCCGACATAGCCATCTCCCACGGCGACGCCGCCGTCTTCGGTCAGCGCGGGCGCCGCGATGTCCGCCCCGACGCGGGCTGTCTGCGCCACAACCATCGGTCCCGGCAGGAAGAGGAACAGACCGAGCGTCGCCGCCAGCGGGCGGGCAATGCGACAGCGGCGGGCCAGCCGGCGGAGGGCAGAGGAAGACGGCATCGACAGTCCTGGGGAAGGGGAGGAAAAGGACGAAAGGCGGCGCATCAGATCAGCCTTGCGGCGACGAGCAGATCGGCGACCGGCTGGAAGCAGGCTTCCGGCACGGGCTCGCCGGTGCGGGCCGCGCGCGAGATGGCGGTCGCCAGCCCATCGTCGCGCACCACCGGAATGCCGGCGAGCAGCGCCTCGGTAATCATCGTGCGCGCCTGGTCCGGCATGGCGCGGCACACCAGCATCGGCACCGGCGTCTCGCCGCGGACATAGCGGATGCCGACGGTCCAGCCTTCGGGCGTGCCGATCAGCAGCGAAGCCTGCATCAAACCGGTCTTGGTCGCGAGCGCCTGCATCTCGCGGCGCTGGCGCTGGCGCTGCTGTCGCACCATCGGGTCGCCATCGGCATCGCGGGTCTCGCGCTTGCGCTCGGTCTTGGTCATCTTCATGTCGCGGCCGAACAGCCAGTTCTGCAGGAGCACGTCGACGATGCCGACGATGAGGAAGCCCACCACGGCGGTGATCACCAGCGGCTGCAGGATGGAGAAGAAGCTACCGGAGATGCAGGAAGGGCCGCAGGCCGAGGATTGCATCAAGGCTTGCAGGCCGACGCGGAACACGAGGACGAAGGCAGCGCCGAGCGCGACGATCTTGAACAGCGCCTTGAAGAACTCGACGACGCCGCGCATCGAGAAGATCCGCTTGAAGCCGGCGATCGGACTGATGTGCTCGGGGTTCGGGGTGATCGGCTCGACCGAAAACACCAGGCCGCGCATCGCGCCGATATTGGTGAGGATGATGGCGGCGACGCTGACCAGCAGCATGGGCACGCTGAGGTCGACGAGGATCTTCAAGCCGATCGCCACGACCCTCGGCCAGACCTCGGCGAACGGGTCCTCGTAGATCCGCGAGACCAGGTCGATCAGCGCCGCGACCTTGTCCTGGACGTCGCCGCCGACCATGGCGAGGAAGATCGTTGAGGCGAGGATGACGACGCCCGAGACGAGGTCCTGGCTCTTCGAGACCTGGCCTTTCCTGCGGGCGTCGCGGAGCTTCTTGTCGGAGGCCGGAAGGCTTTTCTCTTCGCTCGTCTGGCTCATGCGGCCGTCCGCGTCAAAGACCTGGGGGAAAGGAGGTTTTGCCGCAACACGAGCCCTGCCGAATGCCCCGCCGGCCGGCCCCTTGCGTTGTCAGCCCCGGCCCGACCGACTAGGAACAGGGGGCGCCACGGGAGAACGACGCGATGAACCTCCGCACTTTGTCCTTGCTTCTCCTCGTCAGCGCTGGCGCTGCCGGCTGCACCACCACGTCGCACCAGACAGCCGCCGGCAAGGCGCCGAGCGGTGAGGAGGCGCGGCTCGTCCGGCTGGCGGCCGACGTCGAGCGGCGCGGCGACCGCAAGACGGCGCTGGCGCTCTACGAGCGGGCGGTGAAGGTCTCGTCGAACGTTCCCGCCGCCAATGTCCGGCTCGGCAATGCCCGGCTTGCGGCGGGCGAACCGGATTCGGCGGCGGTCGCCTTCCGCGGTGCTCTCGACGCCGAGGCGCAGAACCCGGCGGCTCTCCTCGGCCTCGGCACGGCACAGCTGCGCGCCGGCCAGTTGGAAAGCGCGGCGCGCACGCTCGCCGTCGCGAGCCCCTTGGTGAAGACGCCGTCGGCCTATAACCGGCTGGGCACGGCGCTCGTGCTCACGGGTGACGGCAACGGCGCCTTCAAGGCCTTCAGCGCAGCGTCGAGCCTCGATCCCGGCAATCTCGACACCCGATCGAACCTCGCGCTTGCCGAGGTTCTGGCCGGCCGCAACGACGAGGCGATCGCCGGCATGCGCCAGGTCACGGCCTCGCCGCGCGCCGAGGCCCGGCATTTCCGCAATCTGATGCTGGTGATGACGCTGGCCGGCCGCGATGCGGATGCTGCGGCCGTCGCCGTACCGGACTATCCGGAGGCGGAGAAGCGCAAGTTCCTCGCCGATGCCGGCAAGGTGCGCAAGATCAAGGCGCCGGCGGACCGCGCCCGCGCCATCGGCCTCCTCGCCGCCGCCTGAGCACGCCGTCGGCAGCGACATCAGTCGGTCGATCCGCGGGTGTCGAGCCCCTCGGGCACCTTCGCGCCGCCGGCCGTCGGCGCGCCGTCGATCATCCGCCGGGCCGCCCGCGCCACCGGCGCTGCCATCGCCGGGCCGCTGCGGCGGCCGTGCAGCAGATCGCTCTCGCGTTCCACCATCATTTGCAGGTTCAAATTGTTGGCGCAGCCCGGCGGCAGGAACATCGGCTGTTCCGCAACGTCCGGGGTGATGCAGGCGTCCGGCACCAGCGCGCCGCCCTCTGCCGCGGCGCTGACGTCATAGCCCTTGCGCACCACGCGGCTGCGGCCATTGCCGTCATCGAGCCGCGTATAGTTCGGCGAATAGGGCAGCGGATCACGCTGCGGCGTCTCGCACGCCGAGACGGCCAAGACGAGGGCGACGGCGCACAGCGAACGGGACCAGGCCATCACGGACATTCCTTTGCGATCAATCGACATAGAAGCCGAAGCCGGTATTGGTCTTCATGCGGTTGCTGGCGGTCGGACCCGACAGGGCGCCTTTCGGGCTGTCGAGCGGCGTCTTCAGGCTGCGCGCCGCCACCGGCTCGACGAGATAGGGGGTGATGAGGATCACCAGTTCGGTCTCGTTGCGCTGGAATCGCTTCGACTTGAACAGATTGCCGATCACCGGCATGTCGCCGAGCACCGGCAGCTTCTCGACGTCCTGTGAGGCGTTGCGCTGGAAGAGGCCAGCGATGGCGAAGGTCTGGCCGCTGCCGACCTCCACCGTCGTGTCGGCACGGCGCACCTGCAGCGAGGGGATCGACATGTTGGCGATGCTGACCATGCCGGCGGCCGACAGGCTGCTGACCTCCGGCCGGACCCGCATCGAGATCCGCTCGTTCGGCAGCACCGTCGGCGTGAACAGCAGCGACACGCCGAACTGCTTGTACTCGATGCCGATCTGATCGCCGCTGACCGGCACCGGTATCGGAATTTCGCCGCCGGCGAGGAAGCTTGCGGTCTGGCCGGTCAAAGCGGTGATGTTGGGCTCGGCCAGAATGGTGAGGATGCCGTTCGCCTGCAGCGCCTCGAGGAGGACGTCGACGCTGCTGCCGCCGGAGGACAAGCCGCCGCTGATGGCGTTCGAGCCGCCGCCTGCCGCTTCTGCCGCCAGCGCGCCGCCGCTGACGAAACCGAAGGAGAACGAGCCGGCGTTGACGAAGGCGTCCCAGCTGATCCCGTAGCGCATCAGCTGGTTGCGCGACACCTCGGCAAAGCGCACGCGGATGTTGACCTGGCTCGAGCCGGCAATCGTCGTGTTGTTGATCGCCGGAACGCTCGGGGTGGCGTAGGTGTCGAGGACCGCTGCGGTGTCGACGGCCTCCTGGACGTTGGCGACTTGGCCCTTGGCGACCGGGCGGTCGCCGAACAGGGCGATATCGATGGTGCTGTTGGGCTGCAGCGCCTTCTGGCTCTCCTGCACCGGCCGCGGATCGGCGACGACCCAGAAGTCCACCGTGCCGCGGGTGGTCTCGTCCGGGCTCAGCGCCACGAGATTGGTGCGGCCGATTTTCAGCCCGTAGACATAGACGACGCCGGGCGAGACGACGCGGACGTCGGCGACCTTCGCATCGGCGACGAAGACCGATTCCACCGGCTGGTCGAAGCGCAGGATGCGGCCCTGGCCAGCCGGCAGCATGACGGCCTCGCCCGCCTTGCCGTCGACCTTCATGCCTTCTGCCGTCGCCGCCTGCGGCATGAGGGCAATGGCAAAGCACAGGACCGCCACCCGAAGGGCGGTCCACTGGAAGCGGTATTGATTCATGCTGGAAATGTCCCGGCTGCCGTCACGCCGATGGCGCGGAGTTGTCCGATGATTCTTGGTGGACCGGCCGAGCACCACCGACACCCGCCAGCTTGGCTCAAGCTGTCTTTTCGACGAGCGGCGTCGCTTCTCGGTCGGGGGTACGGTTCTGTCCAATCGGCCGCTGCCGGCGGCTGTTGCCGTCGGTCGGCAGGCTGATCGAGGCGAGGGCCTGCACGCTGAATTCCGGTGCGATCTCCTGGTAGGAGAGAACGGGGATATCGATGTCGTTGCGGATCAGAAGGTTGCGCAGCACGCGGCGGATCTCCATCGACACGACGACGGTCGGCGACGCCTCCGGTCCGGCGGCATCGATCTCCCGCCGGAGCTGTGTGACGATCGAGCGCGAGGCGTCCTCCGGGAGCGCCAGGAGCAAGCCGACCCCGGTCTGCTTCATCGCGCCGCGCACCAGGTCCTCGGTGCTTCGCGCCAGCACATAGGCGGTCAGCACCCGGTTCATCTCGGCATAGCGGTGGCAGATCTGGCGCCCGAGCGAAGCGCGCACCCTTTCGGTGAGCACCGTGGTGTCGCCCTCGCGCGGCGCCCATTCGACCAGCGCCTCCAGCACCGCGCGCAGGTTGCGGACGGGGACGTCCTCTTCCACCAGCCGCCGGAGGATGTCGGAAAGCTTTTGCAGCGGCACGACGCGCACGGCTTCCTTGACCAGCTCGGCGTAGTCGCCTTCCATCTCCGTCAGGAGTTCGCGGGTTTCCTGGATGCCGACGAAATGCGCGGCGTAGCGGCGCAGCGTCTGCCCGCAGCATTCGCCGAGCGTGCCCGCGGTGTCGACATAGCCGATGCCGGCCTCCCGCATCGCTCCCGCATGCTCGCCGTCGATCCAGACCGAGCGGCGACGTCGGAGCAAAGGCGGGCCGTTGCGGAACGGAATCTGCAGCAGCTCCAGATGCATCGGGTCGTCGTGCAGCATCAGGCCGCCGGCCGGCAGTTCGCCCTCCATCACCGGCACGCCCTCCAGGTCGATGCGGAACCGGTCGGGCGCCATCGCCCGGTCGAGCCGCATCTCCACGGCCGGCACTTCTACGCCGAGATCGGCATTCAGCGCTTGCCGGGCATGGTCCGCCTCGGTGCGGAAACGCTCGGCGGGAATCGCCTCGAACAAGCCGGCGCCGACAAAGGCGATGACCCGGTGGCGGGTCTGTCCGCCCGAGAGAATGACGGTCTCCGCCTCGATCTCGTCTTCGGCCGCAGTCGAAGTTGCCGGGACCAGAGCCGTCACGGGCGGCCGCGTGCGCATCTTGCTGCGGTGCAGGCGCCAGGCGAAGCCGCCGAGAATGGCGGCAAGCGCGAAGAACACCAGCATCGGGAAGCCCGGAACGAAACCGGTCATGAAGAGGATCACCGCCGCCAGCGCCAGCGCCTTCTCGTTGGCGCCAAGCTGGCGCACGATCTCGCTGCCGAGATCGCCCTCGACGTCGGAGGCGACGCGCGTCACCACCGTGCCGGCGGCGATGGCGATCAGCAGGGCCGGGATCTGGGCGATCAGTCCGTCGCCGACGGTGAGCAGCGAATAGGTGTGGGCGGCATCGGCAAACGTCATGCCGCGCTGCATGATGCCGATCAGCAGGCCGCCGATCAGGTTGACGAAGACGATGACGAGGCCGGCGATGGCATCGCCCTTCACGAATTTCATGGCGCCGTCCATGGCGCCGTAGAGCTGGCTTTCGCGCTCCAGCCGCGAGCGGCGGCGCCGTGCCTCGGCCTGCTCGATGTCGCCATTGCGCAGGTCGTTGTCGATGCTCATCTGCTTGCCCGGCATGGCGTCGAGCGTGAAGCGGGCGGCGACCTCGGCGACGCGCTCGGCGCCCTTGGTGATCACGATGAACTGCGCCGTGGTGATGATCAGGAAGATCACCAGACCGACCACGACCTCGCCGCCGATGACGAAGTCGCCGAAGGTCGCGACGATCTGGCCGGCATCGGCATGCAAGAGGATCAGCCGCGTCGTGGTGATCGACAGCGCCAGGCGAAACAGCGTGCCGAGAAGGATGATCGGCGGCAAGGCGGAGAATTCGACGGGATGGCTGACGTAGAAGGCGACGATCAGCGTCAGCAGGCTGAGGGCGATGTTGATGGCGATCAGCACGTCGACCATCGCCGTCGGCAGCGGGATGACCATCATCACCACCGACAGCATCATGAAGATGGCGACGACGACGTCTGACCGCTGCGCGGCAAGACGCGCCAGCCAGCTCAGCCGTCCGAGCATTCCGGTCAAGGCAGCCTCCGCAGTTCGACATAGTCCCTGAAGCAGCCGCGGGCTTCGACCGGCCGGCCGGCGACGAAGAGGGCGCGGGCCCTCAGCAGCATGGCCGCCGGCGCCATGCCGCCTTCCAGCACCGCCAGCCGGTCGATCGCCACCAGCGCACGTTCGCCCGCGCCATTGGCGACGAAGGCGGCCGCCAGCGTGCGCAGGACGCCGGGGTGGTCGGGCTCGATCCGGTAGGCGATCAGCAGGAAGATCAGCGCGCGGCTTTCCTGGCCGTTGCGCATGTAGAGATAGCCCAGCGAATGCAGGAGCTCCGCCGCGGCGGCGTCGGGCGTGGTCAAGACAGGTCGGCCTCTTTCATCCGCTCCTCGATCTCGCGGCGCCGGGCGATCTCCTCCTCGAGCACGGCGCCGGCAAGGGCGGAGATTTCCTCGTCCGCGCCGAGGCGCGGCAGGACGACATCGACGACATGGGCGAGGAGGTCGAGCGAGCGCCCGGCATTGAAGATGCCGGGATCGACGATCTCGGGCATGACCAGCTGCTCGATCTCCTCGCGCAGCGACGTCTGCCGGGCCGGCGCCCGGCGGCCGCGCAGCATGACCTCGAAGGCCTCGATCTGGACGCGTGTCGCCGGATCGGCCTTGCGGCCGGCATCGACGAGGGCGCGGTCGAGCCGTTGCCGTTCGATCGGGCGAGCGATGTCGCTCATTCGGCCGGTCCGGCGGAGGAGGAGATGGCGTGCCTCATAGCGTCAGGGCGAACTCTTCGCCGCCGCGCGTGAGCAGGATATGGCCCTTCCGGATCGACTTGATCGCCCAGCCGTCCCGCAGCGCGGCGCCGGGATAACGGCGCTCGCCCTTGGCATCGATGACATAGGGGTCCTTGCCGAACCACACGGCCTGGAAGTCGAACTGCGGCGCCTTGGCGATCGCGGCAGCGCCCACCGTGCTGGTCAGGACGTAGCGCTGTCCGAGCTGGCCGTCGAACCAGCGCTGGACGCCTTCCCAGGCGGTGCGACCGGCGGGCGGCAGCGCGCCACTGACCTGGAAGTGTCGGCCATCCTGCAGCACCTTAAGCTGCCCGAGCCCCGCGGCTTCGATCTTCTGCTGCAACAGCGTGGCGACATCGGCGTCGCTCGGCGTAACGGCTGCGGCGGCCGGCTCCGGTCCGAGAGAGGCGCGCAGGTCGGCTGCCGGTGTCGGCGGCTCGGCCATCGTCGCCGCCTCGGGCGCCGTCAGGATATTGGCTTGCACCGCGACGATCGGTACGACCACGAGGGTCAGCAACCCGATCCAGGTGAGCAACCGGCGCACGACGGGGGCGGAAAGACGGGCCTGGCCGATGCTGATGCGGGCGTCGCCGAGACCGATCTCCGCCGGCAGCAATGCCTTGCAGCCCTGGCCGCGGCGAAGCAGCACGCCGCCCTTCACCATGACGTCGCCGCCGACGGCGTCGATGGCGACGGTCTTTCCATAGAAGCGAAGCCGGACATGGTCGTCGGCAACCGCGTCGTCGGCAAGAATGAGGTCTGAATTGCGCGAGTGGCCGATCGTGCAGCTGCTGCCGTCGATGGGAACCCTGACGCCGCTGTGGACGCCGGCGATCACCTGCAGCACCGGTCCGGCGAAAGCGGGTTCGCGAAGGGCAAGCGGCATGCGCGAGGGGGAGGTGAGGGTCGAAGACATGGTGAACAGGACCTCGCTTCGCGCGGACGGCTTCGACGAGATGGCGGTTCGCGGAAGACGGGCAGGCGCTGTCGAAAGCCGCGGACCGGAAGGCCGGCGACGGGAACGCAGACACGTAGGAAAGACGCGGGCGCCGAACGCCCGCGTCTCAAGGTTTTAGTTCTGCGGACGCTGCTTGGTGGCGTCGAGCTCGGTCTTCTTCTCGGTGGTCACCTTGGTGATTTCGGCCGACTTCATGATGGCCGAGTCGAAAGCGTCGGTCATGGCTTTGATCGCCGAGTCAGCACCGGTGGAGGTGGAAACTGCAGGGGTGTTGGACATGGTTCGGCTCCAGAATTGACTGTTGGTCGCAATCCGCCCTCCCGAAGCGGAGACGGTTGCTATCGTCGGTCCGCACGTTTTCGGCGCCGTCGATGGCCCCAAATTGTACGATCAACTGAATAAATCAACGACTAATTTATGAAATCTGAGATTGTCTATGCTGATAATCGTCATAAACCTGTAACAAAAACTTCACAAAATATGCGCTCGTCTGGATTGCGAATAAATATACAGAACGTGCTGGACTTGTACTGAACCTATTGGATAGGTTCCGGCGCAAATCGGCATTGGCAAGAGCGTTTGGTTGGTAATGGTAGCAAGCAATAGTCTTCGACTGAGCGGCTTGCTGGTCGTAAGGCACGGTGTGCCCAACAGCGCGTCGGCACCGCTTGCCCGCCGGCGGGTGCAAGGCGCCTTGCGCCATCTCCTGGCCATCGCCGTTCTCGGTCTGGCGCTGCCGGCCGCTGCCGAAACCGCCTGGTTCGACAAGCCCTATGGTTACGTCGTCATCGACCAGGACGTGCGCGCCGCGCTGACCGAGTTCGGGCGCAACCTGCACTTGCCGGTTGTGATGTCCGATGCGGTCAAGGGGCGGATCCGCGGCGAGGTCAGCGCGGAGAAGGCGGGCCCGTTTCTCGACCGGCTGGCTGCTGCCAATGGCTTGACCTGGTATTTCGATGGCGCCGTCCTGAACGTCAGCGCCGAGTCCGAGTTCGCGACGCGCGTCCTCAACACCGGGCGGCTGGGCAGCAAGGCGGTTGCCGCCGAGATGCGCCAGCTCGGGCTGTTCGACGAACGCTTCACCCTTCGCGCCTCGCCCGACGGCCGCGTCCTCACGGTGTCGGGGCCGCCGGCCTACGTCGCGGCGGTCGATCAGCTGGTCCAGCGGATGCAGCCGCCGCCGATGGTCGCCGGTGACGATCCGCGGGTGCGGGTGTTTCGCGGCGGTATGGCCACCGAAGTGGTGGCGGCGCCCGGTGCCGCAACTTCTGCGCCGCCACCGCGATAGCCGGCGCCGAGACGGCGCGGCCGGACTGGCTGCGCCGACCAAGCGTCAGGGGCAAAAGCTCCGGGCGTCGTTCGAACGAAGACTTCGACCAACGAACACTTTGAACCACGAAGCCTTCGAACCACGAAGACTTTGAACCACGAAGATTTTGAACAAGGAGAAGACCCATGGCCATCTCGTCGATTTCCGGTTCCGATTCCGTTGCTGCGACCGCCGGGCCGGACGAAGCCAAGTTCAATGCCGCCGTCGAGACCGCCGAGGGCGGCATGACGCCCGAACTGCTCGACGTCATGGTCACGGGTGCGATCACCGTCGGCGGCCAGATGATCATCATGCCCCAGGCGAACGAGATCCTGAAGGAAGCGATGGCCGACGACGAATAGGGCGCCGCCCGTACGAGAGGACGCGGACAAAGCGCTCTGTCTTGCCGGGCCTGAAGCATCCTTCTGCGACCGGGTGCGACCACCCCTCGCGGAAGGCCCCCGCTGCCGCCCGTTTCACCGCACTCGCCTGGAGGATGCGTCATGACCCCGACAGTTCCCGCCGCCGGACTGGCGCCCGCCCCGCCGGCGGCCCCGGACATGGTGCCGCAGGCATCGCAGAACCTGTTCGAGCACATTGCTGCCAATGCCCGCGGACTGCCGGAGGGGGCCAATCCCAGCCAGCTCGGCCAGGACATCATGCAGCACCTGCAAGGCTTCTTCGAGCGCTCCTCGAGCTTTGCCGAACGCGCCGGCAAGCTGGTCCAGGGCGCGCCGGAGGCTTCAAGCAGCGGCCAGTTCGCCAGCCTCGGCTCCCAGCCTGTCGCCAATGCCGACCCTGGCAAGCCAGGCGTCGACGGCCAGCAGATGTCGCGGGTGGTCGAGTCGCTCAGCATGATGTTCGACCATTCGATCGAAACGCAGATGGTGGTGCGCGGCGCCACCCAGGTCTCGGGCGCGGCGAACACGCTCCTGCGCGGCCAATGAGACCTCGGCCCACCCGCGCCCCCCGGCCCGTGCCCAGTCCGGGCGTGCTGCGCCATCTCGGCAAGGCGGCGGCGATCCTTGCCGCCGCGCTTTTCCTTCAGGCCTGCGACGTCAACCTCTACACCAACCTCGCCGAGCGCGAGGCGAACGGCATGGTCGCGGCACTTCTTCACCGCGGCATTCCGGCGAGCCGCGTGCTGCAGCCGGATGGGCGGATCACCGTGGTCGTCGACGAAGGCCGTCTCGCCGACGCGGTGCAGACGCTGGAGGAGGCGGGCCTGCCCAAGCCGGAATTCGCCTCGATGGGAAAGGTCTTCGAGCGCGATGGCCTGGTCGCCTCGCCCGTCCAGGAGCGCGCGCAGATGATCTACGCCCTGTCCGAGGAACTCTCGCGCACGGTGTCGGAGATCGACGGCGTGCTCTCGGCCCGGGTGCATGTCGTCCTGCCCGACAACGATCCGCTGCGCCGGGACTCCGCGCCGTCTTCGGCCTCCGTCTTCATCCGCCACGAGGCCAGCCTCGACATCAACCCGCTGATTCCGCAGATCAAGACGCTGGTGGCGAACGGCATTGCCGGGCTGTCCTACGAGAAGGTCTCGGTGATCCCCATCGCCGCCCCGGCGCGGGCGGCGGGCAGCGCCGGCAGCCTGCCGCCGCTGGTGCCGGTGTTCGGGGTCTGGATGCTCGAGGCGAGCGTTGGCCGCGCCGGCTGGATCGTCGGCACGCTGTCCCTTCTGGTGCTCGGCCTTGCAGGCACGCTGGCGGCGCTCGTCTGGCGCCAGCGCCAGCGCCGCACCTATGACTTGGTCCCGCAGAAATGATGCCGACAGTCATAAACGCAGCTGATGGGACGCAGAGCCGCGCCGCCGAGGGGTGGGACGCCTATCTCGCCGAGCCCGTGCGCGATGCCGATCCTCAGCGCTTTGCCGCCTGCTTCCGCGCGCCGGGTCTTTCGCCAACGCTTGAGGCAATGGCGGCCGAGCCGCGGTTCTCGGCGCGGCTGGCGAGCCTGCTTTCGGCTCGTCTTGCCGTGTCCGGCCCTGCCGGGGCGATGCCGGTGCCGGTGCAGGCCGACCTCCTCGTCGCCCGCCTCGGACGTGTGGATTTCGAGGCGCTGGCGCTGCCTTGCGGGGCCGTCTTCTGGTCCGGCGCCTTCGTGCGCGAGATCCGCAAGGCCGTGGTCACCGCAATGGCCGAAAGGTTTGGCGAGGCGGCGTTCGACGCCGCCCTGTCGCACCGCGAGCTTGGCGGCAACCGTCCGGTCCCTGCCGACCTCGATGCGCTGGAAAAGGTGATCCTTGCCGATGGCCGCGCTTGCCTTGCCGCCTGGATCCAGTCGCTGCCCGAGCCGATCGGCCGCCGCGTCCGGCTGAAATGGCCGGATGACGCGGCCGTCCCGGCGACGGCCGATGCGCAGCTCCTGGCGCGCGGCCCCTTGATCGTGCGCCGGGTCGCCGCCGACATCCATGCTGCCGCTTCCGAAAGGGCCGCGTCGTGAACGGATTGCCCGCCCGTCCCGGCGGCAAGATCCTGCGTTCTGCCGAGGCGGCGAGCTGGATCGATGGCTATGCCTTCCGCGACAGCGCGCGGGCCGAGGCGGAGGCGCTGCTGTCGACGACCCGCGACGTCGTCGAGCGTGCGCGCGCCGAGGGTGAGGCCGCCGGCCGCAAGGCCGGCGAGGCAGCGGCCGCCGCGCTGCTGATGCAGACCCAGGTCGACGTCTCCAGCTATCTCGCCGGCCTCGAAGGCCGGTTGGCCGACCTTGCGCTGTCGATCGTGCGCCAGATGCTGGCGAGCTTCGACCAGGCCGAATTCGTCCGGGCGGTCGCCGCAGAGGCGATCGCGGCGTTTCGCGATGCCGAGGAGGTCGTGGTGCGCGTGGCGCCAGGCCTCGCCGCGTCGGTCGAGGCGCTGTTGACGGCGTCGACGGCCGCCGGACCGCGCGTCCGCGTGGAAGCCGATCCGCACCTCACGGATTTCCAGTGCATCGTCACCAGCCCGGTCGCCAGCATCGACGTCGGGCTCGACGCGCAGCTTGGCGCGATCCGCTCCGCGATGATCGGCGGCGGCGCATGACTGCCGCCCGCTTCGATTTCGATGCGCTGTTGCCGCGCCTGTCGGCGGCGGCGGCGGGCGCCGAGCCGCGGCCGGTCTACGGCCGGGTGCGGCAGATTCGCGGCGTCATCGTTCATGCGAACCTGCCGATGGCCCGGATCGGCGAGCTTTGCTATCTCCGCGACCCCGTCACCGGGCGGCAGGTGCCGGCCGAGGTCATCGGCTTCGAGGACGAGGAGACGATCCTCACCCCGATCGGCGGGCTGGACGGCATGTCGACCAGAGCCGAGGTGATCCCGACCGGCCGCGCCCTCAGCGTTCCCGTCGGCGATGGCCTGCTCGGCCGCGTCATCAGCCCGCTCGGTGCCTTCCTCGATGAGGGGCCGTCCGTCCTCTCGGCCGCTGAGGATTATCCGGTGAATGCCGAGCCGCCTTTGGCGATGCAGCGCGACCTGATCGAGCATCCGCTGCGCCTCGGGGTGCGCGCCATCGATGGCCTTCTCACCGTCGCGCGCGGCCAGCGCGTCGGCATCTTCGGCGAGCCGGGTGTCGGCAAGTCGTCCCTGCTGGCGTCGATCATCGGCGGCACCGAGGCCGACGTCATCGTCGTCGGGCTGATCGGCGAGCGCGGGCGGGAAGTGCGTGAATTCGTCGACGTGCAGCTCGGCGCAGAGGCGCGCCACAAAGCCGTGACGGTCGTCGCCACCTCGGACCGTCCGGCGATCGAGCGCGTCAAGGCGGCCTATGTCGCCACCGCCATCGCCGAGTATTTCCGCGATCAAGGCCGCCACGTGCTGCTGTTGATGGACAGCGTCACCCGGTTTGCGCGGGCGCAGCGCGAGATCGGCCTGGCCGCTGGCGAGCCGCCGACCCGGCGCGGTTTCCCGCCGTCCTTCTTCGCCGCCTTGCCGCGCCTCCTGGAGCGGGCGGGACCCGGCCGCGGCGGCTCGATCACCGCGCTCTACACCGTCCTGACCGAAGGCGAGGGCGGGCTCGATCCCGTCGCCGAGGAGACCAAGGCGATCCTCGACGGCCACATCGTCCTCAGCGCCGAACTCGCCCAGCGCAACCACTTTCCGGCGATCGACGTCCTGAAGAGCCGCAGCCGCCTGATGGACACGGTGGCGGGTGCCGATCACCGGCGCGATGCCGGCCGGGTGCGCGACCTGATGGCGCGCTACCAGGATGTCGAACTGCTGCTCAGGATCGGCGAATACGCCGCCGGCCATGACGCGCTCGCCGACGAGGCGGTCGCCCGGCATGCCGCCATCGAGGCCTTCCTGCGCCAGGACGCGCGGGACCGCTCGTCCATGCCCGAGACGCTGCGGCGCCTGCAGGGGCTGCTGGCGTGATCCGGCGGGCCGATATCGACCGGCTGGTCGCCTTGCGCCGGATGCGCGAAGAGCGGGCCGAGCGCGCCGTCGCGCGCCAGACGGACGTCTGCCGGAAGACGGCAGGTCTCGTGGCCGTGGCCGACATCGCCCTCGACGACCATGCCACGGCCGCCGAAGCGCGCGAGCGCCTCTTCTTCGAGGCGATCCTCGGGCGGCCGATGCCGCAGACCGCGCTCGGACGCTCGACCGATACGGCGCTGGCCTCCGAGCATCGCCGGACCGAGCTGGAAGCGGCCCGGGCCGCGGTCCTCGCGCTGGCCGTGGCAGCCGACGACATGCTGGGCCAGCGCCAGGCGGAACGCCTCGAGCGGCGGCGCGACGCCGACCGTCTTTCGGAAGTCGCCCACCACCTTCGCCGGGCCGAGACGCTGCAAGAGGAAGTCCTCGCCGAGCTGTCGGCGGAAGACGACGCCACCTTCCGGCGCAGACGGGAATGCTGATGCTGCCCGAGTTACCGGACCTGCCGCCGGCGCCTTCATCGCCGGCACGGCACGCCTTGCCGACCCTGCCGCGCGTCCTGCCGGAGGCGGTCGTCGTGATCAACCGGCTGAGCCGGACACGCCCGGCGCTGCGCCTGACGGTGCTCGGCCGCCCGGCGACCGTCCGGTTGTCCCTGCTGGGGGCGTCGGATCCCACTGTAATGTCCGTCGCTCTTCGCATCGGCGAGTCGACCGGACGGATCTCCCTGCCGCAGCATCTCGTCGGACGCGCCGAGGCGCAGCTGGCAATCGGGGCGACACTCCTCGCCGAAGAACCGGCACAGCGGGCCATCCTGGTCGAGTTTGCCCTTCTAAGTCTTCTCGGGCCGATCGAGCAGAGGCTCGGCCAGCCGATCCGCATCCTTCCCGAGGATCCGGCCGGGCTCGGCGTCTTGCCGCTGGCTCTCACCGTGACGCTCGGCTTCGAGGATGGCACCAGGACCGCCTGCCGATTGGAGCTGTCGGTCGACCTCGCGGCACGGCTCGCCGTCGAACTCGACCGGCTGGCGCCGCCGGCATCCCTCGACGCCGCCGCCATTCCGGTGGAACTGGTGCTGTCAGCCGGATGGCAGGACCTCAGCCTGTCCGAGCTCGGCAGCCTGTCGCCGGGCGATGTCGTGATGCTGGAGGGGACCACAACTGAGGCCGTGGTCGGCGGCCGGTTGCGCGGGCAGGTGGATGACGCCGATGCCCGTTTTCGCCTTCGGACCGCGCTGCAGGCGGTTTCTCCTCCCCTCCAGAAAGACCGCGATATGAGCGACAAGGACGACGAGAGCGGGATCGGCGCCCTGCCGGTGCGGCTGTTGATGGAGTTCGGACGGGTCGAGATGACCATCGCCGAACTGCGGGCGCTGGCACCGGGCAGCCTGTTGCCGCTCTCGCGTCCGGTCGGGGATGCCGTCGACATCGTTGCCCACGGCCGCCGCATAGGCCGCGGCAGCCTCGTGACCATCGGGGAGGGGCTCGGCGTGCGCATCACCCGTCTCGCCAATGATGCCGGTGCCGCACAGGATGAATGAGTTCCAGCCGAACCTCGTCGCCATTATCCTGCTCGTTTCGACGATCGGGCTGCTGCCGCTCGCCGTGGTGACGATGACCGGCTTCCTGAAAATCTCGGTGGTGCTGTTCCTGATCCGCAATGCGCTCGGCATCCAGCAGTCGCCGCCGAACCTCGTGCTCTACGGCATCGCCTTGATCCTCACCGTCTATGTGACGACGCCGCTCGTCGGCAACATGTACCGCGAGCTCGAAAACCGGACGATCGACATCCAGACCGTCGAGGGCCTCAAGGAGGCGGCCGAGGCGGTGCGCGTGCCGCTGCAGACCTATCTCGCGCGCTTCGCCAATGAGCGGGAGCGGGACTTTTTCATCCAGGCGACGGAGACCGTGTGGTCGGAGGAGGCGCGGGCCGAGCTCAAGAGCGACAATCTCCTCGTGCTGATCCCGGCCTTCGTCAGCTCCGAGCTGACGCGCGCCTTCGAGATCGGCTTCCTCCTCTACATCCCCTTCCTGGTGATCGATCTCATCGTCGCCAACGTCCTGATGGCGATGGGCATGATGATGGTCTCGCCGACGCTGATCTCGATCCCGCTGAAGATCTTCCTCTTCGTCGCCATCGAGGGCTGGTCGCGGCTGATGCACGGCCTGATCCTCAGTTACGGCGGGTAGGCGCATGGGACAGGATGTCTTTCTCGCCGAGATGAACCGCGGCCTCCTCACGGTTCTCCTGGTCTCGGCGCCGGCGCTTGGCGTCGCCATCCTTATCGGCGTCAGCGTCGGCCTGCTGCAGGCCCTGACGCAGATCCAGGACCAGACGCTGCCGCAAGCGGTCAAGCTCGTCGCGGTGATGCTGGTGCTGATCTTCCTCGGGCCGCTGCTGGCGAGCCAGGTCGGCAGCATCGCCATCCAGTCCTTCGACAGTTTTCCGGCTCTGACGCGCTAGGGGATGCCGTGAACGCCGCTGTGACCAACGCTTTCCTGGAATTGGCCTACCCGCTGCTGGTGGCCGTTTCCGTCGCGGTGTCGCGTGCGCTGGGCATGGTGATGCTGACGCCGGCCTTCACCCGGCTCGGCCTCACCGGCCTGTTGCGATCGGCGGTGGCGATCGCGATTTCGCTGCCGGTGGTGCCCGCGGTGTTCCAGAGCCTCCAGCTGGCGGGGACGCCGACGAGTCTCAGCCTGACCGGCCTCGTGATCAAGGAAATGGCGGTCGGCGGGGTGATCGGCCTCGCCTTCGGCATTCCGTTCTGGGCGGCCGAGGTGGCCGGCGATCTCGTCGATCTGCAGCGTGGCTCGACCATGGCGCAGCTGGTCGACCCGCTGTCCACCGGCGAATCCAGCATCACGGCGACGCTGCTCAGCCTCTCGCTGATCACCCTTTTCTTCATGTCCGGCGGCTTCCTGATCCTGCTCGACGGCTATTACCGCAGCTATGATCTCTGGCCGGCGACGAGCTTCGTGCCGGTGATTGAAGCGCATTCGGTGATGGCGCTGCTCGGCGTGCTCGACCGCGTGATGCTGATCGGCGTGGTGCTGATCGCGCCGGTCGTCATCGCCATGCTGATCGCCGACTTCATGCTCGCCTATCTCTCGCGCATGGCCCCGCAGTTCCACGTCTTCGACCTGTCCCTGGCGGTGAAAAACCTCCTCTTCTCCTTCCTGATGGTGGTTTATGCGGTCTTCCTGGTGCCGCTGATGCTCGACCGGATCGGCGACCTGAAAGGGACTGTCGGCCTGCTGCAGGGGCTGGTGGGGCCGGAGGCCGCGGCGCCATGATCCCGATCGTCACGGTCATCCGCGATCTTGCGTCGTCCGTCGCAAAGGACGCGTTTCGGCGGGCCTTTGAGGAATGGCAGCGGATCGAGACCCCGCCGGGGGACGCGCCGCCAACGCTCGGGCCCGCCGATCGGGAAGCAACGGCAAAGCCGACCGTCGACCCCCGGGCGGGGTTGCCGGATCGCCGCGATCCCGCCCGGCAGGCCCACTTCCGCCCCTCGGCCGAGACGCCCGAGCGACGGGCCGCCCCGTCCCCCGCGGCCAGCGCGGGGCAGCCAGTCTCCCAGCCTGCAGGACCAGATGCCGGGGCGCATCCGCGGACGTTGTTCGCCACGCGGACCGCAGTAGTCGAGCGGATGCTGGCCGCCGAAAACCCCCACGCCGCCGCGCAGGAACTCTATACCGTGCTGCGGACCCTTCCACCGGGCCTCGCCGGCGCGTTTGTGGCGGGCGTCCAGCCGCAACTCGCCGCGATCGTCGCGGGTCTCTGCGACAGGTCGGTTGCCGGTGCCCCCAGTTCTGCAGGGATGGCGGTCACCATCGACCTCCCCGCGAGAACAGCGGGTGTTGCGGCCTCGCCGGGGGCGTCTCCGGGCTTCGGGTCCGCCGCGACGACCCGGGCGCTGGCCAATGTCGCGTCGATCCTCGATGCCGGGGCGGGGACTGCCGAAGTAAGGACCTTCGCCCGCGATCTCGGCGCCATCGTGCTGGCCGGCAAGAACGTCAATGATGCCGCCATCTTCTTCGGGCTGGCACAGGCCGTGGCCGTCGGGACCGGGCTGCTCTTGCCTTTGACCCTTGCCGCCCAGCTCGAGGAACGCGGCGACCGGCGCCGGCGCCAGAGCCTGATCGCGCTGCTCGCCGCCAGCATCCGTCGCCTCGGCGGGCGGATCGATGGCGTCGATGCCGACATCCTCGCGATCGCCAGACCGCTGCTGATGGAGTGGACCGGCTGGCGATCGAAGCTCGACGGCGAGAACCTCACGGCCATGCTCCAGGCCTTTCTCACCGCCTATCCCGACGTGCTCCCGAACCTTGCAGAGGGGCTGGCCCGCTTCGAGCGCGCCGGCCGGGATGCGGTGCGGGTGCTCGATGATCTCAGCCGGGGACCGCCGGACCCTGAGCTCCGCGACGCCCGCTCCTTGCTCCTCGCCAGCGACGCCGCGCAACGGACGATCGCCGGCAGCCTCGCGGCGCATCGGCACGTCCGGACCTTGGCGCTGCAGCGCGAGGGGGAAAGCGGGCTGACGCTCGAGGCGGTGCAGCTGGTGTTCACCAATATCGGCTTTCCGCTCGACCGAGCCGCTTTTCTCGCCGAACAGGCCTGGCTGACCCAGCCGGAGCTGCCGCTCGGGAGCGGCTGGACAGGGATTGAGAGTCTCGAGGCGATCCGCGGGGGCGGGGAGGCCTTCCAGCGTTTGCTGGCCTATCTCAACGGACGCTTCGTCGTGCCCGCCCGGATCGATCTCGTGGACTTTTCCGACATCGACCCGATCGGCTAGGTTCGCTTCGCCGCACCTGCCTCGGGACGGCGACAGAGGCCGTTCCCGGCCTCCGAGCAGTGTGGAGCTCCTCAGCCCCGAATGACAGCTGGTCGGCGCTCAGCCTGCTGGCGAAGCCGACGTCAGCTGCTTTCCGGCCAGTCGCTCTCCGGGATGTCGAACTGGTCGCCCTTGGGAACGCCGTCGATCTCGTATTTCGTCATGGTCTCACCCAGCAGGTCGCCGAAATTGTCCTGCTGCGTCTGCTGCTTGCCCTCCGCGATCAGGCCCGGCAGGAGCATAGCGATGGCGCCGACGCCGGCAGCCGCCATGCCGAGGACGCCGGCGATCGGCGCCAGTGCCGCCCGTAGGCCCATCTGGCCGAGCAGGAAGGCGCCGCCCTCTCCGGCCGAAGCAAGGCTCGCGAGCCCGCCGAGGGAACCCGCGGTGATGCTGATGCCGCCCGAGACCAGGTCGCCCTTGCGGATCGACTGCACGCCGTCGAAAATGCCGTAGGCGCCCGCGGCGGCCCCGGCGAGGCCGCCCAGTCCCTTGGCCGCGTTTTCCCATTTTTCGAGGGTCTTGCCGAGCTCCTTGGCAAGGTTCGACTCCTGCTTGAGGTCGCTGGCCTCCGGCTTGACGTCGTCGAGCAGCGTATCGAAGTGGCTGTAGAGCGAGTCGTCGACCTTCGAGACCACACCCTTCAGGTAATCCCGGTAGTTCTTGATGCCGCCTTCGGCCAGAAGCGTCACGGTTTGAACCGATCCCGTCGTGATGTCGACGATCTGTCTGTCGGTCAGGTTGCCGCCGCTGTTGGCGCCCTTCGAAATCGTGACGCCGGCCATGAAGAGACCGCTGACCCCGTGCAGCAGGCCCTTGTCGGATGCCGTCTTGGCGTCCGGGCTCAACCATTCGGGCTTCATTTCCGCCAGCGACTTCGTGCCCTGGCGCAGGACGTCCCAGCTGCCGCGGAAACCAGAAAGGATCTGGTCCGGCGTCGTCACCTTGCCGTCGGGGTTGACGAAGAATTCGGGGTTGGTCTTGGTAATCTCCTCGATGATCGCCTTGACCTTGGTCTCATCCAGATTGTCGCTGCCGTCGGTGCCGAAAGCCTTCTTCAGATCCTCGAAACTGGCGTCCTTGAAGACGTTGTCCTGGGTGATCCGGGTGTAGTTGTCGTTCAGTTGCGTATCGAACTGGCCGGTGAATTCAGGGCTGAGGGCCGCGTTGTAGACCGCGACTTCCGCACTATAGGTGCCGGCCGCCTCGGCGAAGGGCTGATCCACCAGCAGGTCGTTCAGCCGGTCGCCGGAAGCGAGCTTGTCCTTGTAGAAGGTCTCGAACTCGGCATTGTGCTTCGATTTTCCGACAGCGCTCTGGATCTCCGGCAGATCCTTGATGCCGAGCGCGGTCTGGTGCATCTGCGCGCTGCCGAAGAATTCGGCGAGGGCCGCCTGCTGGTCGGTCTTGCCGTCCTTGGTCTTCGCGTCCCACATCGCGTCGAGCGCGCCGCCGGACTTGATGTCGTCGTAGTTCGACTGGACGGCGTCCTTCAGGCCCTTGTTGTCATCCAGCAGCTTGGTCAGTTCCCTGGTGCCGCTCTCGTTGAGGAAGGTCACGACCTCGGGATCGTTTTCGAGGATCTTGATGTGGTCGTTGACGTCGCTGAGCAGCTTGGCGGGGTCGGGATGGCCCTGGACGGCGTTGGCGATGCTGACCTTGCCGTAGTCGGTGCTCCACATGCCGGCGGCCGCCCCGTCGGTGATGAGGTTTTGCGTCGTCAGGAGTTCCTGCAGGACGGCGGCCTTCTCCTCGGTGGTGTAATTGCCGGGATTGGCGAACACGTCCGCGCCGAGCTTGCTGGTGTCGACGCCGGCGACGACATTCGCATTGCTGACGCCGGCGAGGAAGGTGATCGCGGCGTTCGCATCCTTCGGCGTGTGCGTGGTGAGAAAGGCGTCCGCGTCCTTCTTGCTGAACTTGCCGTCGGCACCGAATTTCAGCGGATCCTGCGCCGTTTCGAGCTTGGCGAAAGCCCCCGGCTGTGACCAGAAGTTCAGCGCCTCCTTCAACTCGTCGCTGCTCTGCGGATTCTGCGCCAGGTAATCCTTCAGGGAATTCTCCGTCAGGAAGTCGCCGTCGCCGGTCTTGCCGCGGATCAGGTCGAAATTATCGTTGAGGACCGAACTGTACTCGGCGATCTGCTGGGAGGCGGCGTCGGCATCTGGATTGGCCTTGAGGAACGCCTTGTAGCCGGCGCTGTCCTCCGGCTTGGTGACCCCTGGAAGCGCCTCGAAGCCGCCCTTGCCGAAATCCTGCAGGCGACCGGCTTCGGTCCCGTTGTGGGCCTCGTCGCCCTTGGTGAAGCCGTCGATGCTGGAATTGGCGACATCGCCGCCGGCCTGGATCTCGCCCTTTTCATTGTAGGACACGACGCGGTCTATAACCTGCATCGCCCGATAGGCGGCGTCCGCGTCCTTCTCATAATCGCCGACGCGCTCCTTCAGCATGTCCTTCACGCCGCTCTGGTTGCCGAGGTGCGCGAGCGCGGGATTGTCGTCGATGACGTCCTGCGCCGAGCGCTCGTCGCCCTCAGGCAGTTCCCACTTGATCCCAGCCTTTTCGGCGGCCGCGCGGGCTTCGGCGTTGTCGCCGACGCTGTCCGGGTTGGACATCTCGCCCTTCAGGCTGGTGAAGCCATCCTTGCCGAAGTCCTGCAGGCGCCCGGCCTCGGTGCCGTTATAGGCCTCGCCACCCTTGCTGAAGCCGTTGATCTCGCCATTGCCGACATCGCTGCCGACGATCTCCTGGCCCTCGCCGTCGAAGCGCTCGATGTGCTGAAGCACCTGGTTGGCGCGGTAGGCGGCGTCCGCATCGCTTTCGAAATCGCCGACACGCTCCTTCAGCATGTCCTTGACGTCGCTCTGATCACCGAGGTTCTTCAGGAGGTCGCTGCCGTCGATGATCTCCTCGGCCGAGCGCTCGTCACCGGCCGGGCGCTCCCATCGGATTCCGAGATCCTCGGCCTGGCTGCGCGCCTCCGGATCCTCGCTGGCCGACGGGACGTCGCGCAACTCGCCCTTGAGGAACCCAAAGCCGTTCTCGCCAAAATCCTTCAGGCGGCCCGCTTCCGTCCCGTGATAGGCATCGCCGCCCTTGGAGAAGCCGTTGACCTCGCCATTGTCGATGTCGCCGCCCGCGATCCGGTTGCCACTCTCGTCGAGCTTTTCGATGTGCTCAAGAACCTGCGCCGCGCGGTAGGCGGCATCGGCATTGGTCTCGATGTCGCCGCCAACCCGGTCCTCCAGATTGGACCGGACGTCCTCCTGGTTGCCGAGGTTCCGCAGGATCGGCGTATCGTCGATGATCTGCTGCGCCGACCGCGTGTCACCCGCCGGCCGCTCCCAGAGAATGCCCGCATCCTTGGCCTGATCCTTCGCCTTCTCCCAAGCCTGGACAGCATCCGCATTGCCGGACGTCGGATTATACTCGCCGTAGACGCTGGTCGACGCGCTGACTTTGGACATGGTTGTTCCCCCCGATCGACATGGCGCCAGATGCTCTGGGGAGTAACTACGCGATACCGGAGAGGCTTTTGATGAATTTGCTATGACAAACGAACTGAACCGCTGTCACCCATGCCTCAAGGCGGCGATCTCGCGTGATGGCAGGCCAAGCGCGCCTTTACCGTCTCAGCTGCAGCTACCGTGAAACGTCAGCACCTGCCACCGGTTGGCTCTGACCGATATCTGAGGGATCCAGGCCGAGAAATTGCCGATCTTCGCCTTGCACCACAGACCGTCCGAGGCGCTGCTGCACTGCTCGACGGCCACGCACGTGTTTGCCGGGATGGTTGCAAGGACGGGCGCATCTGGGCGGGCTTCCGACCGCGCATTGAGGCGGACCAGCGTGGCAGCGCTGGCGAAGGAACCTGCCGGTTTGGTCGCGGGCGCGACCATGTCCGCGGGGAGGGCACAGGTGGCGGTATAGCCGTAATAGATGCAGCCGGCCTTCAAGGGCTTGTTCGGTTTGCTCCCGGCAGCAAGGTTTGCCGGCAGACGCTCGAACACCAGAGCAACCCCGGTCGTCAGGTCGCCGCTCATGCGATTCTGGTTGCCGCCGAGCCGCGCCGCGATCTTCATGTCCGGGCCCAGCAGGGCCAGCTGCTTGTCGACGATGCTCCACTGCGAGATGGCGGCGAGCTCGGCCGCGCAATGCTGCGTCGACACGGCATAGGACTGGCCGACCTTCGCGGAACTCAGCTCGATCTGGCAGGCCCCCTTGTCGGCAAAGACGGGGTCTAGCGTCTGCCAGCGTCCGGCGAACGCCGTCACGAAATCACTTTCGCTCTGCGCGAAAGTTTCCTCGGCATGGAAGGCGAGGCCAAAGAGCAAGGCGAGGAGAAGCAGCGGGAACCTGTTCAATGAAGCACTCCGGTAAGGGTCGCCCGAGCCGGGCGGACTGCTAGTCGCGGGAAGGGGAGCCCAGCTGGATCGTGCTTTTGGCCAGGTCGCGGCCGCCGGATGACACCGACAGTTCGACCTCCAGGTCGTCCCCAGGCTGGAAAGACAGGCCCATTGTCGCCACCGTCGCGGTTTGACCGTTTGAAAGGGTGAAGGTGCTGCCCTGCTGCGTGCTGGTCCTGCCGGACGGTCCTGACTTCTTGACCGTCATGCGGCCCTCAAAATCCCCCGCCGACAGCGCCACGATGCTGGCGATCAGCGACAGTCCGTTATCCGTGGGCCTGACCTCGATCGAGGGGACGGCCGAGGCCGCGTCCTCGGCGGCGACCGTGGCGCTCATGGCGAGGAGCAGAGAAGCGGTGGCGAGCATCCGCATCTCATTTCACGCCCTGAAACTGCGTCTGGGTAATCTGGACGGTGGCGCCGTTCGATATCACCTGGGCCGGGACGACAGCTGTCATGCCGCTGCCGATCTGGGTGGCCACGACATTGGTGCCGATGGCGTTGACCTGCATCGTGTTACGGCTGCCGAGTTGCACCAGCACGCCGCTCCCCCCGTTCGACGCATTCACCGTCCCGTTGTTGCGGTTGCCAACCTGAACCACGGTCCCTGCGCTATCGAGGCCGGCGCTGAGCGGTGTCACCGCGAGAACGTTGGTGTTGAGATTGATGGCGGCGATATTGCCTGAACCCAGCTGGCTGACCATCGCGTTGCCGCCGCCGAGCGCTTTGATGTCGGCGCTGTTGCCGTTGCCGGCCGTCCCGACATTGCTCTGAAACAGGCCGATCTGGCCGCCTTTGCCGGTCACGTCGATCGTCGCCCGGTTGCCCTCGCCGCGCTGCAGTGCCGTCTGAGTGATTTCCAGGCTCCGGGAAGCCAAGGGACTGATCCCCGCGCTGTCGATGACGAGGCCCGAGACGATACTGCCGCTGGCCTTCGACTGGTCGACGTCCAGCGTGTTGCCGAGCACGCTGGTGCTCAGCGATTGCTGCTGGATGTAGAGTGTATTCTCGTCGGCCTGAGCCGAGAGCGGCACGGCGGCAACAAGCCCGAACAGAAGCATGGTCTTATATCGCATCGCTGTCTCGCTCGCTGCCTGTTACCGGGGTCGTGGCTACCACGACGTCTGCGTTATACTGACCATGTTGCCATTCCCCACTTGGGAGAAGTTGGCGATATTGCCATTCCCGGTCTGCTTCACAGCCGACTGGTTGCCGTGGCCGACGATCGAGGCGGCGAGCTGGTTTGCCGAGCCCGTCTGCGACGCCGCGAAAAGGTTGTCCGAGCCGTCGACAGAAATATCCATGAGATTGCCCAGGCCCGACTGGGTCAGATGTCCGGGAAGGAGCCCGGTTGCGAGCGCCGCGCCCCCGAAGGATCGTCCGGCTGCCCCGCCATTGCGGTCGCCCGTCAGCCGCACCCGGACGCTGTTGAAGGCATCGGCGCCAAGCGGCGCCTCCTGCAGGATCGTCAGCACGTTGTCGTTGCCGACCATCACCAAATCGGTTCCATTTCCCACAAGGCTGCCAGCGATGGTCAGCGGCTCCGCGGCCGACGCCGGAGAGGCGCATACCAAAACGGCCGAGACCATCGCCAGTCTTGAAAAAGAAAGCATCTGAGAACTCCCGATCAACAATCGAGAGAACTATACGACGCCTATCCTTCCAATCCGTTACATGGTCAGCCAATACTGTAAAGTCTAAATCATGTATTTCCGCTGTGGTAAACAACATTATTGTTCGACGACTAAAATGTTAGCGGATCCGCTCTGGGTGAAGCCGATAAGATTGTCATTCCCCAGTTGGCTGAGAGAAGCCTGATTGCTGGCGCCCGAGATGGAGCCGGTAACGGTGTTGCTCGACCCGGACTGGAAGACCGCGAAGATGTTGCGGCTGCCCTCGACGGCGAGATCGACGACATTGCTGTCGCCGATCTGCTGGAACTTGCCGGGCTGCAGGCCGCGTAGGTTCAGGGATTGCCCGGTAAAAGCCGAACCGAGACTGTTGTTGTCGTCTCCGCGAACGGCCATCGTCAGCTGATTGCCATCGCCTTGCTGCACCGCATCGGCCCGGTTGCGTTCGCCGATCTGTCGAGCGGACAGGGCGTTGCCGATGCCGACCTGCTGAAAGTCGAAACCGTTGCCGTCGCCTTGCTGCCGGGCGGCGGCCTGATTTTGCGCGCCGGTGACCGTGCCGGACAGGCCATTGCCACTGCCGTCCTGAACGAAGCCGAAGAGGTTCAGCATGGCATCCTGGCGACGTTCCGGCGGTTGGACGCCCTTTGCGGAAGAGACGGTGTAGGAGAGGACATTGCCGTCGCCGAACTGCTCGACCGTGGCCTGCATCACCTCGGCACTGGCGGAAATGCCGGTGAACGAGCCGACGAGGCCGAGGCCGTTGCCGCCATTGTCATTGCCCGACAGCGTCAGGCGCATCGTGTTGCCGGAGAACGCGATGCCCTGATTGTTCTGGCTGGCCCGCGCGATGAAGTTGCGGGCGCCGCTCTCGGCAATCTCCATCCGGTTTCGCTCGCCCGCCTGATCGAGCCGCTCGATCACATTGCCGGCGCCGTCGGCCTGGTCGATCCACATTTCGTTGGCGCTGCCGGTCTGGGACGTGCCGCCAATCGCATTCTCACTGGCGGACTGGCGGCTGGCGAGGCTATTGCCGGCGCCGGACTGCAAGGCGCCGCGCAGACTGTTGCCAAGGCCGCGCTCGCCGCCGGTCTGCAGGATGTCGACGACATTCGTGGCGCCGTCGGAAGCCTCCGTCTTCTGGACAACCTGGCCGACGCGGTGCGCGCCGCCCACCTCGTCCTGTACGATCGAGGCAGCATTGGCGGCGGTCGCCCGCGCCAGGGGGCCGAGGTCCGGCGCCACCTGCAGCACGCTGCCGATGCGGTTGCCGCTGCCTGCGCGCCCCGTCGTCTGGTCGATGGAAATCTGGTTGCGGGTGCCGACCTGGTTGGTGCCGTGCACGATAGCGGGCTTGCTGCTGCTGCGCGGATCGCTGCCAACCTGGTTGAACAGCCCGATCTGGTCGATCTCGAGCGTGTTGTCGCGGCCGAGCTGGTTCAGCCGCAGCGCCGCGGCATCGGCGCCGGCAACATTGCCATTGCCGGCCTGATCGATGCGCACGGTGTTGGTGTCACCGGTCTGGCCGAGAAACACGAGATTGTCGCCCGGGCTCTGCGCAAAGGCCGGCGCCGCAGAGCCGAGCAGAAGCAGGATTGCGGAAAGCCGGACGGGTTCGATCACATGTCACCTCACGCGGCGGGAGTGGCGGGCCGATGCCCGGATCCGGTCGCTGCGGCGAGACCTACCCGCCGCAGCTTGCTTCGTTTCAAAGCCACCCATCAGCAGGTGTCTGTCCTGGAACTGTCGTTGGTCCCGGGGCTAGAATACCCGCTTGCCTCGACGTCAGAGCGATGAGCAAAGCTTCAGTCTGGCAGCTCACTGACTGATGGAAACAACGTTAAAGCTTCCATTCTGGCTAAACGTCGCAGCGTTTAAATTGCCTGACTGTACAACTGCAGACTGATTAGAGTTTCCTGATACGGTGCCCGTTATCTTATTGTTGTCGCCATCCTGATTTGCCGCCAACACGTTGTCATTGCCGGTAACCGTGCCGGTAATCTGGTTACCGAAGCCCTGCTGAACAAAAAGACCAGCGGTCAAGTTGAGGGCGCCGGCAGCGTTAGAGCCGAAACTGTTATATCCGCCGTTACGGTCGCCAGTTACAGTCAAAGTGAATTCATCGCGTGCCGCGAAGCCATTCAAGTTCTGCTGGACACCAATAATATTGTCACTGCCGGTTATGTTGACAGTCGAACGGTTGTCGTCTCCGATCTGGGCAATACCAACATTGTTTCTATCGCCGTTGTGACTGATCGTGGCCCGATTGCCCGTATTTCCAGCCACGCCCTGTGAAACAGCGATCTGATTATTATTGCCATAAATGGAGTTGCTGGTAATCGTATGATGTCTGCCGACCTGTTTGAAGCCGAAGGAATTGTTGTCATTGCTACGGATAGCATATGAGATTTTGTTGTCTACGCCGTCTTGCTTGGCTGTTCCCTGTGCAACGCCGACTGCGGCAGCGCGGCTTCCCGCCGTGAAAGACGATGTTCCATTGTAATTACCGAACTGTTCAATCTCGATGACATTCTGGGAACCATTCTGACCGACACTGCCAACGGAATTCCCCTGACCCATCTGTGTAATGCTGATCTGGTTGAATTTATCGGTATTCTGGAAGCCTTCATTAACATTTGAAATTTGATCAGTCGTGCGGCGCTGAATTGACTCGCCTACGGTGTTGCTTCCGCCGGTCTGCTCGATTGTGAGATGATTTGCTGTGCCGTATTGCTCGACGCCATCGCCCTGCAGGCCAATCTTATTGAAGCCGCCTGCCTGGGTCGTCGAAAGAGTGTTCGACTTGCCGTTCTGAAGCATATTCTGGTCTGCATTGCCGGCCTCATTATCACCGGCACCGCTCTGTTTGACGGTCGCCGAGTTGCCGCTTGATGGGCCGCTGCCGTCAACGGTGCCCTGGTAAACGAAGGCCTTGTTTTTATCCGCCATCGCGGCGCCGGTCATCATGGTGAGCGCGGTGGCGGCGAGAAGCAGCTGCTTGAAATTGGTCATGTTAGTCCCCTCAATATGCATCGGCCCGGCCTCCCGGCTGCGGACGCGGTTGATCATTCGGTGCCAGGCGGATGGCCGCGCGGCATCGTTCAGCTTGCCTTAGGCAGGCTGCGAAGATTTCGAACTGGATGCAGGGTGGGCTGGCGCCTGTCCCGCTGAAGCAACCCTTGCGGCAGGCCGCAAAGGGTCGTGTCATCCCGTCTGGCGGCGGTTGCCTCTCCCAGTCGGGTCAGTGCCTTTCGGAGTGAGATTCCTCCGACCAGTCTTTGGTGCGGCCTCTTGGCCTGCCCGTTAACCGGTTGTTAATTGAATAGCCGGACAGCTGCCCCTACGTCAACAATAAACGGTATCCAGTGAGCTATTAAGGCGGCTTAGGGATAATTGATATGGTTAATTTGGTTTAATCATTTGCGCTGTTTAGATTTTGCCAGCTAATATATATTTGGTCGTTGATCAAGGTTTGATAGAGATAGTTGAAAACGCAGAAAAGACGGCACAGGGCCGCCTTTTGTATTTTAAATGATAAGGACGATATCTTTACTGCTGCTTTTGTTGGACGGCTACCCAACGGGTTCCTCGTTTGGAGACGGCGCCGGTGGAAGCTCCGGGGGCGGTACCTGCTCGCGCAACTGGCGCTGAATGGGCGCGTTCGATGGAACGCCGGGCAAGGTCTGGCCAGGCTTTGCGCGTGACGGACTGGCGGCCGGCGCGCTCGAGCGCCCCGTCCTCACCCCCGGCAAGGCGTCCCGGCTGGCGACGGCAACAGGCACTGCCGCCAAGGGCGTCGTCTCGGTGATGTCGGCAGCCCCCGTGGTTTTCGGCGCGGGGAGGGTTTCCGCTTGCGCGGTCAGCCGGCTGCCATACTTCTCGCTGCGATAGGCATCGACATAGGTCTGCCCCGCCTTCTGGTCCTGAAAATTCCAGATGCCGAGCTCGGAACCTTCGACGATCAGGCTTTCGACGGCCTTTTCGATGGCCGACTGGACGGCAATCTGCTTCGGCTCGTTGTAGGTGACGCCCGCTTCCGCCTCGAGGATCTCGTCGAGCTTCACATAGCGGAAGGCGTTGCCTTGCAGCGCGTAGGACGCCACTGCCTTGCGCGCCGAAACCGTCGTCAGGACTTCGCCGGTCTTGATCGACACCGCCCGCAAGGCGACGGTCACGACGTCCTGCAGGTATTTGGCATCGGCGCCAATGCCCAGAAAGCGGGCGCCGGCCCCGCCGGTCATGATGTTGGTGTCGTAGCCGATAATCCCGCCCTCGATGATGATGCTGGCACTCAGGAGAGGTGGCAACACATTGGGGTCCAGCTGCGTCTCGTTGCGATAGAGGCGGCGCATTTCCGTCAGGATCTGTCGCTCTTTCAGAAGGTTATCGAGTTGGCTGCGTTCGAGGACCGTAAACCAGCGACGCTCTCCGGCATCCTGCAGTGCCTTGATCAGCATCGGGGTGCCGCCTTGCGTGACCGCACGCGAGAGCGACTGGACATTGTCCCGCTCCTTGAACTGCCCGGTCAGGTCTTCATAGCCGTAGACGGCGACGACCGTCTTCAACTGCGGTGCTGGCATCTGGCGCAGGCTGCTGCTGGGTGCGCTCACCTTTTCGACCACGGGCATCTGGTCAAACGCCCCCTCCTGCGTCACGCAGCCGGAAAGCGAGACCAGCGTCAGCAGGCTGACGGCGTATTTGAATGAAAGGCAGGACATGGCTGCGGTCACGTCGGCTCCGGTAACAGGATGATGGGCGTAACGGCGGTGGTTTTAGCCAGACTTGCTGGACAGCAATTGCGGCACGACGATTTCTGTCACCGTACCGTCGAGGTTGTTGTTGATCGTCAGGCGAATGGAATCGAGCGTTCTTTCGAAGGCAACTGTCGTCGATCCAAAGGTGATGTTGCCGCTGTCCTGCGGGTTCTCGCCAAAGATCGCCTCGGTGACTTGGCCTGCCAGGGCCGACAACAGGCGGCCTTGCAATTGGCGCACGAAAAGATCTGCGTCCGAGTCTGCAACAGTGCCTGTCCCGCCACCCGACGCGCCATCGCCGCCCAGGCCGTCATCGGCATCTTTGGCCGTCGCATCGCGCTGCGCATTGGCAAGGCCGAGGAGATGGGATGAGTTGAGAGGATTGCCGCCAAAGGACGGATTGATCGGCGTATAGACCAGATCGCCTGCCAGAGCAGTGCTTATCGAACCTATTCCTGCAATGGCACAAATGACAGTGATCAATCTTGGCATGTATGCCCTCCATCAACACTTGTTGTTTGAACGGCCTTTTTCTTTGATTAGCAAGTGGGCATTGCTGAGGTTTAGCTAGAATCAGCAGGAGCTACATTTATGCAACAATCCTGTAATTATCCAGATATTGAAATTATGAAAGTAAATAATATACATTATCCTCATGCGTGGACGCGGCGAAAACTTATTGATCTGATTATTTATTTGGAAAAAGCTTTGAAATTTATGGTTAAGATAAAGCGTCGACTTTCTACAAAAAGTACGGGCGATGCCGCCGCGGTCAAATTTTAGTTGGTCCTAGAAGCGTCTTGAGCATCAATAGAATTAAAAGACGGAAATAAATCCGAAAGTGTTGCGCGCGGTCTTGTTCGGTCATGCGGCGCCAACCGTCAGCTTTTGTGTCTGAACTTTGCCGGGCAGCGTTTGACGCCGCTATGTCGGATCCTCGGTTGCGCGACGTGAACCGACCGAAGGGAGCCGGTTTTGACCGGATGGGCGACACGGCCGCATGCGGGACACGGTGGGGTGTCGCTGGCCTTGTGACCGGAGCGCGATCTGACCGTCGAGTCAGTCCTGTCGAGCGCCTGTCGACCGTGATCGCTGGGGCGGGCGGCAAAGTCGTTAACCGGCTGCGTTTATGACTGTCTGGCGCCATTTTGCGAGGACAGGGATGTTCGTTGATACCAGCCGGGGACTGAGTGTTTCGCATCATCCGGCAAGGGTGATCGCCGTCTCCATCGTCATGCCCTGTCTCGACGAAGCGGTCAGCCTGCCGCACTGCATCGCCAATGCCAGCCAAGCCCTCGCGCTGATCGAAGCAAAGCACGGTCTGCGCGGCGAGATCGTGATCGCCGATAACGGCTCGGCCGATGGAAGCCGGGAACTGGCGATCCGGCTTGGAGCCCGTGTCGTCTCGGTCGACAGACGCGGCTACGGCGCGGCGCTGATCGGCGGCTGCAGCAGCGCATACGGACGCTACCTGCTGATGGGCGATTGCGACGGCAGCTACGACTTCACCGACGGCGTCGCGATGATCGGTCGCCTGAGGGCCGGCGCGGATCTCTGCATGGGGTCGCGGTTCAAGGGCGGGATCCAGCGCGGTGCTATGCCGTGGAAGAACCGCTACATCGGCAATCCCGTGCTGACCGGCATTCTCAACCTGTTCTTCCGGGCCGGCGTCAGCGATGCGCATTGCGGGCTGCGGGCGATCACCCGGGAATGTTTCCTGTCGCTCGGCCTTTCCGGCAGCGGCATGGAGTTTGCGAGCGAAATGGTCATCAAGGCCACTCTTCGGGGCTGCGCTATCACCGAGGTGCCCGCCCGCCTCTCGGTCGATCTTCGAGAGCGCAGGCCGCATCTGAGGCCTTGGCGCGACGGCTGGCGTCATCTGCGCTATCTCTTGATGCTGAGCCCGACCTGGGTCTTCGGCGTCCCCGCGGCGCTGGCCATGGGCATAGCGAGCTTCATCCTCCTGTTCGCGCTCGGCCATATCCTCGCACCGGCGCTGTTGCCGCCGACCTTCGGCACCAGCTGGTCAATCGTCGCGGGCTTTCTGTTCACCACCGGCCATCTCGCCGCCATCCTGGCGCTGGCAACCCATCTCCACGGCTACCGCGAGGGCTATCGCCCGCTGCGACCCGTGCTGCGCCGCCATTCAGGCCGGCTGACGCTGGAGACGACGCTGGCGGCGGGCGCCTTGCTGGTGGTGCTGGGGGGCGCTGGCCTGCTGGCGATCGGCATCTACTGGGCAAAGACCAGCTTCGGGGCCCTCGACAACATCCTGCCGCTGGTCGTCGCGACCGTTCTGACGACGGTCGGGGTGCAGACCATGCTTGGCAGCTTTATGCTGGCCATCATGGCCGGGCATGACGCCAACTTCGCCACGGACTTTGCCATCGCCAGGATGCCGTCGCCATGACCGTGCCTACGATAACCGATACCGAAGCGCTCCGCCGGCGGGCTCCGGCCATCTGGAACACCGACTGGCTGCTGCTTCGGGGCCTTGCCGCACAGCTCGACCGAATGCTGGGCCGGATCGGCTCCGGCAGCGTGCTCGACTTCGGCTGCGGCACCCAGCCCTATCGCGACCTCGCGGTCAGTCATGGCCTGAGCTACCGCGGCGCTGACTTCGGAACCGCCGCCGAGGTTACGATTGCGCCGGACGGGACCCTGCCGTCCGATCTCGAACCCGTGGACATCGTGATGTCCATGCAGGTGCTCGAGCATGTCGGCGACCTCGACCTCTATTTCAGCGAGATCGCCCGCGTGCTCGATGATGACGGGGTGCTCTTGCTGTCGACGCACGGCACTTGGCTCTACCATCCCCATCCGCAGGATTATCGCCGCTGGACCCGGCCAGGCCTGCAGCGCGACATCGAGACCCGCGGTTTCGTCGTCGAGGATATCGTCTCGATCGTCGGCCCGCTCGCGACGACCACGATGATCCGCCTGACCAGTTTTGCCTGGGTTCTCCGGCAGGTGCCGGTGGTCGGCCGGGCCATCGCGAATACGCTCGCGGTGGTCATGAACCTGCGGGCCTTGTTGGAGGATCGCATCACCCCCCGCCAGGTGAAAGACGACAATGGCTGCGTCTACCTCGTGAGCTGCCGCGAGGCGGTGGCCCTGTGACAATGTTGCCGAGCCTTCTGCGTTTTGGCGGTGTGTCAGCCGTTTGCTTTCTTCTGCACAACCTGATCATGATCGCCGCAGATGCCTCCGGTTTGAACTACGTCGTGGCAACGCTCATAAGCTATGCCGTCGTCGGGGTGGTGGGATACCGACTGCATTCTGCCTACAGCTTCCGGACGACCCATAACCGCCTTGGCTTTGCTCGCTATGCGCTGGCCATGGCGGGCAATCTTCCCGCACAGTGGATATTGCTGTGGTTGCTGATCGGGCGCTTTGGACTGTCAATGCCGATCGCCGCACCGCTGTCGACATTGGCCCTGACGGCGTACAATTTCCTGGTCAGCCGCTGGGCCTTGCTGAGAACGCATCGCCATCCGGCGATAGGGCAGAAGAGCGAAGGACCGCCCGACGTGCCGGTCCGCGCGAGCCGGTTCTGACGATGGACTCGTTGCCGAAAGTCCTTGCGTCCGATTGGGACCGCCTGGCATCGGCGAGCGGCGTTCGAATCTCCGCCGAGACCTGTGGCCGCTATCAGCACGGGCTCTACAGCGCGTTGTGTCCCAACCGGCTGGAAACGACGATGCGGTGGGAGCCCGCCTGATCTCGATGAGAATCCTGACGGTAACGCATTTCTTCGAGCCGCATGGCGGCGGAATCGAGCGGGTTGCCGGCCATCTCTGCCGCGCCTTTGAGGCCGGGGGTCATCACGCAGCCTGGGCCGCCAGCGGCTCGCCAGCGTCGGGCGTCGCCGCAATCGGCTTGCCGTCGTGGAACGGCATCGAGCGCGCCACCGGTCTGCCGATGCCGGTTCCGGGGCCCCGGGCGCTGACGCGACTTTGGCGCGCGGTCGGCGGTTGCGATGGCGTCGTTATCCATGACGCGCTTTACCTCACCTCCGTCGCGGCCATGCTCGCCTGTTGGCTGCGGCGAAGGCCCGTCCTGCTGGTGCAGCACGTTGGAGACCTGCCTTTCCGCAACCGTCTTCTGCGGGGTCTGGCCGCGCTCGGCAACCGCGTGGTCGGCCGGGCCATGCTAGCGGCAGCGGACCGTGTGGTGTTCATCAGCGCGACCACCGCCGCCCATTTTGCCGATGTGCGGCTGCGTGCCCCGGCCCGGCTGCTGTTCAACGGCGTCGACACGACGGTCTTTTGTGCCCCGTCCGAAAGCCGGGACGCCATGCGCCGGCGCCTCGGCCTTCCGGCCGGGCAGAAGATGATCCTGTTCGTCGGCCGCTTCGTCGAGAAGAAGGGACTGGCGACGATCGAGGCGCTCGCGAGAGCCCGCCCGGACCTCTCCATCGTTCTCGCCGGCAAGGGGCCGATCGATCCGGCCGCCTGGCAACTCGGCAATGTCCTTGTGGTGCGGGGCACGAGTGGCCGTGCGCTGGCCGAACTCTACCAGGCGGCCGATCAATTGTTGCTGCCGAGCGTCGGTGAAGGTTTTCCGCTGGTGATCCAGGAGGCGATGGCCTGCGGGCTGCCGGTCATCTGCGGTCTCGACAGCAGCCGGGCCGATCCCGGCGCACAGGGCTTCCTCACGGGCGTGCCGATCGATCCCGACCGTCCCGAGATCAATGTGCAAGCGGTGATGCGGGCCCTCGATGCGGCCCTGATGGCCGCTGACGACCGCCGCCGGATGGCGGCATATGCCGAGGACACCTACCGCTGGACGGCAATGGCGGAGGCGATCAGCGCGATGCTGGCGGAGCAGCTGCCGGCTGCGCGCCCTGGCGACAGGTCTGCTCGAGCGCCCTGAAATGGCTGTCGTCGCCGGGAGACATGGCGATCCGCTGGTGGATGCCCGTCAGCTCGGCCCGGCCGACGAAGGCGACGTCCTGGCCTGAGCACAGCCCGGCGACCTGTTCTGTCGTCAGACTGCCTGCGAGGAGCCGGATCGGGCGGTTGGAGAGGTCCGGCCGGTTGATCACCAGATCGGATGCGAAGGCCGCGGCTCCCTCGTCGATCACCGCGATCGGTGCCGGCAGGCGGGCGATCGCCGCGGCGGCATCGGCATAAGGCGTGGTGAACAGGGATGCCATGACGAGGTGGAGTGGCAGCAGCAACAGGAAGGTCGCCGCGTTGGCGAAGGCCCACAGCCTTCGCCCGGGCCAGACACCGCGCAAGGCGCGCCAGCCATGGCCGCCGATCAGGCATGCGCTGCCGATCAGGCCGTGCAGGTAGCGGTAGCCCCAGCCATCGCCTTGATAAGCCAGGAGCACGCCGACGACGACGATGGTGGCGAGGATGCCGGCCGCGAGCGGCCGCATCAGCGGCGCGCGCCAGGAAAGGCAGAGGCCCGCCGTGAGCAAGGGCAGCAGCAGCAGATGCTGCCAGGCGACGAAGCGCAGAAGGTTCATCGCCATCACGGGGAGGCCGACAAGACCTGTTTGCTGGAGCATCCCGGCGACGCGATCGATGTAGCCGAAGCGATCGCCGGTGGCCGAGAGGGTTTCCATCGCGCCGCCGGCCGTCTGCGCGACGAGCTGCGGCCAGCTCAGCCAGAACAGGCCGATGGCGAGGTAGGCGCCGGCATAGAGGATCGTCAGCGCCCAGCGTTTCCCGATCAGCAGGCCGACGAGAAACGGCAGCGCGAAGAGCGGGTGGAACAGCGGCTGGTGCAGGCCCGTGGCAAGGAAGCCGATCGCGATCGCGCCCGCATGCCACCAGCCGCCGCCGAGAAACAAAGCGAGCCAGACGAGGTTGACGGCCAGATGCCCGGCCATCGCATAAGATGTCATGCCGAGAAGGATGACCTGCGAGGATCCGGCATAGAGGAGAAGGGCAACGGCCCGCGCGCCGGCATCGTCCGGCCAGAGCCGGACCGTGATGCGCCACAGCGCCAGGGCACCGATCGCGGTGAAGGCGGGGCTGGCGAGGTTGGGGTCGCCGATCCAGCCTGCCAGCACACGGGCGGCGGCATTGACCGGAAGATAGGCCGAAACCCAGGCCTGACGCTCGGCGATCGGCAGAATGAAGGACTGGTTCAGCGCCTCGGCCATCGGCTGCCAGGCCTGTGCAACCGGGAAGGCCAACCGGCCGCCGGCGAAGACGAGCGTATCGAAGCTCGCCATCTGTTCGTCGCGCGTCAGGTCGTAGCCGGAAAGCACCGAGCTATGGCCGCCCCAGCCGAGAAGGCCGAGGCTAACCGCCAGCATCCACGGGTGACGCGACACGGCTGTCGTCCAGGCGATCTCGCCTGCCGACCTGTCGGCATGCAGGCTGAAACGCAGGATTATCCCGAGGATCAGCAGGACAGCGAGATCCTGCCGCAGGAACAGCCAGAGGGTGAACTGCTCTTTCCCGACGATCAGCCCGCCGAGCCCCCCTGCAACAATGATCGCCCAGAGCCCGCAAAGCGCCAGCGGTAGTGCAAGACGGGCGTGCGCCAGGAAAGTAACGGCAGCTGCGTCATTCCCCATCCGCCAGGTCCCTTGCTGCAAGTCTGAGCTGTTCTCCGCCCATCGACCACGCGCGCGGCCCGATCACAAGGGCGGCCGGGAATGACCGCCGGCGCGTCAAGTCTCGCAGCGCCCGACATGCCGTCACAGCCCACAGTCGTGCGCGAACCGACGACGAAGCTGGTCAGCTCCCAGCGATGGCGTCGCACCGAATGTTGTCTCTGAAAATATTGTTTGGTAGCGGGAGAGGGACTTGAACCCCCGACACGCGGATTATGATGCCGCGTGTCTAGATCGAATTTGGTCTCACCAGTAATGAATTTCTGTTAACCATATACCTGATTTTACTGCAATTTTGGCCGATTTGTAGTGCTGCTACGATAGCATTCCCAGTCAGGCACCTGCAAGTTCGTCAGGACAGAGCCAGGACAGAATTGGGCGGGGCAAACATCATGTCGGCAACGGCGAGAGCGGACACTTCGCCGGCGCGGAAGGTGATCGGCCTGCCGCCTTCGGACGGCTTCAACGTCCGCTGGGTGAGCGATTTAGCGGCCTCTGGCCAGGAACTCGACATCGCCGATGGCAGGCAGCCATTCCTCCGCCTACGGTCGGGACCCCGGAAGTCGACTTATTACGTCCAGTGGGTGAGGAATGGCAGGAAGTCTCGGCTGACATTGGGTCTGGTGCCCGAACTCAGCCTTGCAGACGCTCGGAAACTGACCCGCAAGGCACTCGACCTGCTCGAACAGGGCCTGATCCCGGATGACGATTGGGTGCGGGCCGAGCGCAATCCGGCGATGCCGGCGCTCGTCGTGGAACGGAAGACCTGGACGTATCGCCGGGCGCTGGAGGTCTATCTCGCCGAGGTCTTGGCGACAAAGAAGATCGCGACGTATCACGACTATCGAAAGGCGCTAAACCACGACTGCCTCGAGCCGCTGCAGGGTGTGGCCGTACGGGACATCACCGAGGAGCGCATTTCGGAGATCCTCGCGGCCTACCAGAGACAGCAGGGCGGAAGTGCCGCGGCGAAGCTGAAGAGGACGCTTTCTCCATTCTGGAGTTTTCTAGCGAAGGCCCACAACAGAGTGGAATCAGGCGTTACACGGCGCCTTCAAATCGACCTTCCGCCCATGGCTGTCCGACCGCCGAAGCAGCTGCGCTTCCCTCATCCGGGAGAGGTGGCCCGTCTGTACATGGCTGCGTCGGAATCAAAACTCGGGTGGGCGAGCGAGGCGGTCGCCTGGCTGTGCCTGACCGCGCAGCGACGGGAAACCATCGTCACGGCATTGCACCGGCATGTCGCAGGATCCGTCTGGAGCGTTCCGCCCCTGCATCGCAAGACCGCCGCCAAGCGTCAGGACAACCGCAATCACACGATCCCTTTGCCCTTCGACAAGCCGGAAGGGTCCAACGTCGATCCCGACCACTGGCTTTTCCCGGCGAAGAGACCGCGCCGAAAGGGTATGCCCTTGAGCCATATATCCGGAGCGACCCTGTCACACGCGCTTCTAGACTTCGGCTGTTCGTTCTCACCGCACGACGTCCGCCGGTCGTTCGCCACGACGATGATGATCGAAGGGTTCACCGAGGCCGACGTGAAGCTCATCCTCGATCACAACGAAAAGAAGGTCATCAACACGGCTGACATCCACTACATCAATCACCGGCGGCTGATCAGGAAGCGGGAGATGATGACCGCCTGGTGGTCGTTGGTCACGGGGGAAAGGAAGTTGGCTGACGGCGTGTGGGAGGAGGCGACGGGCATCAAGGCGATCGTGGCGGAATTCGTCGTAGACTGACGGTGTCCGGTTGCCACGCAGTTCGCATCGGGCCAAAAGGATTCCCTTAATCCACCGGCGGTAAGGCCCTTACAAATGTCCGACCACGACGACGAACAGCCGCACGATCCGACACCCGCGTCCATCCTCATCGAATCCCTGTTCCCCGTAGATTCTGCGACATGGTGCGCCCGCCTTCTCGGTCTCCAGAAACGCTCCGTCGACCGAATGATGTCAGGTTACTCGACCGTCTCGCCGGCGCTCCTTGAGAAGCTCGCGCACCAAGCTGACATTCGCGACAGGATGATGTCGGAGATCGAAGCGACGATCGCCAAGGCGGAGGCGGAAGGCGGGCACATGACGGTGCTGAGGTATGCGCTGACCAATCTGATCCGGGGTACGAAATTGGAGCGAGACCACGAGCCTCTTTGAGGTTTCCAGCAATTTTAAGGGAATTCCTGGTGGTATCGTAATCGCGATCGGGTAGGTTCCTTGAAGGACAGGCGTTCGGCCAGTCGGCTTCAAGGATAACGAAAATGTCGCAGGACATTCATGCAGCGGGCTCTGCTCGCGTTGCACATCTTCATCGCCGCCCGATCATCGATGACGACGACCTGAGCGATCCATCGATCGAATTTGGCGACGACGGTCCGACTGTCATCGACATTTCCGATGAGGCCGAGCGCCTGGCGCGTCTGAAGGATGAGTTCGCCGGCGAACTCGACCGCGCCCGGCCTTCCACGGTGATCACCTTCGAAGCGATCGTCGAAGCGTTGGCTCCACATCGCGAGAAGATCGCCCGGCGCGTGAACGGCGACGGAAATCTGCTCTTGGCGATCTCGATGCCATCCGAGGCTTGGCTGTCGCGTGCCGCGAAGGCGGTCACGCTGCTCGCTCACGCGATGGCGACGGAGTCCTCCGCGCCCGTCCGTACGACCGTCGTCCACCACGTCGCCAGCGGAGGCGTGAAGAGCCGAATGGGGCGATCGGTTTGGCAGACGGACCGCATCTTTTCGCAAGCGCAGTTGGCGCACTCCGTTCTTCTGGTCAGCGAGGACGACATTCTCCCGTTATACCTTCACCTCGCATGCGATGCCGTGATCGAAATCCCCGAGATCAGCCAGCTGATCTTCCAGCGTGTCGTCGAGCACAGCTGGCCGGGGATGGATGTGTGCTGGCCTGAAGGCACGGGCGCCAAGATGCTCGACCCGGAAATGTTCGACGTCGCATTGAAGCGCGCCGACAGTGCCTCGGAATTCATCGAGCTTGTGGTCGCGTTCTCCGATGCCGTCCGCATCGAGAAGTCGGTCGAGGCTGAGGCGACGGACGCCGACGCGAAGCCCAAGGTGTCCAAGGGCGGCACGGAAATCCTCCGCCCTTCGGCGCCGAAGTTGGGCGATCTGCATGGGTATGGCGCGGCCCAGGTGTGGGCGCAGCAGCTAGCCGACGACATCGGAATGTACTCCCGAGGCGAGCTCGAATGGCGCGACGTCGACGGAGGTGCCCTTCTGTTCGGCCCGCCGGGCACGGGCAAGACGCTGTTCGCATCGGCGCTGGCAGCCAGCTGCAGCCTGCCGTTTATCGCCACTAGCTTCGCTGCATGGCAGGCGAGCAAGGGCGGGCATTTGGGAGATGTGGTCAAGTCGATGCGCGACCTCTTCGTCGCAGCGAACAATGCTGCACCCTGCATCGTCTTCATCGACGAGATCGACGCGATTCCTTCACGCAACAGCAGCCGTGAACATGACGACTACTGGCGCGCCATCGTCGTGGCGCTGCTCGAATGCCTTGATGGCAGCAGCCGACGCGAGGGCGTGATCGTGCTCGCAGCGTGCAACGATCCCAGTGGCCTGGATCCGGCACTTGTTCGCTCCGGTCGGCTGGATCGTCGCTTCGAGATCGGGCTTCCGGGAGAGGAGGACCTCGTTCGAATCTTCCAGCATCACCTGCCTGACCTCGATGCCGCGGTGATCGCGCCCGTCGCGACGGCGCTGGCTGGCATGACGTCTGGTGCGGATGTGGCGCGGATCGCTCGGGAGGCCCGACGCTCGGCTCGTCGTGCCAAGCGCGATCTCCAGGCGGGCGACCTGCTGGCGATTGCGCTGCCGGATGACGACCGCTCGCCTGAGCTCCGGCGCCTGGTAGCCGTTCATGAAGCCGGGCATGCAGTCGCTGCGATGTCGTTTGGGCAGATCCCGCGATCCCTTACGACGATCCGTGCTAATGGCGCCATGGGCGGTGTCTCCCTCGATGCACCGGCGGACGGCGGACGGCTCGGCGATATCAACCGGCGCACGATGATTCTGCTGGCCGGTCGGGCAGCGGAGGAGGTCTTGCTCGGTCAAGTGTCCGCAGGTGCCGGCGGCCCGAGCGGCAGCGACCTCGAGCTCGCAACGCAGATCCTCGCGCAATCGTCCGGGCTGATGGGAATGGCCGGGTCGCTCGTCTACTCGACGACGATGGATGGGGCGGTGATCGATGCCCGGCTCCAGCGCCTATACGCCGAGACCGTTCTCCTGTGTGTCCGCCGCCGGGCCGAAATCATGGCGCTGTCCGAACTGGCTTTGGAGAAGCGTGTCCTTGGGAAGCGTGCGTTGGCGGATTTCGCGGCTGAGTTCGGAATGGGGGGAGCATGATGATGGTGGTCTTCGACGAGTCCACCAAGAACCGCCTATCGCAAATCGAGGCGTCCGAGGGCATGCCGCCCGAGGAACTGATCCGGGAAGCGGTCGGGGTCTGGTCCCACATGACGAGCGTCGAACGGCGGATCATGGGTATCCAGGTGATGACGATCGTGATCATGCGCCATGCGGGAGCCCGGGCGTGAGCCCGGCGGAGCGAAGCCGGCGACTGGCTGACATCGAACGGCCGGCATCGCGGGCACTTGCCGTGCACGCTGGCCTCGTCACCGCAGTCAGCATCTCGCCGGAAGCACGACGGCATCTGACGATGATCTCAGAGGATCTTCTCGACTGGGAAGAGGAGTGGGCTTTCCAGGCTATCGGAGATGCCGTGACAAACGTGCTGCATGACATCCTTCAGCAGCGGGTCGATCAACACGCATAATCGTAGTCACTTTCGCGACCGCAGGGGAAAATCGCGTTTGCCGACCCTCATCGGCTGGAGCCGACACGCATGAAGCGAATTTGGATCATGTCCGACATCCACGACGACGCGTCCCGGCGCCACGTCGGAAACTTTGCGTTGCCCCGGGACGTCGAGGCAGACGTCATTGTGATCGCTGGTGACATCGCAGGCCGCCTCAGTCGGATGGGCCGTAGCTGGCTCGAAGCCCAGGACCGTGGCATCCCGATCGTCATAGTCGCCGGAAATCACGACTTTTGGCGCGGCGATCTGGACGCCGAGATCGGCCGCTTTCGGGAAAAGTGTGCGGTCGACTGGATCCATGTCCTCGACGGCGAGGCGCAGGAAGTCGCAGGCATCCGGTTCGTCGGCGGCACGCTGTGGACTGACTACCGGATCTGGAACGGCAAGACCGAGGACGGCTATTCCGCGGCACAGTCCGCGATGTCTGATTTCCGTTACATGAGGACGGACCGCTATGGGCGCCGCGTCCACCCGCAGCATATGGCTGCGATCCACGCTCGGCATCGACGCGCCATCGAAGAGACGCTGGCGATCCCCTTTGCGGGACCGTCAGTGGTCGTCACGCACCATGCACCGAGCGCCAGATCATTGCTAGCGGGCAAGGTCACGGAACCATCGGACGCCGCGTACGCATCCGATTTGGAGGACCTTATCATCCGAACGCAGCCAGACATGTGGATCCACGGGCATGTGCACCAAGCGCAGGACTACATTATCGGTGAGACCAGGATCGTGTGCAATCCTCGAGGTTACGTCGGTCTCCAGCCCGGCTTCGGACACAAGTCTCGGAAGCCGCATGCGGAGGTGTCGGAGTTCAATCCGCGGCTAGTCGTAGAGGTCAGCCGGAAGCCGCGGATTGATCCCTACGGGATGCCGATGAGCTATCAGGACGAACTGGACATGTGGAAGGCGAACATGACGATCGCCGCGGCGACGGACGACGAGCTGCTCGACAACGACGAGACGCTGGCCGCCAGCTGGAAGCATGGCTGATGGCGCGGATCTGGATCATGAGCGACCTCCACCTCGAGGAGACGTACACCAACAGAAGCTACACGAACGTCGTTGACCATGACGTCGTCGTGCTCGCCGGCGACGTCATGCACGTGCCCTCCGAAAGCATGACGTGGGCCGAAAGGAAGTTCCTGAAGCCCGTCGTGATGGTCGCCGGCAACCATGAGTATTTTGACCAGGACATCGGTCGCGAGCTTCAGAATGCGGCCTGGAAGAAAGCCTCCGGCGTCCATTTCCTCGAAAACCGTGCCGTGGTCATCGCCGACGTGCGCTTCCTTGGATGCACCTTGTGGACGGACTATGAGTTGATGGGGGATCGGGCGCTCGGCATGCATGTCGCCGGCACGTCCCTAGATGACCACCGACGCATCAGGATCGGCGACCGCTGGTTCACGTCGACAGATGCCCTGGCCCGGCATATCGAATCTATCGCCTTCCTCGAACGAGAGTTCGCAAGAGAGTTCAATGGCCCGACAGTCGTGGTCAGCCACCATGGCCCGTCTGGGCAGTCGGTCTCTCCGGAATTTCTGGGCGATGCGCTGAATCCGGCATTCTGCAGCAATCTCGAAGACCGAATTTTTCGCTGGCAGCCTGATCTGTGGATTCATGGCCACGTCCACTCCAGCCATAACTACTCGATCGGCAGGACGCGGGTCGTCTGCAATCCAGCGGGCTACCACGGCTCCAACCTCGCGTTCGACCGCGACCTGGTCGTCGAAGTCGGGCAACCGAAGCCTCGGTTCGAGGGCGGCGTCGAGGTTGACTCATACGGTTACCCCGTGCCGCAGCGGACGCCCGAGCAGAAGCTCGAAGACGAGGCCGACAGGATCATCCGGGACGGCGCCATGGGTTGGCTGCAGGAGATGGCGGACCAGGCTGACGAAGCGGACGAGCCGAATTCGGTGATCGGCGAAAACGTTCGTGGCGTGCCGGCAGTGGTCAGGAAGCGGCCGTAAATTCGTGCGATGAAAGAGACGTTATGTGCCAAATCGTTCTTTTCGCTGATTCAAGGATCATTCGATGACCGATATCGCCCGTCCCCGCCGCCCGGTCGGCGATCCCGATCGGGCGATAGCTCTCGAATTTGCCTTGGAGGAAGGCTTCCACGAACTGCTCCGGAGCGCTGTCGACGCGGGCTGGACCGAACGCGAGGCTACCCGCACGATGCTGGACATCCTGCATGAGCATTTGATCGACATCGCGGAAGAGGCCGCGATGGGCACGGATCTCGAAGCCCTGGCACGATCCACTCCGTGATGTCTGCCGCTCTCGACTGATTACCTGACGCCGGGTTATCGTTTCGACATGTGCAATCTCTATTCGATCACGAAGGGCCAGTCGGCCATCTTGGAGTTCACGCGAGCGATGCGTGACCTGACTGGCAACCTGCCATCGCTGCCGGGTGTCTTCCCCGACATTATAGCGCCCATCGTCCGAAACGCCACTGACGGAGAGCGCGAACTGACGATGGCAAGATGGGGCATGCCGTCGCCGCAATTCGTCCTCGAAGGTCGGAAGACGGATCCCGGCGTCACCAACATCAGGAACGTGAAGTCGCCGCACTGGAGACGTTGGCTCGGACCCGAGCACCGCTGCGTCGTTCCGCTGACGAGCTTCAGCGAGTACGACACCATAGATGGCGTGAAGGTGCCGACGTGGTTTGCCTTGGACGACAGTAGACCCTTAGCAGTGTTCGCGGGCATCTGGACGAATTGGACATCGACGAGGAAAGTGAAAGAGGGACCGGTGAATGCCGATCTCTTCGGCTTCCTGACGACAAACGCGAATGCGCTGGTTGGCGCGATCCATCCCAAGGCAATGCCGGCGATCCTAACGACCGCTGAGGAGATGGACGTGTGGATGCGGGCAGACTGGTCTGAGGCAAAGGAACTGCAGAGGCCGCTGCCGGAGGGAGTGCTGAAAGTGGTGGCACGAGGGACCCGCAGCGACGGCATCGAAGAGACGGAATGAAACCTATCGAGGGTAGGTGCATGCTGAGGATGTTATTCGTCGTTGCGGTGCTATCGGGGGTCGTCGCTTCTGCACAAGCCGCTTCCCCAGACATAAGCCAAAACGGTTATCTGCTCGGCTTCCGGACTAAGGCCGCGGCCAACACGGCACGGGTCGCTCAGTTCTTCGATCAACTTAAGCTGTCGGACGAGATCCGTACGTCGACAATCACGACGAGTTTCGGAATCAACGAAGAGTTCGAATACCCGTTTCTGCGTTTTGAGGACTATGTCGCTACAGTCGCGGCCACGATGGCCCCTGAGCGTCTGCTCTCGTTCAACGGATCGGACCCGAGCGTCTTCGGCATAAAGGTGATCCTCTCCGACAAGTCGGAATTTGACGTCTTCTTCAAGCGCGAAGTCGGGATTGCCAAGGTCTACGCAGCCTCTGTCACGACGTTCGGGCGGAGCCAGAATGTTTCCCCGGACGAGGCACGCGGTGTGATGTTGATGCTGGCAGGCTTTCGGCCGGCAATGCTCGTTGGCAGTCTGAACGCAGGGGAAGGAACTCCGGAGGAGCCGAAGGCCGACACCAGCGACCTGCTCTCAATGTTCGCCGGGCGTTGGAAGGTCGAGGAAGGGGGCTCCTGCTTCGTGCGTAGCGACGACATCGGCACGAACATCATCGGAAACACCATCACCGAGTACGAGTCCGGATGCGCGATATCCGAGCCGACGAGGGACGGCTACGATGTTGTGGCCAAGCTCTCATGCAGCGGAGAGGGAGAAGAATGGCCTGCGTCGTTGCGGATGAAATCCAGAGACACCTTTCACATGACGTGGACCCGGCCGGACGCGAGCGGAACCAAGGCATTCAGTATGTCGCGCTGCTTCTAAAGACCATCGCTCAGGAGAACCTTCAATGTTCGAACCTTGGATCGGAAAGCGCTTCCGAGATGTCGAGAACATCCTGGGCGGAACCAGCCTGCTGATCCTCGGGGAATCACACTACACGCCGGACGTGGAGAGGATTGGCAAGCCGGAGGCGGGGTGCACCCCTTACGTTGTCCAGCGCTACGGCATCGACACCCGTCACCAGTTCTTCGCGAAGCTCGCGGCAATCACGCTGGGGCGGCCCGTGAAGGGTATATCACGAGAGTATGCTGACCTGTTTTGGAACTCGGTTGCCTTTTACAACTACGTGCCGGTCTACTGCGACGGCAGGTCGATTGCCAACGGCGGCAAAGCAAGGCGTCCGGAAGAGTGGATGTTCCGAGCCGGCGCCGAGCCTTTCCGCGAGATCATCGATCGTGTTGAGCCTGAAGCCGTGATCGTATGCGGTCTGGAGCTATGGAACTGGGTCTCTCCTAACATCAGCGGACTGGAAGGTAACGATCGCGACGTCGTTTTCTACGACGACGGGCGCACGGTCTTCTGCCGGATCCATCATCCCAGTTCTCCGGGCTTCAAGGCCGACACCTGGGAACAGCGCATTCATTACCTGCTGGAATTGGTCGCGCAGCCTCGTTCCCGTCGCAAGATCATGTGGTCGGAATACTCGGCTGAGACCGTGTGATCAATGCGGCCAGGCCGGCCCACGGCGCTCTCTTGTCCCTCGACCCCGCATCAGTTCGCCGACCGATCACGACCGGAGCCCCCTTCGCACGTAGCCCGCGGACGTCCGCGCCATGGCCTCGGCTTCCATCTCATGCTGCCCCCGGATCAGACCCATGATCGCCGCCCGGTAATCGCCGCCAGCAGCGCGGATCGCGTCGTCGACGACACCATCCAGATCGTCGTCCTGCACTAAGGTCTTCAACTGCGCCTGAGCCATTGTCCGTCTCCATCTTCCGATGTGGATGATGCGCCGAGTCCCTCTTGCCGACAAGCCAGTGTTCCTATTCTGTTCTCGAAGCCGGGAAGGGATTCACAGAAATGGTGCAGGGCATCAAGAACTTCGCGGACGGCCTCCGGAAAGGGCTCGGCATCATCGTGAAATGCAAACCGTGCGGGAAGAGCGTCACGTACAGGGCGCTGGACTTCCAGAGCGTCCTAAAGCCCGGCGATGACATCGAGCAACGACTTTGGCGGTGCCGGCATTGCGGCACGTATTCTGAGTGGATTCGGTACGTGCCGCTCGAGGGTCGCGAGCGGGAGTCGCTCGCGCAGTGGACGCCTGCGTACACAGGGCGAAAAAGACCTTAGTCCAGGTCGGCAAATGGAGCGTCCGATTTCCCAGATGGTTATTGGCAGGTAATGGTCTGCGAGCCGCCAGCGTGCAAAGCGTTCTAAAAGTCATGTGTGAGGAGAACGTGCCTGGTGAGTCTCGAGAGCTATATGTTGGTTCTAAAGAAAGTCCCCTGCTGACCGGTTTCACGGAAGATCAGCTTCGGCTTCTGGCTTTCGGAAGCGCACATCGCAGACTAACGTCAGGCGAAGTTTTGTTCCGAGCTTCCGCCCGCTCCGACGCCGGTTTCGTCATTGTCAGCGGTGATGTCGAGCTGCTGCAGGGGAAGACTGGGCTGGAAAGAGCGGTCGCTCAGCTCGGACCCGGTGCACTCCTCGGCGAGATGGCGCTTATCACCGAGGCCCCCCGCTTTGTCACGGCGCGCACGTTATCCGACTGTGACCTGATCCGCATACCGCGGGCCTTCTTTCGACGCATGCTCGATGAGTATCCGGATCTTGCCATCACCCTGCATAGGAGGCTGGCAGGCGAGCTCGGGATCATGATGGCGAGTATTTCCGAGTTCGAAGGTCCATTCGACTACTGACCGTCACTCGGTCGGCAACGAGATCGTCTCCATTATGCGACCAGTGTCGGTCAGGATGTGGATAATCCGTTGGTAGTGCCTGACATCGTCGAAGGACAGCTCGCCCCCGCGTCGATCCTTCAGCCACTTCTGAGCCGGCTGGTAGCCGCCGATCCGGAATTCCCATGCCGTCAAAGTCACGTTCGCGAAATGCTGCGTGGCGTTGATCCAGATGCATCCGTCCTCGAACCTCGGGGCGTCGACTAGGCCGTCGCCACTGCCGATAAGTGGGTAGGGGTAGGCGGCCGCCGTCGACGGATCCATCAAGTGCAGCAGTCGCAACTCGCGCCCGGCGTTCGCAAGCGACCAGAAGCTTTCGGCATCGACCGGCCACGGTATCTTTGGAAAATCTCTTCGAAGCAGCTCCTTGTACATCGAACGATATGCCGGGCTATGAAGCGTGCCGTATATGTAGTCGAAGGCGTCCTCGCCGGTCGCAGTCCGATTTTTTTCGGTCGACGAGATCCCTACCAGGCGCTCGAGGATGGTCGGATCCACATTAAGCCGCCGCTGCGCTCCCAGCTTCTCATAGATGTAGAGCGGGAAATTCATGGCGTTGGAGCCGGTCGTCCCGGACAGGAAGATCGCCTCGGAGGGTTTGTCGGTTACGAAGACGTGCGCGAAGGCATTGTCACAAAGGGCCTTCGGCGCCAGTAGGCCGAAGTTCTGTCCGAGAACGTAATTCTCCATGACCTGCTGCACCGGCCAGCCTACGAACCCGCGGGCGTTGCCTGAGTAGAACATGTGCCTGCTGTCGAACGGGCGGTAGTTCACCTCCACGATCGGAGCCGTGTTCCGGTGCTCGATCACATCGTTCCTTGCCCATTCGTAACGCCAGTCCCGGACGTCGTCCGGCAAGGCATACCGCCGGCGGAAGTCGGCCTCGGACTGGTTGACGATGTCGTCCAGCGTGGCTGCGACGGACTGTGGGGAAGGCCGCATGCATAGCGAGTCGCGCTTGGTGACTATGCCGTTCCCGGAAAGCAGGAAGAACTCGTTGAGGGCGAAGCCTTCGTTAAACGCGTCTTCGGCGATCAGGTCCACCGGGCGGAAGTAATAGCGGGGCGAGCGGGGCTCGAGCTCGGTGAAGATGTCATCGGAAATCCTGGCCGTCTCCAGCCGGGCGTTCTTCGAGGCGCGGGTGCCCCAGAAATCGGCATGGTAGATCTTCGCCAGCGGAACGTTCGATCTGTTCTTCGTCTTGTCCGGCACGACCGTCGCAGTCGTCTTGACCGCGATGATGATGGAAACTCCCTGGAGGATGTCGAAGACGTTCTTGTCCGGGGCTCCGTCGGGAGCCGCTTCCTTGCGCCGGGAATTGCCGTGCAGGTCGAGCACGTAGATCTTGTCGAACGTTTTCAGAAGATGCCAGCGCATGCCCCGCAGCGTCGGATTGTCCAGGTATCCGTGATCGGTGATGAAGCCGAAGACGCCTTCACCATTCTTTTCGATCATGTTCTCCGAGAATCGGGTGAACTTGATGTAGTCGTTGTTGATCCACTTGGTGGTCTTTTCCTTAAGGCGGTGCGTGCCTCCAGGCTCGAACTTGTAGGCATTCATGAGCCCGGTGATCCAGTCACCCTTGTTCTGGCTCTCGCCGGAGTAGGGAGGATTCCCGATCACGCACATGATCGGCATCTCGCGCTTGATCAGGTTCGCATCCCGGGCCTCGTTCGAGAGCCATCTGGCGAACTGGAGCGTCTGGTTCGTCGCGTCGCCTTCCTCGAGACTGTTCGTCAGGTAGACGCTGAGGCGCGGCGGCGTGTTCGTGGGGACGTAGCCGAGCTCGCTGAAGATCATGTCGAGCTTCATGTGGCACATGGCATAGGACGCCATTAGCAGCTCGAAGCCGTGCAGGCGGGGGATCAGGCTCTTCTCGATGTACTGGGACCACATGCCCTCGGCGACGCCCTTCACCTTCGGCGCGATCTGCTTCACGACTTCCGCCAGGAAGGTTCCGGTGCCCGTCGCCGGATCGAGGATCTGGACGCGATGGACTTCCTTACGCTCCATCATGTGCTTGCCGGATTTGGCGAGCGTGCCCTTCTGCGTCATCCGGCGCTGGCCGGTATCCCAATCGAGCGTGACCTTGGACGTGTCGGCAAGACCGTCTGCCAGGCCGAAGTCGGCCTTCAATACATCGTCGACGGCTCGCACGATGAAGTTGACGACGGCCTCCGGCGTGTACCAGACGCCACGCGATTTCCGCTTGGTCGGATTGTAGGCCGCCAGAAATGTCTCGTAGAAGTGCAGGAAGGGATCCGAGCGTCCTGTCAGCCGTCCGAAGTCCTCCATGATACGGCGGACGTCGCAGGCCTGGAAGACATTCGCCAGGTCGTCGATGATCCACCGGATCCGCTCGTCGAGATCAGGTCCGGCGATGTAGCCGAAGAGCGCCCGGAGGAAAGGATTCGACTTGGGCAGGAGCTCGAGCGCCTCGAAGCGGCTGAACGTCTCCAAGGTCGTGTCGTGGAGACGAGCTGCGAACATGCCGTAAGCGAGCGTCTCCGCATAGATGTCGGAGAAGTCCTCCGGGGTGATGTCGTGGATCAAATGGAGCTGGAACGCCTTGTACTGCTCCGCTAGCTCCGTCTGCAGGTCCTTGTCGGCTTTCAGTGCCTTCGCGAGCACATCTTTGATAAGGAGTGCCTTGCCGGCCATGATACCGGCCAGGGTGCGCGGCGAAGTGATCGTTTGCGGCCGCTGGCTAATGAAGTCCCGCAAGAGGTTCAGCAGGACTTCGAACTGCTCCGCATCCGGTCGGATGCCGTTTCGCAGCTCGGCGATGGAGACGGCGCTGACAAGGGCGCCGTCCCGATAGAATTCGAAATCCAAGCAGTTGGTGTAGATGAGGTTCTGGAGGCCCTTTCGGTATCGGTCCTTCTGCTCCTTGTTCGTCCCTTTCATGTCTTCGAGGACGACGCCGAGATCCTTCGCCTCGACATGGCCGACGACGATGGCGCCACTCTGGATGATGAAGTCCGGAGCGCCGACAGCGACCCGCTTGGGCTCGTTCAAGGCCTGCACCTGGTCGTCCAGCGATTCGAACAGGAACTCCAAGGCCGACCGGTAGGAATGCTCCGTCGCCGCGCCGGTCCGGCGTGTCCGCTCGACCCGTGCGAGGTAGTCTGCCACCAGATTCATGCCGAATGCCGTCCCTCGATCAATGGGCGCAATCTATCGATGGGTGAATTTCGTGCAAGGGACCCTGCAACCTGCGATGAAAGACGACATCGCCACCGCCGGTGCCGAAAAACTTTGATCCCCGACAGATTGCCTGTGACTGGCCAGATCCTTCCGATAGTCTGGGCGGGCTTGGACCTGGGAGGAATCGTATGTCGGAAGTTGCAGGCGAAGAGCCGAAGCCGGAAGCTGTCGTTGCCGATCCAAAGCCTTCGAAATACGAGCGCTATATCGACGAGATTTCCGAAGACATTGCAGAGACTATTCAGCAGTTTGGCTGCCAGCCGATCCTTTTCATCGGATCAGGACTTTCGAAGCGATACACGGGGACCCCGAACTGGGAGGAGTTGCTCGGCCTGCTGGCGGCAAACTGCACCGCAATCGAGAAAGGGCTCGGCTTTTACAAACAGTCCTTCCAGACATCTCAGAAGATCGGCGAGGAGTTCGCAAGGGTGTACCAGGAGTGGGCATGGTCGACGGGCCATAACGAGTTCCCGGAGGCGATGTTCGAGAAGGGCGTAGGGAAGCAGGCGTACATTAAATTCAAGATCGCCCAACACCTGCAATCAATCGCGCCGGCAAACGTCGAAGATATGATCGCTGCCGGATATGGCGACGAGATCAAGTTGCTGCAGGCAATCAAGCCCCATGCTGTGATCACCACAAACTATGACCGCATGATCGAGACGGTCTTCCCGGACCACCATCCGATCATCGGTCAGCAGATTCTGAAGGGCGCTCAGTTCTCAATCGGCGAGATCTACAAAATCCACGGGTGCATCAGTGACCATGAATCCCTCGTCTTCACAGAATCGGACTACGAGGAGTTTACTAAGAAAAAGAAGTTCCTCAGCGCCAAGCTGCTGACTTTCTTTAACGAGCACCCGTTGATTTTCATCGGCTACAGCGCCACGGATCCCAATATCCGCGCCATCCTGTCCGATATCGACGAGGCCCTCCCTGAGAAGGGTGGGATTATCCCGAACGTCTACATCCTGGAATGGAAGGATGATCTCGACGAGACGTCGTCGCCGGCCCGCGACAAGCTGATCCCGACCGAGGACGATCGCAGTGTGCGGGTGAAGCTGATCCAGGCCAAAGACTTCGGATGGGTCTTCGAGACATTCGCTGCAAACCCGGCACTCAACGACGTCAACGTCAAAGCGCTCCGAGCCCTGATTGCGAGGTCCTATACGCTGGTCCGGCATGACATTCCGAAGATGACGGTGCATGCCGATTTCAAGATGCTGAATGGCGCCGTCGAGGATTCCGAGTCATTCGCCAAGCTATTTGGCCTCGCCAACGTCAGCGACTATTCGCTGGCATCGGCGCAACATCCCTACAGCGCAACGGAACTCGGCGGAAAGATCGGCGGCCTGACTTATCACCCCGCAAACAAGGTGATCGACAAGATCCGGATGGCGACCGGGATCGATATCAAGGCTTCCGACAACCGATATCATCGGACGGAGAAGGTCCATAAAACCCGCTACCACAAGTACTCGGAGGAGGCCGTCACGCTCATTCGGGCGGCACATGCTGGAGAGCCTTACGAACTGAATATGACCTGATGGCGAACCGCATCGAGATACAGCCTCCGCCGAACCTCCAACTCCTTGCACCGTTCGCGAAAATTTTCGCAGGCTCGGGTTTCACAATTGGCTCCTGGGGCGGAGGCCAGGTCAATGACGGCGCCATGCAGGTCCCGTATTTCAGCTTCTCCGATGTTGGAACGCAATTCATCCAGGCCGCATATGACGGAGACTGGATTCGCGGTGCTTTCCGCTGGCCTGAATGGGCCGGTAGCGCCGAGGCACAGCGTCTCAGGAAAGATCGGGGCTACGTCGAAGTCGCAGACATCCTTCAGCTTGCCAGACTTCTGACGACGTTGCTCAGAGGAGATCGGTTCAACGAAGGACTTCTCGCTGAGGCCGTGGGGAACGGCCTCGTTGCCCGAGTGCTGCAACGGATCTCAGAACTCCAGGAGGCGTCGCTGACAAAGATCGTGTTGCCCAAGGACTGGTTCTTGCTGACCCTACGCGAAGGCGCATCGATCGATCTGCCCGGCATTTACGAATGGCATATCGGAGACGATATTTACGTCGGAAAGTTCAAGCGGGCCCGTCGACCAATGAGGGAATACGGACTGAACGTGCAGCGGTTGCTGACGGGCGGGGTGTATCGGAAAGCAAAACCCGGCAGCTTCCGCCGGATTCACGTCGCTCTCGCAGACGCAGTTTGGAATTGCCAGGAAATTAGGCTCGATATTGTGGAGAACCCGACGCCTGAGACGATAGATGCGCGCGAACAGAAACTGATTAAAGAGAGGGGTACCTTGAACGGGTCTGGGCTTGTCTAATTAGCTTCGTCCGCATTCGTGACTGGTAAATCAACGTCCTCCAAATCCGTTGGATCGAGATCGCCGATCAGTCGGATGACGAGTCCCTCTAAGCCTGTCAGTCGGTCGTAGGCGCTTCTGAGGACCTGCACGTGATTCCGCCGTTCGGGGGCGTTCGCCGGCGCTGTTGCGACCAATGCGCCGCGATTTAGTCAAACCCTCAAGGCCTGGGAGAGGCGCCCCAGGCTCAGCGCCATAGTACCAGTATTCTCTGACGAGCAGGTCGTCGCCGACATCCAGCCAGATTACGCAGCCTGACGGCTTCTCCGCAAGGCGGACGGAGATCGCCGCACTCTTCGGCCCGTCGATCCGGCCTGCCTTCACCTGCACATGTCGGATGATTGGCCCGCGTGAGATCACCAAGTCGTAGCCGTATGCGTCAATCTCGGACTTGAGGATCTCGACGTCGACCACTCCACGGATCCAAAGAAGACGCCAGATGTCAGCGATGAGGGAATGTTCAAGAATCCGTTCGCGGAGGCTCGATGACACGGCGTGCTGCTGGCGGAACGGATCATCGACGTGCGTCATGAGCTACTACCTTGGCTTCCGGCATTTTGCCTCCATGATGACTTCACCATAGGCAGCCTGGATTTGTAGGTCACCGTTGGTGTCGAACACGAATACCTGCTGAAGGTTCGCTTCCTGGCAGACGATGCGACCTGTCGCCAACTCTCGGCATGGAAGCATCAGCTTATTTGTAACCATCAACGTGTTGTCGTCGCTCAGCCGGATATCATAGAGCTGGCCGGTCATATCGACCGGCAATTTAGGCGATCCGCGCTGATCGTAAACGACGCATTCGAGGTCCTTTGCCGAAGCTAAGGCTGTCAACATTAGAATTGCCAGCACCAGATAAATTCGCATGGGGTCTCCGGCAAAGCGGTTCGCCCACGTAACACGCTCCGGTTAGCGCGAGGAGCGGAACGAAAGCCCTTCCCCGGATATTCAACGAAATGCGGCACCTAGTCTGCCATGCTTGTGTCGAATGCCATACTGTCCGCCCAGCGAACTAAAAATATCAACATGCGACCGAGGCCGAATGTCTCAAGATAAGCTGCGGTACGATCTGCTTGCACAGGAGGCGCTGCGCGGCGTCATAATCAAAGTGATGGACCAGGTTGCGAAAACCGGGCTGCCCGGCGAGCACCATTTCTTCGTCACTTTCCGGACCGCTGCGCCCGAAGTAATCATTTCACCCAGACTACGTAAGAAATACCCAGAGATGATGACGATCGTCATCCAGCATCAGTTCTGGGACTTCTCGGTCTCGGACGTGCGTTTCCAGATCGGCCTTTCATTCGGAGATGTTCCGGAGTTGCTCTCGGTGCCATTTACAGCAATCAAGACCTTTTACGATCCGGCTGCGAACTTTGAGCTGGAGTTCGATGTGTCTGGCATTGTGGCCCACAACGAAGCGCCTGAAGTCGCAGAGACCCAGAACTCTGTTTCCGTAAAGACCGCGCCGGTGGAGGTCTCGAAACCTATATCCGACGGCGTGAAACCTATATCCGACGGCGTGAAGCCGGTTCCTAGAGAGAAGAAGCCGGCGGACGTCGTGTCACTCGATGCTTTCAGGAAGAAGCCCTGAACCGAAGGGCATACCATTCAACCAGATCAGCGAAGGCGCTCCAAGGCAACCAATAGCTCGAGTGGAATGACGTCGCCGTCGAAGGAAGCCGCCTTTCGCTTTTTTGCCTTGTCGACCAATCGGTTCAGTTCGGCTTCTAGGTCGAAGGCTGGTGACACGGACGGCACTTTGAATTTCCAGTAAGGTGTCTCGTCGGCTTCGGCCAGCGCCGTCTTCTTGGCGCGATGGAAGGAAGGGTTTCCCGTCTCGAAGGAAATGGGATCGAACTTTGAAAACCAGGACTTGAGAAGGACACGGTCGCCCGCGGCAACGATGTCGAGCAGCTTCGGCACAATCCGCACATCGCCATGAAGGGCGACTGCTTTCAGAATCTCCATAGCGCAGGCATGGACTGCACTCCGATAAGGCGAACGGGTCGAGCGATCCGTGACCAATCTTACCATCTTGCTGGTCTTGGCGCCCGCGACCGGGGTAGGGTCAATCCGTGACTTCTTCAGGTCATCGATGAGACGTAGTATATCGCGCTGGTAGTTGAGCTTGGTCATGGCACCTGTGTCGGTGATATTCGATGCGGACGCAAGTCTGCGCGAACGGACCGGAGGGGCTACTTCAAAGCTTTCCGATCCGCGCCTCCCGATGCGGAACTGGCTGTTTGGGTGATGGTCCTGCCCGGCATAGGGATCGGCACCGGACCCCACTGGCCGATGACCTGATCACCGAAGACCTTTTCCTTCGTCGCCGGATCCAGCACCCAGAGCTGGCAGGGAATTCTGACGATCAGCGTGCCGGGTCGCGCCCGGAGCATGTTCGGCGCGATCGTTGAATACCCTTTCATGCTGAGGTGAGCGCCAGCATCCCCTCGGGTGTTGCCTGACGGAAATCCATCGGGTCGATACAGGCCGCTTGTCGGCAGGATGGACTCCCCGTCGTCGTCGAAGAAGTCGACCCATGGCGGGCCGTTCCCGCTTTCCAGATCGCAATTTTTGAGTTTGGTGGCTGTCGCGGTGATGAAGATCCTATCGTTGCCATCCGCATCGCGCCGGCGCTCGACGGTGTAGCCGGCGACCGGGGAATAAATGTCCGCCGGCGCCGCGGCGTCATAGAACCCGAACGCCAGGATGCCGACGATCAGCGCCAGGCCGCCACAGATGAATGATGCCTTTGCGTTCATTTTCCCCGACGCTCCTTCAATGTCCTGATTTCGCCGGCCAACTCGACGAGCTTTAGTTCGACCTGGCGCAGGCGCTCCTCGAGGCGGTCGACATCCTGACCAAGGCGGTGCGCCTCCTCGATCCTGCGCTTCAGTTCGCTCGCCAGGTTCGCGGCCTCGATGGCTTCCACCATGACGCTCTTCAGCCGCTCCTTCTCCTAGACCTCGAGCAGGCCCACACGTTCGGCGATGGCGGAGATCTGCGAGGTCGTCTGGTCGCCGGAGTGCATCCAGTCATAGGCGGACTTCACGAATCCACCGGTGGTCGCCAGTCCGGCGGCCGCGATGGCGCCGATGACGCTCAATGCGGTCGCCGTGCCGCCGATTTTATCGAGGCGTTCCTTCCAGGTAAGCGGTGTAGGCGTCGTCACTGTCGTTTCTCCATTCCGACTGGCGCCGGCATCGTGTGTCTGTGCAGCCGGTCGACCCCCATCGAGCCCGGCTGGATGCGCTATCGGCGGGAAGACCGCCATTCCGGCGCGCCGACTTCATCGATGATGATGGCCGCCCCCTGAGGAACCGGAACGAGCATCCATCGACCGTCGACGCGTATGTATTGAGTGCCGACGTCAGTGGTCGGCATGTCCTTGGGCTTACCCGTCATCGCCCGTTCTCCTGCTTGGCAAGCAGCTGGCGGATCTGCAGGACGGCCTCATCCCGGGAGATTGCGCCAGCCTTCTGCGCGGCGACGATGCCAGCGCACCGCGCCATGTTCAGCCTCTGCTGCGTCACGGTCATTCGATCGCTCCTTCGGTCTTCCAGCGGAGATCGTCCGCGACGACGAGCTCGTTGATTCCGACGACCTTCCGCTCGCAGTCGGCCCGCGCACCGTCGAGGCGGACGATGAACCGGGCGACCTTGGACTGGAGCTCGAGCGTGCCCGGCGCCGGCCGCTGCGCGCATGACAGCAGAGCCGCCGGAATCCGTTCGGACAGCGGGCGCTCGACATAGACGACCTTTGCTGCGCAGCCGAGCAGGGCGAGCGCCAGGAACATCATCATTGCGCAGAGGGAGAACCAGGCACAGGAACGGTAGAAGATCTTCATGGCGCACCCGCCGGCGTCTCGAAGCGTCTGAGTACGGGCGCGGTTGCCGCGTCGTTCGAGGTGCCTTCGTCCCTTGTGATCGCATCCATAATCTCGGAGGCCGCCTTCGCCGCGGCGACGGATTCCGCCATCGTCCGGGAGAGCACGTTGATCTGCTCTTTCGTAGATGCCAGCGTGCGCTCGACCTTGGCCGACGCTTCCACCAGCTTCTCCGTCGACGCCGCGAGCTCCTTCGTCTTCACCTGCAGATCGGCCGATGTCTGTGCCGACGAGTAGGAGAGGTAGGCCGTGGTCGAAAGTGGGCCGGCCGTCACGAATGCGAGGCCGGCGATCAGCCACAGAGAAATATCCTTCATCGCCGCACCGGGTCGTTCGCTGCGGTCGGCGTGGGGCGGCGGCGAATGCGCCTGGTGAAAGCCTGCAGGAATAGGACAAGCAGGCCGACGAGCCAGAGCCCGATGATCGGCACGACCAACGCAAGGAGCACGCCGATCGCTGGCGCGATTGCATAGATCATGATCCATCCGAACACCGCCCAGATCATCAGGGCGGTGCCTGCAGCCGTCGAGCAAAAGGAGAGGACGAGTTCCATCACAGGGCGGCCAGGCACTGCTCACGCTCTGCCTGCCTCCTTTTCGTCAGGCCCTTCACGACCTTGCCGCCAGCCCTGTTCCAATTGAGCAGCTGGTCGCAGGCGCCATGCAGATCGCCGGCATTCGCCTTGCGGACCAAGGTGGACTTGCAGAACGCCCCGTTGCCGATGTTGTAGGCGAGCGACAGGAACGGGACATAGACGCCATCAGGGAGCCGGTCAGGCGCGACCAGGCACTTTCGCATCTGTCCCTCGAACTCGACGAGGGCGGTACCGAGCATCTCCTGACACTCCGCCTTCGTATAGCTGTCACCCATTTCGACGCCTCGGGTCTCGCCGAAGCACACGGTCGGGACGCCGACGATGTCGCGGTAGGCGACCAGGCTCAGCCCCTCGAAGCCACCGATCAGGAGGACCGCCGCGGCGACGGCGGTCGCACCCTTCTTGAAGGGTGACGTCTTGCCGGCGGCAGCGGGCTGGCTAGCGGCAGCAGGGCGCTTGAACATCTGGAAGAACTTCATGTCCGGGTCTCCGGCATCGAGGATTGGGCGAGGAGGCGCGCAACGAATGCGCCGGCGACACAGAGGCCGGTCGCGGCGGAAAGGATGCGGGGATCGATGTCGAGGAAGCCGTCGAGCATCGGCAGCGCTACTTCCATGCCCGACAGGATTCCTGCGAGGACGAGGAGGCGGATGCTCCATGCCCGCTGGATGATGGATTTCCAGTCCGAGACGAGCCTCATGCCGCAACTGCCTGTGCAGCGGGCGCCGTGTTGGAGTTTTTGGCCGCCTGCCAGGCATGAATTTCCCGCACCTCCGCGCCGATCAGGAGCAACATCGGGATGCCGAGATCCTCTGCCGTCCGGATTGCCGGTATGTGCCCGACTGCATGGCCCGTCCCGCGGAGGTAGGCGGCGATCTGCTTCGCACGCGTCTTTCGGATGCCGAGGGTGCCCTTGATGTCGTGGATGGTGACGTCACGGCGGCGAAGCTCACCGTCGATCTCGACCGCGAGATCATCGCGCCAGTCGTCAAGGATGCTCGGACGGCGGCGGTGGCCGGATAGTTCTGTACTCAAGGTCTGATCCCCTCCGTCGCCCCCGCGACGGCCTGCGAATCAGATTGTCCCTGCTGACAACGAAACCAAAAAAGCAAAAAATTATCGAAAATTAGGAAAATTCTTCCGACGTAAAGGCCGTCTGTTGCTCTGGCAATGACTTATATCAGCCATCCGATATCAAGAAGAAGGTTTTGCAACCTCATTGAACGCCTCTCGATAGTCTTGATCGTCATTATTACTTCACGGATAAGCGATATCACGAAAGATTACGTTATTCTTTTAAAAAAAATCACAGGGATAATTCGATGATGGCTTGTGGATCGCGATTTTTTCTGAGATCTTTGTATGGAGACCAGCTGGCGACTTTACGACCGGAGGCTCGAGAGTCGCTCACGCATGTCAATCCACGCTGAAATCGCGTCATCAGTCCGCCACCATCCGCCGTCCGGCTCCGACGAAGCGGTGCAGGGCGTTGTCCTTGTGACGAGCAACTTTTTCGATTTTCCGGTCGCACCGACGACTTCCGTCACCGAGGAATATTTCGGGACGCTCGGCCCTCTGTCGAGGAGGAACGGCTGGGCCGCGATGCCGCAAGAGCGGACCGGCAAGCGCATGCCGGGGAAATACAACGGTCAGGTCATCAAATGGGGCCAGTACCAAGACGAGCCCCCGCCGATCGAGCTGACCGAGCTCTGGGCGGAGCAGCACTTCAATTCGAACGTCGCCGTTATCCTCGGCAAGGCATCCGGTCTGGTCTGGGTTGTCGACATCGACGTCAGCGAGCGCAAGTTCTGCCAAGCGATCGAGCGCATCGCCTTTGCGACGCTGGGGTACACGACGTTCCGGCGCAAGGGAAACAAGCCGAAACTGATGCTCTTCTACCGCGCCGAACGCGAGGAAGATCTACCCCGAAACTTGGCACGCTCCTTCATGAACGAGGATGGCGCCGGTGTTTCCTCACACGCCATGGAGATCCTGGGCCAGGGCAAGGTCGTCACCGTCTACGGCCGCCATCACGTCACGCTGAAGGATATCGGCTGGAACGACTTCGGGCAGCCAGGCCTGAACAAGGTGACGGACGTTCCGACAGTCACGAAGGCGAAGTTCGAAAAGTTCATGGCGGCGGTGCAGGAACTCCGGGCCTTCGACAACCCCTGGGCCCCGCCTGTCTCCAGGCGCGAGGTCGAAGGTTTCCACGACGCCGTCGTGCCGACCGTCCATATCGCTAACCCGCGCCCCCGCCTGGTCAGCCTGGGTCGGTGGACGACCGTGGACAATCTCATCGTCAATGGCCGCGAAGCATATCTAACCGCGCTTACATGGAAACTCGTCTGCGACAATCCCGGCGCAGCACTGACAGATGCCGGCATCGACGAACTGTGTGCCGAAACGGAGGCGACATTCCGCGAAAAGGCGTCGATGACCGGGTGGGAGTCCCGTCTCACGAAGGACGCCAGGGACAAGATCGACGCCCTTGTCCGACAGGTCCTCGACGGGACCATCAAGGGGACATTTCGTCGTGGCACGACGATCACTCCTCCGCTCCCTGTCGCAAAGTCTGCCGACGCGCCGGTCAAGCTCGCGGTCAACCGGACCTACGGCGACGACCCGATGCGCGGCACGGCATGGCTCGAACACGTCGTCCGCCATGGGCAGGAGAAGTTCGACGGATTGTGGTGGTCGGGCGTCGTGCTCCCCGAAATCCCGGAACACCTTCGGATCGCCAAGACGTCGGAAGCCGCACAGAAGCAGGTCGCCGAGGTCCTTGAGAAGCAGATGGACGTCATTTTCCGTGCGCACCACGACAGACTTGCGAGGGAAAAGGCGTCAACGGAAGCGCATGCCGAACGTGCGGACGCTGTCGCACGTGGCGAGAAGCGTCCGCTGATCTACGATGTGCGAGAGGAGAAGGAATCCGGGAGAACATGGCTCGTCCAGGCGCCGGCCGGCGGTGGAAAGTCCTTCGTCGCCTTGAAGAAGGTCAAGGAATTCGCGTGCGAAGAGATACCGTCACCGGTGCTCTACCTAGTGCCGTCGTATCTCCTTGCTCAGCAGGTCTACGACGACGCCCTCAAGTATTTCCGTCCCGATCAGATCGTCATGTACGAAGGCAAGGTGCGTACCGGCCGCCACAAGCCGCAGGACGACGGTTGCATCCGCCCGGACGACATCGCCGCCTTGCAGAAGGTCGGGAAATCTTCGGCGCACCTCTGTCGCTACATCGACCCCGAGACGGAAAAGGAAACGCTGTGCCGGGCACTCGAAGCTGGAAAATGCAGGCACTTCCGCAAGCGTAGCCAGATCGCCGGAGCGCAGCTGGTCATCGCCGTGCACGCGTATTTTTCGATCTCGATTCCCTCGGAGTTCGAAGCTTGCAAGCTTGTCGTGGTCGACGAATCCATCTCGTCGCAGGTGGTGAAGTCGATCATCCTCAACGAGAAATCCTTGGTATTGCCCAGAAAGCTCGCCTCGATGACGCGAGACGAGATCAACCTGGGCCTCGAGCCGCACGACTTCTATGAAGCCCGCGCCGACATCGTCGAGGCTGTGGTGAAGGAACTTAAAGCCGGTCGCGATCCATCATTGTGGTTCGCGATGGAGTCGCTGACGGCCGCTCAGATCAAGCTGCGTGAGAAGCCGATCTCGAAGAAGGGAATGATCCGCGGCAAACCGGCGATGGTAGCGGCGCTGACGATGGAGGAACGGCGCGATCGTCCGATAACGCGGGAGGACAAGCTCGCGATGGCGATCGCGCTGTGCAGCAGGAAGTTCGAGTCCGCGCCGGTGACGCCCGGCTTTACGTCGGAAGGAATTCAGAAGCTTTGTAAGGTCGCCGAAAACGTGGATGTCATGTCCGAGGATAAGTTCTGGAGGATCATTCAGGAGCGAATCCCGCTCGTCCGCCAGGACAGGATCAACAAGGCGCTGATCACGCCGGGTAGCAATATCAAATGGGTCCCGAGCGCGAAGGGCGAACAGGATCGACGCATCCGGTACTACAAAGGCGCACTGGCGAACCAGGGCACGATCTCTCTGAGCTGGATCTCGGAGGGCAATTTCCTCGATAAGGATCTGCTCATCCTCGACGCCTCGGCCAATCCGCTGCTGCTTGCCAAGGCCCTGCGTCGCGGCAAGATCGTGTGCGAACCGATCACGGCGCCATACAGGGTCAGGGCGGTCTTCGCGACCGGTCGCACTCTGTCGAAGTCCTCGATCTTGCCGCACCCGGATGACACCGAGGAAACGGAGATCAAGAAAGCGGAAATTCTCATCGAGATCAGGACGTCCATCACCACGATTGCGGCGATGCATGCCGGCGGCGTTGTCGTCTGCGGGTGCATGGAAGTGAACGAGTATGTTAAGAGAGATTGGACGCCGCCGGCGAACACGTCGTGGGTCTACTTCTCGAACACCCGGGGCCTCAATTTTGCAAAGGGTTACAGCGCTGCGATTGCGATCGGGAACCTGAATCCATCGGCCGCACAGATCGACGCCGACGTCGGCGCCTATATTTACGACGAAGGCGATCAAGAGCCGATGCTCGATGCCGCCGGTCGCCACAGGACGGAGGGTGATCCGGACGAGAATTGGCTCAAGGACGGGTCAGTGCAAGTTCAGATGCGCAACGGAACGACGCTGACCGTCAAGCAGCGGCAGTGCGCCGGACGGTTTGCGCAGGCGGTATACGACCAGGTGAGGCGCGAGGAATATCTGCAGTTCCTGTGCCGGCTGCGGGTCATTTTCCGTGATGACGTCCCGACGTTCTACGGACTTGGATCATACATCCCGGAGGGAATCGTCGTAGACGAGATCCTGCGTATCAGCGACTTGGTGCAATTCGGCGCAGCGCTCGAGACTTCCCGGCGGATACAGCAGAGCATCCTCAAGGTCGGCGCCAAGGACGGCGACGAAGAGAAGCAGGCGGAGGGGCAGACCTTCCACGACCTCGCGATGGCAACCCCTGCAATCAAGCGGAACCTGTTCCATTACCGTGACGACGAAGGCGGAGACTACCTGGTCCCGCCGTTCTTCGCCGACGAGCTGGAGAGCTATGAAAAATCGGGCATGCAACTCGTCCATATGCCGGATCTGCAACCGATTGTGCGTCCGGCGGGCTGGAGCCGGCAGACCGAGGTCCTCGATAGACGTGCGCGCGAACGTCAGGCTGCCCTATCGGCGCTCAAGCCTGCCAGGCGCGACGGCTGGAAGAAGGATCCGAAGTCGAACGACTACCGTCGCAAGCGCGACGGCCTGAGTCTTAAGACGACCATCGTGCTGCACCTGTACAAGCGCCCGCCTCGGGAGCGAGCCCTGACGATCAGGCTATACCGGCGGCCGCCGACCGCTGCTCGAGCGCATGTATCCTCGTCTGAAATTCGTTCAAGATTGCCGCGGCGTTGCTCGTCGTGGACCGTGAGGCCACGTAGAACCGGAGGTTGAAGCGCTCGAGCGGCGCGTTCGGGCTGGTATCGTCGGTCGGAATTCCGATAGGCTGCCAGTATCCGCCACGGGTGAAGTCGGGGGCAGGAGCGCCACCCGGACCGTAGGTCGCCCGGGCGCGCCAGAACATGCCATTGCGCTCATACATGCCGTCCACGATGATATCGGCGGTCGATGTCCAGTTTCCCTTGAACACAAGGGCACCATCGCCGGCGCCTCCACCTCCTGCGGCGGCTTCAGCCCAGTTGCCGTTCTTGCGGACGTATGCCTTGCCGTCTTCCGGCGCTTCGGCGAGGCCGGAGTCGTTCTCGATCCAGACACGGCTCCTCCGGACATAGGACCGGTCGTCCTCGGGAGCTTCAGCGACATCGGCGACCAATTCGGACCAGGCCTCGTCCTTGCGGCCATAGACCTTGCCGTCCACTGGAGCCTCATCGATCTCGGCAAGGACTTCTGACCAAACCTGGTCCTTGCGACCGTAGATCTTCCCGTCGACCGGGGCTTCGAAAACATCCGGAGCGATGGGCTCGGGTATGACGAGCTCGGTCCAGGCGCCGGCCTGCTGGCCATGAAGCTTCCTGTCCGTCGGCGCGCCGACATCGCCATCCAGGCCGTCGTTCACCAGCAGCATAATCCGTCCCGCTGCGAGATCGGCCGCGAACGTTCCGGACTGGTGGTCGACGGCGACGACGTACGCGGCCCTGCCCTGCCGGATGATGTCGCCGGCCTGGTAGAGGCGCGTCGTAACCCATGCGCCCCGCGGCACGACCGGCTTGGTGGGTAGGACGATGGGGCCGAGCACGGTGCCGTCCGAGTATGTGATCGACAGTGCGTGCGTGACCGGATCCTGGGACCAGTCGACCGCGAAGACGCCGCCCTCGAGATTTTCGACGGCTTTCTTTAGATTGATGAGCGACTGATCCTGTTCGGCCCAGGAGAGCTGCGAGACCTTGGCCGCCCGGGTGAAAATGGTGACCATGTCAGACTCCTGGAAATGGCGATGCGCCGGGTGCGACGGGCGACGTGAATGTATTGCCGGGCGTGGCGACGAATCTCCCGCCGAACAGCTTGTCGATGACGGACACCTCGGAGGTCGTCGGTTTCTCAGCGACCTTCCGCTGCGCGATGTCCGAGATCACGTCGTTCGAGTTGCTCAGCAGTTCCGGGTAGTCGATGCCGGCCGTCAGCTTCAGGATGACCTCCTGCGACTGGTAGACCCCCATATCGCCTGAAACGGCGACCCCCGGATCGCCTGCCGATCCGGTCGATGTCAGCGTGATGTAGTCGAGCCCGGTGCCGAAGCGGTTGGCCTCCGGGATCGATGAGAGGACGTTGAAACCGGCGAACTTCGCTTCCGAGCCCTGCGCGTCCGGAGCCTCGAGCACGTTCGTGGTGTAGGTCTTAGCCAGCTTCGGCCTGTGCGATACGGCCGATCGACCACGGGCGACACGCTCCTCGGCAATCCGGGCAACCAGGCGCGAAAGGCGCGCCGAAGACGAGATGCTCATAGGGTGACACCCTGGCTGGCGGTCAGCAGGATGCCGACGACGTCGATCTGACGGACGAGTACGTCCTACTGGGGCAGGGGACGCATCCGGAGCTCGCACCATGACGGCCGCTCGACGCAGGCCTGGCGGACGTCTTTGCCGCGGGATGCGAGGGCCGCCGCCATCGCGAGCTGCTCCAAAGCTTTTCCGCCGATGCGCGTCGAGAGGATCGCCCGGAGCCGCCGAGGCCAGCGACATCGGCCGGCTTCCGGATTGGATCGGCTTCGACCCAATAGATCAGGTCTGATCCGGACGTCGTGATGCTGCCGAATCCTCCGACATCGCTGTAGTCGGCTTCGCCATAACCGCGTTCCCCGTAGCGGTCGCCATCACCGATCGGGACCTGGCCGGCGTCGAACCCGAACGAGACGCCGACCTCGATCGTGACCGTCGCGCCAGCATCTCCGGACCAACGCTTCCGGGACGCGACGACAATCCCGACGATCTCGCACAGGCCATCGCCATCGGGGCAAGGAAACGGATGCTTTCGCCAAGCTTGATGTGCACGGCATCCTGCCAGCGGTAGACAAGCAAGATTCGGCGCGCACGAAGGCGCCGAATGCCTTCTTTCCGAAGCCCGAGCATAATGTGCTCGAGAACCCGCTTGCCCCGCGTCGTGTCAAGGAACGAGTACATCGACGGCCTCACCGGCCAGTCGGCGGTGACCTTGGTCCAGTAGGTCTGGCTGGCGCCGTATTTCGCGCAGTACCAGGACGCATATGCTGCGCCCGCATTGACGGGTAGATCGGGAACGCCCTCGCGCTTCTGGCGGAAATCCTCGGAGTAGTGGTCGGTGACGGCGCGATAGGTTTTGCCGTTGTATCTGCGAAGATCGCCGGCCTTGTAGTCGACGTTCGGCTCATAGTCCATGGCGCTCGAATCGCTGAAGATGTCATTGAGCGTCAGCTCGAGGACGTCCTCCTCGTCCTCTTCGATGCCTGTCTCCTGGATCGGGAGATCGAGGGCTGCGGAAAGGGTCATGCGATTTCAAGTCGCCACGATGTCGGCATCCATGCGCTCGAAGCAGACCCGATTCTTCCCGCTTGCCTTGGCAACATAGAGCTGGCGGTCGGCTCGCACGAAAAGGCGATCGTAGCTGATTGCACTTCGGAAGCTGACCCCGCCGACACTGATCGTAAGTGGCCAGACGACACTGCCTGACTTGAAGACGGAGTCGCTGACGCCCTTACGAATACGCTCCGCTGCGGCGAGTGCCTGGGTGACACCCACGTCTCGAAGGAGCACAGCGAACTCCTCTCCGCCGATCCGCCCGACCGTATCACGGTCGCGGGCATTCTTCTTGATCGCGTTCGCGATGATCTTCAACGCCAGATCTCCTCGCTCATGACCAAGCCGGTCGTTGATCATCTTGAAGTTGTCAGCATCGATAACGAGGAGAGCTCCGCTGGATGATCTCTCCGATGACTGTTCGATGAACGTCTCGACCAGAGCGGTAAAGGCTCGGCGATTCAAGACATCGGTCAGCGCATCGGTCGTGGCGATGACCATCAGCCTCTCGTATGAAATCGCAAGCTCTCGCAGGAGGTACATCGCGAAGAAGAGCAGCGGCGCGGCAAGCGCGGTCGGCAGCGTCAGATCGACGATGAGCGCGTGGTGATGCTGTTCCGGCGTCAGGCCGGGAATGTTCACCGATCCGACGAGCAGGGTCGTGCCGACGCAAAGCAACGTTCCGAGGATAGTGAAGGCGATGACCCGAGGCCAGCCGGTTGCGGAAAGCCCGAACCATCTCAAGTTCCGGCGAACGGGATCCGCGTTCACTGTAACGCTCTCTGGCGTTCCTCTAGCCAAGTGCGGAAGGCTGCGGAGAGCATCGGTCTGCCGAAATAGTAGCCCTGGCCCTCGTCGCATCCCGCTCTTACGAGCAGGTCGCTTGTCGCCTTGTCCTCGATTCCTTCCGCGACCACCCGGTAGCCGAGGTCGTGACATAGGGTGATCATAGCTCGGACGAGCGTCAGGGCCTTCTCGTCCTTCGTGATGTTCGTAAGGAATGATCGGTCTATCTTCACCACGTCGACCGGCAGCTTCTGCAGATATGAAAGGCTGCTGTGGCCCGTTCCGAAGTCGTCGATGGCGAGCGTCAGCCCCATCGCGGAAATCGCATCGAGCTTGTCGAAGCCCTTGCCGCCTTCTCGCATCACGGCACCTTCGGTCAGCTCCAACTCGATCTGTTCGGAGGAAATTCCGTGCTTCAGCAACCTTGCTTCCAGCATCGGTAGAAAATCCGCGTCCTCGAGATTGTTGGGAGAGATGTTGACCGACATGCGAACCATGGTGCCCTGGCGCCGCCATGCCGATATCTGCGCGAGACTCGCATCGATGACCCAGGTAGTCAGCGAGCGGATGTCTCCGGTCGACTCGATGATCGGGACGAATTCAGCCGGTGAGACAGCTCCGGCTTCGGGATGCGTCCAGCGGACCAGAGCTTCGGTACCCTTGCACTCGCCGCTCCACAGGTCGACCCGCGGCTGGTAGACCAGATGCAGTTGTCCAAGAGCTATAGCCGATTTGAATTCACTGAGAATCCAGTAGCGTCGGGTGTCAGCCTCGTCTTCGTCCCTCGAATAGAAATTGACCGTCTTGCCAGCAATGCGCGCACCCTGGGCTGCGACATGCGCAGTCCGGAGGACCTCCCGTGGCTCGATGTCGCCGAGGCGAAATTCGCTGACGCCGATGCGGGGACTGAGCAGGAACCCCGATCTCAGCGTCCTGTGCTGCGCCTGGGTCCTGCTTCGGAGCAGCACTGCGTAGCTTGCAGTCTCGACGCCAGCCGGCGCGAGGAAGGCGAAGTGCGTCGATCCGACGTGGTAGAGCGGGCGGTGTGGGCCGATGATAGCCTGTATGGTCGCCGCGGCGGCCTGCACGACTTCGTCGAAGTAGCTCGTCCCCATCACGCGGGCCGCCTGATCCATTTCCAGTGTGCTCGCGATCTCCACGAGCACGACCATCCTGGTAGCCCCGGGCTGGTCGAGCGCCAGGTCCGCCAGGTCGTCGAGAAACTGGTTTCGATTAGGCATACCACTGATCGCGTCGATCCGACCAACCGCATGCAGCATCTCGACCTGAGACATCACTATCTCTGCAAGATCGCCAAGCGCACGAAGTTCGTCCGCCGATGCCTTGCGTGGTGCATTTCCAAGGACGCACAACGAACCCAGGCCATGGCCCTGCGGGGTCACGAGAGGCGCGCCGGCATAGAAGCGAATGCCGGTTCTGGCGAAAGCGCCGACTCGGTATTCCTCGCTCTCCAGCAGATCCTCGACGACAACCACCTTGCCCGTCGCGACGACATCGGCACATGGAGCACCGCGCCGTGGCACGGACTCCGCGGTAACCCCTATTCGGGACTTGAACCACTGGCGGTCGGCATCCGTCAGCGAGATAAGCGCCATCGGGAGGTCGAATATCTGTGCAGCAAGACGGGTGACGCGGTCGAATCCGCGGTGTGGAACGGTATCGAGGAGATCAAGCTGCCGCAGCGCATCTAGGCGCAGACTTTCCGTCGACGAAGACATGTAAACCTCTTTTGCGGCGCGACAGTCATTAGCTTCCCCATAGGACATCTGTCGATCGATGACCTATCATCGTATCCCGCGGACGCTCTTCAAGCGGTCCCTCATGGCTGCAGGCGATGCCGCCGGCACCTCGTGGCGCGTGATGGACACTCTGTCCAGCGGTGGACGCTGACCACGCGTCCACCGACTGTCAGTTGAACACCATCCCACCATCGATAATGATCGATTGGCCAGTGACGTAATCCGAGTCAGGACCGGCAAGGTATGAGACGCTGGCGGCCACGTCTTCCGGCTCAGAGATGCGTCCGAGCAGAACGGTCTTGGCCCACTGCTCGAGGCCCCATTCCAGCGACTTGCCGTTCTGATCGGCGACCTTCTGCGCGATGCCCTGCATCATCTCCGTCCGCACGATGCCGGGGCAGTATGCGTTAACAGTTACCCCAAGGAGTGCCAGATCCTTAGCGGCAGTCTGGGTGATGCCGCGGATCGCGAACTTGGTTGCTCCGTAGACCGCCAGGTCCGGATTTCCCACCTGGCCTGCCTGCGAGGAGGCATTGATTATCTTGCCGATGATCTCGCCTTTCCTCGCCGGTTTACGCGCCTTGAAATGCTTCAAGGCTGCCTGGAGGCCCCAGTAAGTCCCGCCCACGTTCACGTCGAACACCTTGCGATATATATCCGGAGTGATGTCCTCGATTGGCGTCGTCGGGCCGAGGCCGGCATTGTTGATCATCACGTCCACGCGGCCGAAGCGGCCGACTATTTCGTCGACAGCCTTGAAGACGTCTTCACGCTGCGAGACGTCGACCCGGGCTGCCATCGCCCGCCCGCCGAAGGTTGCGATCTCTTCGGCGCAAGCCTGGGCCGTATCCAAGTTAAGGTCCAGGCAGCCGATGGCGAAACCGTCTTTGGCCAAACGATTCGCAATGGCTCTGCCGATGCCCTGTCCCGCGCCCGTGATGATCGCGACCTTTCCGTTGTCCGTCATGGTCGTATTCCTTCGCCAATTGTCTCGTTGGATGGATATTATTTCCGATGGCCAAGCCTCAGAAGCCTCGGAAACTACTCAAGCGACAAGTCGTCGTCGCGAAGCACCTGGCACAGCAACCTGGACCGGTGGCGAGAGAAACACTCTGCTCGCCGCCGGTGAAGTCAGTCACTCAGATGCCCGGTGTCAAAAGGAGTTCAGCCGGCTTGCGCCTTGAGGAAGTCCTCATGGCATTCGTCGAGGACCTGCCGGGTGAAGCGTCCGATCGAGGCGTATTCGATCTCAGTCAGGTTCGCGAGCGAGATGCGGGCGGACGTGTCGACGACTTCGAACCCCTTTCCGGGCAAGAGGACGACACCCGTCTCTTCCGCCAGTCGGAACAGGAAGCTGACGCCGAGATCTCCGGCGATGAACCAGGACTCGAATTCCTCGCCGTAGAGCGTCGCACCGATCTCCTGGAGATCGATCAGCGAATAGTAGTTCGCGTCGGCGATCTGCCTTGGCATGACGACGCCCATGTGCCGGTAAAGCGTTTCGTACCGCTGACGGATCAACTGCTTGGCGGCATTCTTGTAGCGGTGCTCCCGATCCATCAGGCCACTCAGGGCGAAGAGGGTCATCTGCGCCTGCTGCGGCACCGACAGGCCGGCGGTGTGGTTCAGCGCTACCGCACGACTGTCGGCGACCAGCCGATCGATGAACGGCACATCCCGGGGGGTGATGGTCAGCGACGAGTATCGGGCGTCTAGCCGCACCTTCTCGCCCTCGGGGAGGGCTGCAAGCGCGACATCGAAGGCGTTGTCGTGGTGCAGAGCCATGGCGCCGAGGCGCCAGCCCGTGGCGCCGAAGAACTTCGAGAAGGAATAGACGCAGAGGGTGTTGTGCGGGCATCTGGCGAACAGCGAAACGAAGTCGTCGGCGAACGTGCCGTAGACGTCGTCGGTGACGATGAAGAGGTCCGGCCGCTTGACGACGAGAGCGGCGAGCTGGTCTAGAACCGCGTCCGAAAGCTTGGAGGAGGGCGGATTGCTGGGGTTGACCAGGCAGAAGATCTTGACCGCCGGATCGAGAAGCTTTTCGATTTCCGACTGTGGCAGCTGCCAGTCATCCAGCCGGTCCATCCGGACGTCGACGACCTCGAGGCCGTATTCTTCGAGAAGCGGGATTTCCAGGTAGGGCGAGAAGATCGGGGTCGCGATGGCGATCCGGTCACCCGGACGGACAAGGCCGTTCATTTTCAGGCTCTGGAAGACGTATGTCATCGCCGCCGTGCCGCCCTCCGTGGCAAAGACGGAGAAGTCGCCCTGCGGCGGCAAGGGCCCGAACATCTCCTCCGCGAGATAGGCCTTCACGATCTCCTCGCAATGCTGAAGCATCCGGGGCGGTGTCGGATAGTTGCAGCCCAGGAATGCTCCGACCATCTCATGGAGGAAGCTTTCGGCATCGAGTCCGAGCTGGTCCTTGATGTACGACAGGGCCGACCTCAGGAACCGAACACCATCGGCGTCACGATGGTGATTGGCATAGGCGTCAAAGCGCTGGACGATGCCCTCGCGCTCGGGAAGCCCGCCGAAGCCGCTGTCGAGGTAGGAATAGGAGCGTTCGGCCTCGCGGAGCGAGAAGTCGCCAAGGCTGAGGAAGGCCCACCGCGGGAGGGTCGCAAGGAAGTTCGGATTGCCGCGACCGGCATTCAGCATAAGGCGCTGAGCATCCGATGTTGCGACCGCGATCAGCTGGTCCTTCAGCTCGAAGGGGCTGAGATTGGCATATTTGTCGAAGTTCTTCGTAAGCATTGCTGTTCACCTTGAAGAGAAGGAGGAGACGCGGGAACGGCGCTAGATGGTGGCGTTGCGCGTGATGATGCCGATGATGATCGGGCCCCACAGGGTGAGGAAGACGTTGGCCACGGCGTAGGTGACGGTGAAGGACGCGACCGGGGTCGCGTTGCCCGCCTTGTCCAGGAGTGCCGCGAAGGCCGGATTGGCGCTCCGTCCGCCGGCGACGCAGGCGAGCGCCTCGATCGGGTTGCGGATCCGCAGGACGAAGTAGGAGAAAAGGAAGGTGACGATTTGCGGGATCAGCGTGACGCCGACGCCGAGGAAGAGGAGAGTCAAACCGTATTCGCGAATGGCGACCAGCGCCTGGGGGCCGGCGGAGATGCCGACGATGCCGACGAAGACGGCGAGCCCGAAATCGCGCAGGAAGGTCGAGGCGCCTATCGGCAAAGCGGCAAAACGGGGATGGACGCTGCGGAGCCAGCCGAAGGCAAGGCCCGAAAGTAGGCAGCCGCCGCCGTTTCCGATGGAGATGGGAATTCCCCAGATCCTGAACTCGATCATGCCGATCAGCATGCCCACCAGCATACCGAGGCCGAAGAAGATGAAGTCGGTGGCGACTGCAGCCGAGATCCGGTAGCCGATCTTAGGCTCGACGCGGTCGAGGTCGGTCGGGCTGCCGATGAAGCGGAGTTCGTCGCCGCGCTTCAGCTCGAGCTTGTCGAGAAGCGGCAGCTTCAGCCCCATGCGCCGCACTTCCGTCAGGAAGACGCCGTGACGGGTCTCGACGTTGACCTCGTCATGGATGGTGCCGATCGCCCGATTGCGGAGGTTCGGATTGGTCAGGATGATGTCGCGGTTTTCCTGGACCAGCATCAGGCCGTTCGGTGCGGACACTTCACGCCCTAGCCTGCCAGGCAGCCCTTCCATCACGTCGGTCGTTCCCGTGACGGCGACGCGGTCGCCTTCCTGCAGGATGATGGTATCGGAAAGTTCGAGCGCGACGCCTTCGCGGTAGACCGCTTCGACCGAGCCGTCGTTCAGGTCGCGATCGACGTCGATGACGGTCCGACCGGCGAAGCGTCCATCGACGGCGATCTGGTAGAGCCGGGTGGAGACCTGCGTGGCGGCATTGAATTCGCCCGGATCAAGCTCGGCATTGCCACCCGAAAGCAGCTTGGCCAGCTTGACCGCCTCCTGCCGGATGTTCCACTTCATCACAAGCGGGATCAGCCAGGAGACCATCAGGATCGGCCCGAGCGAGCCGAAGATGTAGCAGATGGCATATCCCACGGCGACGTTGGTCTGCATCGCCTGGGTAAGGTCCGCCGGCAGGCCTAGCTTGGCGATCGCGTCGCCCGCGGTTCCGATGATCGCCGACTGCGTCAGTCCGCCGGCGGCAAGGCCAGCGGCCATTCCGCGATCCAGTCCGAACATCCAGGCGGCACCCAGCACGCAAAGCAGGCCGGTCAGGCACATGACGAAGGCGGAGATCAGCTGGTTCAGCGAACGGCGGTTGAGGGAGTGGAAGAATTGCGGGCCTCCCTGGAAGCCCACGGCGTAGATGAAGAGCGCGAAGAAGACGTTCTTGATTCCGCTGTCGATGTTGACGCCGAGCTGGCCGATGACCACGCCGACCAGCAGCGTGCCAGCGATGCCACCGAGGACGAAACTGCCGATCCTGATCTTTCCGACGAGGTAGCCGAGCGAGATCGTCGCAAACAGCGCAAGCAGCGGCTGCGCGTCGAACAGACGATGTAGATATTCCATGCGCACGGTCTTTCGCTGGCAGGGACGAAGACGCCGCATGCCTCGGTTCAGGATATGTCTGGAGAAGGGTAGAAGCGCCGCCGACCGCCGAAGCCGGTCGAACGGGCTTTCTGATCAGTGCGAAAGAAGCAGTGGTATCGTGCTGCGTGTCAGGAGGTGTCGCGTGACGCTGCCGAGGACGATCTCTCGGATGCGGGAGCGACCATATGCACCGACGACCAGGAGATCGGCGCCGACGTTGCGTGCCTCCCGAAGCAGGCAATCGGCCGTGTCACCGCAGTCGAGCACGGACATCCTCTCGGCGCAGATGCCGTGATGAGACAGATGAGCCGTCATCTCCGTCACCGACGCTTCATCCATTCCGTCTTCCGACCCGTCCGACACGGTTGCGAGGTAGACCTTCGAAGCCTGCTTGAGGAAGGGCAGGGAAGATGCGACCGCCCGCGAGCAACCCGGGGTATCCTTCCAACCGACAACGATCGTCCCGAGATCCAGGAGGCGAGGAAGCTCCGGTGGGACGACGACGACAGTTGCGGCAGCGTCGACCAGGAGGGTTTCGACGAACTGGGGCGATTGCGATGCCTGCCCATACGGTCGACCCAGGACGAAGAGATCCATGGTCCTCGCCCGGCGAGCCAGCGAAAACGCAAGCTCGAACTCGACACCGTCGTAACGACGGAAAGTGGTCTGCGCGCCGATGCCGGACACTCTCCGACGCAGACGCAACTCGTCGCTTCCGTCCGGCGCAAGATCCGGACTACCGTAAGGCTCGTCCTGCCATCCACCCACCATGACGCCGGCTATAGGTGCCACCGTCACGCAGTTCGTCAGGCACGCTTCGATCCGGGCGCCGAACTTCAGTGCGAGCATTTCGGAGTAGGCGATCCGGGTTTCGTCGTGCGCCGAACCGTCGAGATGGACTGCCAGATCGCAGATTTCCCTCGATATAGCCGCAGGCAGAGATGCGTCGTCTTCCATGAGAGAGCGACGGCGCATCGCCAAGTTCACGTTTCTTGTATTGCCCAGTCCATTCATGACCATTTCCTTCGGGAATATCGGAACTGTTCCGTTGCATGATGGATAACAAGGCGCAGGGTACGACGTGAGGGACGGAAACTACTCACCACCGCCTTCTGCTTTGTTCGGGAAAACTGGCGTGCCTATTCCAAGGTCTTCAAGTACGCGATGAGATCGGCCGTCTCGGTCGGTGAGAAGACGAAGTCCGGCATCGGCGAGTGACCGACCATGATACCCTCCGTCAGAGCCTCCTCCAGATCCGCGACGGGGTACCTTTCGTGAAGCCGTCTGAAGGGCGGGGCGGCGGGAAGGGGGCTCGATCCCTTAGCCTCCACCGAATGGCAGCGAGAGCACTTCGCCAACGCCATGTCGTGTCCTGCCGAAGGGTCCGCAGCCCAGGCCGGCGGGGCACCTGACAGGATGGCGGCCGCCAGGATCAGTCCGCGGATCATCACGCCTTCACATCGTGAAGTGCGAGGAATGCGCGGAGCAGCACTCGCGGATCGAACTTTCCCTTGTAGACTGCTGGCGGAGTCCGATCGAGACCAAGCAGTCCATAGGTCGCAAGCTGTGCCGAGCGGATGGAATATTCCACCGTGAACACGACGTCTTCCGGAATCTCGCAGAACTGCCCGACGAACGCGAAATTCTCTGCGCCCTTCGGAATCACCTGCGGTCGGTCGCCGGTTTTTCTCGTCAGGAACTGGCTCGTCACATAGGGCATCATGCAGGGAATGCAGTTCGTCGTTTCCAGGATGGCCTTCGCCTTGGTGCCGGCATGAAGGTGCCCGAGGATTTCGATCATGATCTCCCTGCCCGTGCATGCGGACATCGGCTTCCTGACGAAATCTCCCGGCGCATCGATCGTCAGGCCGTATCCCCAGAAGACGAACGTTCCTTCCGGCTGGCCGATGAAGTGCGGCTGGTGGGGAATGACGATCGAAGCCAGCCACGCGGACTCCGGGAAGGTAACCAATCCGCCTTCTCCAGGGACGTTGCCTGTGAGGTCGCGGACCATATGAAGAAAGGCTTCGTCGGTCTGAGTGACAGTGAAGGACAGCCACTTCGATTGCTCGATCCGTTTGTCGAAAGCGGAGGGATTGCCGAACTCCGGTCGACCTCGGGCGATCTTTTCCCACAGCGAGAACGATGGCCCAGGCGCGGTGCCGGCGAGGGCCGCGGGCATCTCCATCGTTCCGAGAGCGGAGGCTTCTGTCATCGATCCGAGAGTGACGATGACCAAGTCATCTTCGGCTACGGCGATCGCCTCGAACTTCCCATCTCGTTCCAGGTAGATCTCGCGAGCGTACAGGTAGCCGTCGTCGTCCCTGATCCGGACGTCGTCCACCCTGGCGCCGGTCGAGAAGACCACGCCGCGATCGAGCAGCCACTTCTGCAAAGGCCGGACTAGAGAGTCGTACTGGTTGTAGGTGGTGCGCATTATGCCTTCGAGCCTGTCGAAGCCGCCGACCATATGACTGAAACGTAGCAGGTACCTGCGGAACTCGGCGGCGCTGTGCCATGGCTGGAAGGCGAAGGTCGTGCACCACATGAACCAGAAATCGGTCCCGAAGAATGCAGGGCCGAAGTGGTCGGCGATGGAACTGTCGCCGAGCAGCGTTTCCGGTTCGAGGACCAGCGCTTCCAGCGCGAGGATCTGCCATTCGTCGAGTCCGAATTCGGGCGCGACCTGGCGAACGCCCTTGCGAACCAGCCGGGACTTCGACGTGGTCTTCATCGTCTTGTTCCACGCGAAGATCTCCTGCGTCACCGTGCGGCTCTCGTCGAGCGTCGGGATGGAGTCGAAGAGCCCGAAGGTGCAGAGGTACTTGGACTCCAGCATCCGGCCGCCACGCAGCACATATCCTTCCACCGGCGAACCGGCCGCATCGAGGCTGCCGCCGACGACATCCAGATTCTCGTAAATGGTGATGTTCGGACCGAGGCAGTCGCCGTCCCGGATCATGAAGGCCGCGGCGGACATCGACGCGATGCCGCCACCGACTAGATGTATCTTGCGTGTGGACGGGCTGGACGTCCGTCCGTTGGCAGAAGTGCGAAGTGTCATGATGGATTCCTGAGATCTGTCGGCTAGGGCCGCAAGATCAGGGCGGACGATGTCTCGTCGTGCTGTCGGTCGGCTGCGGTCGCTGTATGCAGACCTTGGAACCTGTTCGGGTACCCTTGATAGGCTCGGAAACTACCCATCCCGCCGAATTGTCCGTGTCCGGCTTCCGCTTCATGCAGCCAGGACATTGAGCCTGCAGTCCAAGCAGAAACAGTCTGGGTTTTTCCGGGCCCGAAGCGCATCGGCCATGGGAAGCCCTTGCGTATCGATCGGCTGATCCGGCGATGTGGCCCATCAGAGAACGGAAAGGGGCCGGGCGCGAGCCCAGCCCCTTCGGCTGACGAACAAGACATGCAGGGACGACCAACCGGTCTCTATTCGGCCTCGTCCTCGATCGTCGTCGAGGAACACCGGTGCAGTTCGGCAGCAGCAGACCTCACACCCGCCTGATCGAACCCCTCCTGCCACTCGCGGTGATGGGCCGTCACCACCTTGTAGGGATTGGTGCCTCTGCCGGCACCGTTCTTGTTGGCATGCCAGCCTTCGATCGTCGCATTCCTGTCCACCGCAGCGCTCCATCGTTCAGATCTCGACGTAATCCACATCGCAGGATGCGGTTCGTCATTCGCAAATGCCGAGCATTTGCCATCGTAGTCCCGGTCAGACGATCGAGATGTTGTTCTTGACGGTCGTCGTGCCTGGCGAAGCCCATGCCGTGGACGATGCGATGTCGTAGTCGTGCCACGACCCGACCTTGCCGCTCAGCGTCACGGTGCCGCCGGTCGCGGAGACGAAGATGCCCCTCGGATCGAACCAGGAGCGATGCAGGGCGCTCTTGATGTTCTCGCTGATGTGAGCGGAATCGGCTTTCACCTTGACCGTGGTCTGATCGCTGACGCCGAGGACGCCAAGCAATGCACGAACTTCCTCGCGTGCCGCGACCTTCTGGAAATGCCACTCGACTTCGCCGGTCAACGTCACCCAGCCCTTCTCGACCTTGACCTTCACGGCGTCCTTGGGGATCGAGGCATTCCAGGAGATCCGGCTGATGGCAGCCGACGCGATGTCGTCGTCGCCGCGCACGGACTCGAACGGCAGGCGGACCTCGATTTCTTCCGCGATGGCCTTCACGCCCCGAACCTTGCGGGTAGCCACCTCGGCGGCGAACTTCTCCGCATAGCTATCGACATGGCCGAGCAGGGTAACCACGCCGCCTTTCGCCGTTACGCCGATGTGAGCTTCCGAGATGCTCGGTTCCCACTTCAGCTCGGCCAGGACGTCATCCTTCAACTGCAGATCGTCGTTCATCTTGTTCACCTGATTGGGAAAACCGCAGGACTTGCGGCGCTCCGGATACGGGACTGACGACCGACGTCTCGAGCCTCAGCCCGAGTGGTCCAGTCCAGTCTGGCAACCTAACAACGGCGAAGGCACCGCCGGCAGCCTCGGAAACTACGCATCTGCGATGACCATGATCGCGCTCTGCGGTTTGCGGCCTGAGGATCTCGGCATATCGGGGTCGATCTGGTGTACGCTCCATGGGAAGATGCCACTTCCAACGCGCTGGGGCATCGATACATGGTGCCGTAAGTCGGAACTCCATGGCCCAGCGACGGAATCCAGATCGACATGACATTGCGGATGCAGGAGCTGGCGACCGAGATGGTCCGCCTTCAGACCGAACTCGACAGGGAGATCGAGGCACACCGGGTGAAGCTCGGATGGCGGGTCCGCAAATGCATGGTGGAGTTCGAACACGGGATCGCCGCCGAGCATCGGATGCTGCGCAAGAGGATTGCCGGCTTCCAGGCCCGGGCGTCGTTCGGAAGAGTCATCACCGCGCCTGTGATCTACTCCCTGATCGTGCCGATGCTGATCATCGACTGCTGGGTGACGGTCTATCAGTCGATCTGCTTCCGGGCCTATCGGATACCCCGGGTGGAAAGGGCGAAGTACATCATCCTGGACAGGCGTCATCTCGCCTACCTGAACTGGATCGAGGCGCTGAACTGTCTGTTCTGCGCCTATGCGAACGGCTTGGTGGCATACGTCAGGGAGATCGGGAGCCGGACCGAGCAATATTGGTGCCCGATCAAACATGCGTTGCGCGTCTACGACCCACACCGCCGGTACTACGAATTTCTCGAATATGGTGACGCCGAAGGCTACCGAGCGAGACTGGAAGCGTTCCGAGAGAAGCTGAGAGTGGATACGGAAGAGACAGGCGTCCCTCCCGCGTAACGGCCCGTCGACGACGACCGGATGTCGACGAGCACGGTCTGATCAATTGACGGAGATGTCGTTCTTCACGGATGTAGTCCCAGGCGCCGACCATGCCGTCATTCCGGCTTCGTCGCGCTCATACCAAGACCTCACCACGCCTGTGAGTTTCACCTTCCCGCCTTCAGCGGCGACATCGATCGTAGCCGGGTCGAACCAGGAGCGATCAAGGGCGGCCATGATATCGTCACGTATGGCCGACGTGTCCGGCTTGGGACGGACGACGACTTGGTTCGTAACGCCGACGACACCCCAGAGGCCATGGACGGCAGTGGTCGCAGCGTGCTTCTGGTACCCCCAGTCGACTTCGCCGGTCAGGGTCATCCAACCTTTTTCCACCGTCACCTTGATGGAGTCCGTCGGGATCATCGTGTCCCACCCAAGACGGGTGATCGCCGCCAAAGCGATATCTTCGTCGCCATGCTTCATTCCGAAGGGCAGACGCACGTCGATCTCCTCGGCGACCGCCTTGATGCCATTTACCCGCCGTGCCGCTTTTTCCGCGGCAAGTTTTTCGACGTAGGTTTCGACATGCCCCGTCAGCGTAGCGATGCCGTCGTGTACCGTCACGCCGATGTTCGCCTGATCCACACTAGGCTCCCACTCGAGTTCATCGACGACGGCTTTCTTCAACTTGCTGTCGCTGGTCATCACTCTGTCCGATCCCGAGATTTTCGATGTCGAACCTAAGGTCGGGCCAGCGGTACTTTCCAGCATCGGAAATCACCTACTTCCAAATTCAGACTGAACGTCGGAACCGGGGTCACTGCTGCCGAAACGCTTCCCGACTGGAAGCCGTGACCGCCAGTCTGGCGAGATCCGGCAATGATTTCGAACCTGTCTTCGTCATGATGGCCGCCCGGTGATTTTCGACCGTCCGCTGGCTGATGCCGAGGTCAGCAGCGATGTTCTTACTCGGATGGCCGGCCAGGACCAGGTCCATTATCTCATGCTGACGGGTGGTCAGTCCCTTGATCTGAAGCCTTGCCGCGTCACGCCGCGTCGCCACTTTTCCGGCATCTTGCGAATGAGCTAGGGCACGATCGATGCTGGCTAGCAGTTCATCGCTGCCGATGGGCTTCTCTATCAGATCGAGTGCACCCGCTTTCATTGCCGCCACTGCCGTGGATACCTCGCCGTGACCGGTAATCATGATCGTGGGCAGATGTATCTTGCGGTCCTGTAGGATGCTCAGGATCTCCATTCCGCCGAGGCCAGGCATCCGGGCGTCCAGCAGAAGGCAATTTCCTTCGCCAGGCTTCAAGTCCGCCAGGAATGCCGTCCCGTCATCAAAGATCCGAACCGTGCGTCCGTCGGCCTCCAAGACCAATTCTATGGTTTCCAGGATATCGCGGTCGTCGTCGACGACGTAGACGATACCGGGTTTCAGCTCGCCTTCTGCACGGGGTCGAAGCTCTGGAGGCGAAGCCGGCTGGAGCAGCGCCTCGATCAGCTTCGTGAGTGCATCGGCGTCGACGGGCTTGTTCAGCTGAACACAGTCCTGACCAGAAATCACCTGCAGGGTCTTGGTCGAGATGTCGCCTGTCAGCACGACGACCGGGATATGACGTCCGGTTATCTTCCGGATCGCCGTCGCGGCTTCGATCCCGTTCATGCCACCAGGGAGATTGTAGTCGGTCAAGATGACGTCGGGACCACGCTTGTTCTTTCCCAACCATTCGAGAGCGTCGATCCCGTCGCTGACGGATTCGGTGCGCCGTCCCTCGCAGACCAGAAGCAGTTCCAGCAGATCTCTTACCTCGGGGTCGTCCTCAATGATCAGCACTGTACCAGCCGAGCATGCGTCTGCACTGACCACCGGCGGAGTTTCGGCTTCTCGTTGCGGAGCCGTATCCCGGACCATGGAGCTTCTGTCGTTCAACGAAATCGGTACGTCGATGCTGAATACAGAACCTTTACCCAAGACCGACTGTACTCGAACCTTGTGGTCAAGCAGCGTCGCAAGACGGCGGACAATGGGAAGACCCAACCCGAGCCCCAGGCTCCGTTCACGGGCTACGTTCTCGATCTGGTGATATTCTTCGAAGATGGGTTCAAGCTCATGGTCGGCGATGCCGACACCGGTATCCAGGACCTCGATCCTCAAGACATCGCCACGCCGCCGACAACCGATGAGCACTTCGCCTCGCTTCGTGTACTTGAGCGCATTGGAGATGAAGTTACGTAGTATCTGCCCCAGGAGCCCCGCGTCGCTTTTGACGTGCAGGCTGCAGGCCGCCCGCCGCAACGTCAGCTTCTGATGAAGAGCCTGGTAGACGAACTCCTCCTCGAGCTGGCCGAGCAGATCGCCGATCGGGAAATCGCCGATTTCCGGATGAACGACGCCGGCCTCGATCTGCTTGATGTCGAGGAGCGTGTTCAGCATGCCAGCCATGGAGCCGAGCGTCTTGTTCATCCGACTGACCAGACGTCGCGCATCGTCCCCCTGGACGGCTTTCGCCAACAACCCCTGCAGCAAGACGAGCGACTGAAGGGGCTGGCGCAGATCGTGGCTCGCCGCGGCCAGGAACCGTGATTTCGCCAAGCTCGCCTGTTCCGCCTGTCGCTTGGCGGCTTCCAGCGCATTGGCGATACACTTTGCTTCGGTGATTTCGGTGAACGTGATGACGACGCCTTCGACGCCGCCATCATGGGTGCGGTAAGGCAGGATCTTCCTTTTGAACCATGCGCCGCCGGCCTGAATCTCTCGTTCTATCGCGGCGGACCGGCCAAGCACCGCCTTCGCGTCGTCCATCAACGCCGCATCGGAGGCGAGAGAGTTCAGATCGGACAGGGGGCGCCCGATATCTCCCGGGATGACCCTGAACAATGACTGGGTCGCCGGCGTGAAGAATCGGATGTTGAGGTCGGCGTCCAGGAAGATGGTCGCGACGTCCGTGGAATACAGAACGTTCTGAAGGTCGTTGGAGGTCGTACGCTGGCGGGACAAGGTCTCCTGCAACTGGCTGTTCAGTGCCGTCAGCTCCTCGTTGAGTGACTGCAGCTCCTCCTTCGACGTCAACAGCTCTTCGTTGGTGGACTGATACTCCTCGTTGACCGAGAGAGCCTCTTCGTTGATCGTCCGCTGCTCCTCGTTCGCGACGTCGAGATCCCTGAGGGCATCCTGAAGCTCGGCCCGTGTCGCCTCAAGCTCCTTCTCGACTTCGTCGAGATGGACGCTCCGTGCCTTTCCAATGGGGCGTTCGGCACTTGTCGGCGCTGCCGCTTCCTCGATGAACGAGACCAGCAGAAGTTCCTCGTCGTGGAGTAGGACTCTCCGGACTTCGAGGCGGACGGCTACCGTCTTGCCCGAACGTACCAGCCTGCTGGCGGGCGTAGCGACCATGGGTTCGGCGCGGCCTACCTGACGTATAGCACCTGCCAGCCTGGTCCGCAGCTCGGGTGCGACCATCGAGACAAGATCCTGAGTCGCGAAGCCTGCGGCCACTTTCAGATAGCGGTCCGTGGGACCGAGGGAAAAAAGGCAGTCCTGGTTACGGTTGATCAGGACCGCAGCCGGAGCATAGGTGTCCATGACGGTCCGGCGGGCCAGTTCCGCAATGGCGACGTTACGCGTCTGGCGCGCTACGCCTTGCACCGGTGGCTCGACGGCCTCTTTCATATCGGCTTTCTTCTGATCGTCGATCTCGGATGGGCGGTTACGCCCGATCCTGCGGTAGAGCCGCTGCGGCTTCGAGATGACTTCGAAGTTGCCAAGCAATTCCCCGACCGTCTCGGAACTGCCCAGCAAAAGAACTCCGCCCGGACGCAACGAAAAATGGAAGGTCTGGACGACTCGTCTCTGTGCTTCCGGTTCAAGATAGATGAGAAGGTTCCGGCAGGAGATCAAGTCGATGCGGGAAAACGGAGGATCGGTCAGAACGTTCTGGACTGTGAAGATCACGGCTCCACGAAGTGCCGGCAGCATGCGATAGCCGTCTTCCTGTCTCTCGAAGAAGCGGGCCAGCCGCTCGGGCGAAACATCGACGGATATCGAGTTTGGGTAGGCAGCCTCGCGGGCCTCGGTGACCGCATCTTCGTCCAAGTCAGAAGCGAAGACCTGAAGCTTCACGTCGCTGCCTGCACGTGCGATCGCCTCCGTCGCGACGATGGCGATCGAGTACGCCTCCTCGCCCGAGCTGCAACCGGCGACCCAGATTCGAAGGGATTTGTCCGCTGGGCAGTCGCGGATCAAGTCTGGAAGAATCTTGTCCCTCAACATGTCGTAGACGTCGGGGTCGCGGAAAAACCCCGTGACATTGATCAGCAGATCTTTGGCAAGAAGTTCAAGCTCGCCTGGTTCCCGTCGCAACGTCGAGAGATAGACCTCCATACCATCAGCGCCCGGTTCCCCGACACCGATGCGCCTCTGTATGCGCCGATGAAGCGTTCCGGTCTTGTATTGGCGAAAGTCGTAATGGGTGTTGGTCCGGATCAGCTCGATTATCTCGGCAAGTTTTTCACTCTCGGAGGAGGACGACTTGCTCACTTCGCTCGCACCATCCGACAGTTCGGCGCTTTCCGAAAAGGCGGAAAGGGCTGCCGACATTTCTCCGACCGCCAGAACATGATCGACGACTCCGGTGCCGACGGCACTGTTGGGCATACCGTCGAAGCCTGCCTCATCCGGATCCTGCGCGATAACGAGCCCGCCAGCAGCGTGAATATCCGCGATGCCGAGACTTCCGTCCGATCCTGTTCCGGAAAGGACGATGCATGCGGCGCGATCTCCATAATTTTTCGCCAGCGATTTCAACAGGAAGTCAAAGGGCATCCGTGCCCCTCGATGTTCGGTAGGCTCACTCAAGTGCAGAACGCGATCCCCGACCGTCAGATAATGACCCGGTGGTATGATGTAGATGTTTCCAGCTTTGACGATCATGCCCTCGGCGGCTTCGCTGACCGCCATGCCCGTGCTCGTCGCCAGGAGATCGACAAGGAGGTTCTCTTGGTCCGGCTCCATGTGCTGGACCAGGATGTAGCTGAAGTCGCTGTCATCGGGCAGCGCTTCCAACAGCTTCCTGCAGGCTTCCAGGCCGCCGGCGGATGCCCCGATCGCAACGACCAGCCCTCGTCTTTCCGGGCTTCCGGAAGCCGGCTTCGACAGTTCCGTGATTTTTTCGACAGCGTTCAAGTCGAACTCCCGGATAGGGGCCGCCGTGCGGCCGCTTCCGAGGACATAGCACAATTGCTTGATAGATGTGGATTAAATCAACACGAAGGAAAGTAGCATTTAGACGAAATTACCCAAACGCTCCTTTTGCAAGGATCATGAATTAGCGATATTCTATATCTAAAATCATTCATGAACGAAGAAATTTATGATTTTCTGTTGGAATTCGTCTTTCGGACCTTCAGACCTTGATGACTGACACCTCGGTCGTCTGACCGCGAGGAAAGAGGGTAATGGAGAAGGGTGCAGCTGCCGATGGGGGAGCACTCTACGAAAGCGGCATCCGCAATCGCCTCCTCTGCCCAACAGCCCGAGCAGTCGAGCGGATATGCCGGCGTAAGAGCAGTGACGATGGCGCGATGCAATTGGAATTCGGATATCGGTACCGAGGCGGCCTCCTCTGGCATCAGGGTCGATTGTCCGCTTCCGTCCCAGTTGCGGACGAAGATGGCAGTCCGTTTGCCGTCCTCCTTCGATACCGATGATTTGACGGGAATCTCCCGTGGAACGGCGCTGTCGTTTCTGATGGGG